>DAITQH010000007.1:0-43836 GCA_036833175.1 Candidatus Dormiibacterota bacterium
TGGATGAGGGCCGGGTCCCCGTCGGCGGGAACACGACCGGGCGATGCAATCAGTAAGTCCCATCCTGATCGCGCTCGCGCGCAGAAGGAACCGCCCGGTTCCTTCTCATTCTTTAGCGCGCCACCCGGCTCCGCTGGATGCTGCGGACCAGGAGGATGATGCCGATCACGATCAGCAGCGCGGGCAGGGCCGCCTTGCCGAAGATCCCGTAGTCCATCCCGCTGATGCCGAGGATCGACTCGAACAACACGAACCCGATCATGAAGATCATCGCGCCGATGAAGATCAGGGTCCGCCCGCGTCTCAACATCACCGGGTCGCGGTCGCGCAGCGCCTGCAGGTAGAAACCGAGGCCGACGCCGAATGGGGCGACCAGCGACCATGCGAACGCCCAGCTTGGCCAGTCGCCTGTGCTGCTCTGGTAGGCGAGCACGAGGCCGAGCATTGTCACGATCCCGCCCGGCACCGACGCGCCCGCGCCGCCGCCGAGGAAACCGATGACCAGCAGTGTGAGGCCCGGGATGATCACGAACAGGGGCCAGCCGTACTGGGTGAGGTCGACGCCGAACTCCACCACGCCCAGGGCGAACAGGCCGACCACGACGAGGACGATCCCCAGCGCTGCGCTGGAACCGCCGATGCGCGGCCGGGCCGGGGCAGCTGTGTGGGACACGTAGGGTGGGGGGGGCGCCGAATCGTAGGCCTGCGGCACCAGGACCGGCGTCGGCTCCGAGGGCGCAGCGGCGGGCGGTGTTTCGACGGGTTCCGCCTGCCTCTCCGCTGCTGTTTCAGCGGGCACCGGTGCGGGTTCGACGGCTACGGGTTCGCTGACCACGTCGGCCGCGGGAGTAGCCGGCGGTTCTTCCGTCCACTTGGGAGCGAATATGTCTGGGCTGCCCGCCAGCAGATCGCGGTTGACATGCGCCATGTCTTCTTTGGGTGCGTCCTCGGCGGCCGAGGTGCTGCTCTCTTCGGTGACGGGCTGGTCGGCGGCGCTCGAGGGCTTGCCGGCTCGCTTTCGCTTGCTCATGTCGGCACAGCTTAACGGGCTCCTGAGACCCAGCGACTTTTAAGAAACCAGGCGCTCAACTGACGATCTTGAACATCGGGTTCACGGGGCCGTGGCCGCGGCCCACCTCCAGCGAGCGCTCGATCGCCCCGGTGATGAACTCTTTCGCCTGGTGCACGGCGGCAAGGGAATCGCTGCCCTTGGCCAGCTCTGCAGCGATGGCGGCGGAAAACACGCAACCGCTTCCGTGGGTGTTCGTTGTCGCTATGCGAGGAGACTGCAGCTCCACGAGCTCGGTGCCGTCGAAGTAGTGGTCGATGGCGAGCGGTTCATCGGTGTGCCCGCCCTTGACGACCGCCGCACGCGCCCCGAGACCGACGAGGTCGCGCGCGGCCTGGCGGCGCTCGTCGAGAGTCCGGATCGGCCTCCCGAGCAGCACCTCGGCCTCGGGGAGGTTGGGCGTCACGACCGCCGCGAGCGGCAGCAGCAGCCTGCGAAGCGCATCGACGGCGTCGTCGCGCAGCAGTCTCGCGCCGCCTTTGGCCACCATCACCGGGTCGACGACCAGGTTCCTGATGTTGTGGCGCGCGACCGCGCTCGCGACGACCTCGATGATCGCGGCGCTCGAGAGCATGCCTGTCTTCGCGGCGGCCGCACCGATGTCCGCCATCACCGCTTCGATCTGGGCGCTCACGAAGGCCGGAGGCACCTCCAGGATCTCGGTCACACCCAGGGTGTTCTGCGCGGTCAGCGCTGTGATCGCCGAGGCGCCATGCACACCGAGGGCCGCGAAAGTTTTCAGGTCCGCCTGGATGCCGGCTCCCCCACCGGAATCCGATCCCGCGATGGTGAAAGCGACCGGCAGCTTCAAGTGGACCTCATCCGCCGGCCCGCCAGGTAGACGGCGGCGGCTATGCCGATGCTCACAAGTCCGCTGAGGTCTGCGCCATGCAATGCAGTCATCAAATCGCGATTGAAGAACCTCGGCGCGTTGGCAAGGTTGCTGAAGAGGTTGTCGTAGTTGACGAACAGCAGGCTCGTCAGCGTTCCGGCGAGCCACGCGACCAGGGCAAGGCGCGGTCTCGGCTCGCCGTCGAAGAGAAAGAAGGTGAGCAGGACGACGGCGGCCCAGGCGGGCGCCCATAGATAGGTGAGGATGAGGAAGTCCTCGTACGCAACGTGGAAATCGCTGACGAGCACGGCATACGACGCGAGCGCAGTGCCGAGAATCCCGCACGCCAAAGCCGTCTGCCAGCGGGGCAATCTGATGCCCATGGCCAAGGTGACGAGCCCCGCAGTGTAGACGTCGAAATAGTTGGCCCAGATCTCGCCGAGGACGACAAAGACAAAAAACGGAATGGCAACCCAGGCCGGGGCGTGGCGGCTGATCACCGCCAGCGTCCCCTGGCTCGAAGCAAGCGCGGCGTCGATGGTCGGCAGCAGCAAACCGAACAGGCCGAGTAAGAGCATCGGCACCACGACGCCCGCCAACGGCCACAACGTCACCGATCGGGTGGAGCTCGACGCGGGTAGGTAGCGCGAGTAATCGCTTGCGAACGGGTACCAGGACGCGACCAGCGCGAAGCACGTCATGAACCCGAGGACGAACGCGCCGGGATAGCCGGGTCCGGAAACGGTCGGGCCCTGGGTCCAGTGGAACTGCGGCGCCAGGAACAAGAAAAGCGCCAGCGACAGCGCGGCGAACGCGACGGCGCCGTACGTCGCGAGCACCTTGATCGTTTCGTGGCCATAGATCGCGACCGCCACGCTGGCCGCGGCGATCAGGAGGACAAGCCCCAGCGTGATCCAGCGATTGCCGGCGCCGATGAGCTGAGCTCCCGCCTGCGCCGCGATCACGCAGTCGACAGCGAACCATCCGATCGCCAGGAAGAGTGTGAGGGCGGCGCCAAGATAGGAACCGCGGAGCCCGAAGATGCGTCGGGTGAAAACGATCTGCGGTTCGCCGGTGCGGGGGCCCGTGTTGCTGAGCAGTCCCAGGATCACCGCTGCCGCGGCTGTGCCAAGAGCGGTCGCAAGCAGGCCATCCCAGACGCCGAGTCCGTAGTAGGTCGTGAGGAGGCTCGCGGTGAAAAGGCTCGCGTAGTTGACGAATGCGCCAGCCCACAGGAAGGCGAGCTCGCGTGGGGTGCCGTGCCGCTCCGCGGCCGGGATCGGGTCGATGCCGTGGCTCTCGACCTTGCCGAACGAATCCGAGTCAGCCGCGCGGACGACGACTTCGCTCATCTATCTCCCTCCGCTGGCATTACCCAGTTCAGGTTCATGCGGTCGGCGACTTGGCGCCCTCTCAGCCCGACTCGTCTCGTGAGTCCGAGCTCCCGCTGGATCGATGTTACCCGGTCAGCTCTCTCGCCACGGGGCAGGGAGGAGGTAAGCCAGGACCCGGTAGACATCCGGGTTCAGCGCCAGGCCGATATGGCTTCCGGGGACCTCGATCGCGTTCACGTCGTGTCGCAGGCAGGCCCGCCAGTTGACGACGCCGTCGGAGCGCGAGTAGATCGACGTCGTCGGGACGCGAGGCGGGGCCGCCAGGTCGCGGAGGAAACGCTCCTCGACGGACGCCGGGTGCCCGTACCGGAACGCGTTGTAGATGTGAGCCGCCCGCACCCCGGCCATCGTCAGCGGATGAACGTCGAACGGGTCGTTGAGCGGAGAACCGAGTGTGATCACCTGCTCCACCAGGTCGGGCTTCCTGTGAGATAGCACCTTGGCGAGCACTCCGCCGCGGCTGTGCCCCACGAGCGAAACACGAGCGCCCGTCTTCCGCCGCAGCTCGCGAAGCGTTTCGACCAGCGGCTTGAGCATCACCTCGGAATACATCACGTTGAACGTGACGCCGGCCACCTGAGGGCGGTAGCCGATGCGGCGCAGCCACTGGAACGGCGTGTGCAGCGTCCAGTCACCTGCGAGAAAGCCTGGAATGAGGAGGACCGGTTTGCCCAGGCCGGGCGGGATCTCGACCCCGCGGAAGACTGGGTCGCGGATCAGGCGAAGGTACTCGAGATAGATGCGTCCCTCGAGCCACATCGGAGGAATCGGATCCCATCGACCAAGATGGCGAAGGTTGGGATGAAGTTCTCGGACCGTTGCCAAATTGGTGCTAGAACGATTCTCCGTTACGCATTCAATTAGTCAGAACCTGGTTGCGCTTGCGCACAGGCTGCAGCGGGTGGGAGCCCTGCGTCGCGGGCGATTCTATACGGGCTCCACGCGTTTAGCGCGTTCATGAATCTGTCGGGCGTCTCCATCATCGGGACGTGTCCGACGCCGTCGAGGACCTCCAGGGTCCAGTCAGGTCGCCGTCGCGCGAGGTCCCTGGCGGCGGCAAGCGGAATCAGCCGGTCGAGGCTGCCGTGGATCACCAGGGTCGGAGCGCGAACCCTGCTCACCTGGCTCCAGAAACGCGGATCGGCCATGCGCAGGCCGATCGACCGGCTCGCCTGGAGGAAGGCGCGGCCGGTCTGGCGTCCGAGCCGCTCGCGTTCCACCATCAGCTGGATGTGAGCGTCGACGACGTCGGCCGGCACGCGAGATGGATCGGCGCAGACGATGGACAGGGTCTCGCGGACCAGGCCTTCAGGGCCGAGCAGGCGCGCACGCCGGTCGAGCAGAATCTCGGCGAGGCCGGGGACCGTCAGGCCCGCCATCACACCAAGCATCGCCGGCTCGGGTCGGATGACGTGGACCCCCGGGATTGCTGGGTCGACAAGGATGAGGGCCGTCGCCGATGCCGGGTGAACTGCTGCCTCGAGCAGGGCGATGTGCCCGCCCATCGAGTTGCCCATGATCACCACGGGTTCGCCGATCACCTTCTGGATGAACTCGTGCACCAGGCCGGCGTTGGCGCCTACGGCTGCCAGACGGCGGAAGAGAGGTGTCTGCCCGAAGCCTGCGAGGTCGATGGCGAAGGCGTGGTAGTGCTCCGCGATCTCAGGACCGACGGCCATCCAGTTGATCGCGCTGCCACCCAGCCCGTGCACCATGAGCAGCGGCTGGCCGGTGCCGCCGAAGTCAAGGTAATGAACCGGTCCGTCCAGGTCCGCGGTTCGATGGCGCACTGCGTCAATCCTAGACCTCGGGATCCCTCACGAAGCCTGATGCCATGCCCAGGAGGATCTGGGCCACCGCGGAGGGCGAGCGGCGCCCGCTCTTGTGAAGCCGGTCGAAGGCCGGGAACGAGGTGAGGATCCCGATCACGTCCTCGGCTTCCTTGATCGAACACCCCGGTCGGAGCCGGTCGTGTGCGGCCAGCCTCTCGGCAAGGGCACGATTCTCGTCGGGTTGGTCATCCTGCTCGCGCCGAAGGCCGTGGAGCTGGCGGTAGAGCGCCGGATCAGCCGCCCATGCGGCGCAGGCCTGTTCGACCCGCCGCCTCAGCTCCCCTGACGGGTCGAGCCCGGGTCCCACCGCCCCAAGCCCCTGTGGTCCCGAGCCGGGTCGAGCCGCCAGCGCCTCCAGCAGGCGCGCCCTGGAGCCGAACTGGTTGTAGACGGTGATCCGTGACACCCCGGCCCGCTCGGCCACCTTGCCCATGCTCGCGCCCTCACCGAGCTCGGTCACGACCTGGCGAGCCGCGGAAAGGATGGCCAACCGCGTGCGATCGATCTCCGGCTGCCGCTTGCCAAGGCGATATGATCGGACCATTTCAATCAATTTAACAGACAATCTGTTCAAGTAACTTGCAGAAGTTCTCGGCGAATTCACAGCCAGGCCACAGCGGAGCCATATCGATTTCCCTGTAATGTCCGTTCGTCTTGGCGAAGAAGGCCCAGCGGCCGCAGTCTCAGCAGCCGCTGCGGCCGGCTGACCGGTGGGTCGCCTACGCAACGGTGCCGCTTCGGCTTTTTCTCGGAGCCACGTTCACGTACGCCGGCATCCAGAAGATCTCCGACCCGGGATTTCTGCAGCCGGGCGCGTCGACGTACATCGGCACGCAGCTGCAAGCCTTTGCCGGCCATTCGCCGATTGGGTTCCTCGTCCAGGTGTTTGCGCTGCCAGTTCCTCAGCTCGCGGGCATCGCTGTGATCGGGGTCGAGCTGGCGATTGGCGTGCTGGTTCTGCTTGGGCTGGCCACGCGTTGGGCTGCGACAGCCGGCGCTCTGGTGAGCTTCGTGTTCTTCCTCACGGCAAGCTGGACGGTGCAGCCGTACTTCCTCGGCTCGGACAGCATCTACACGGTCGCCTGGATCACCCTCGTCCTGATCGGTGACCAGGGCGTCCTTACCGTCCGGCCGCTGATCTTCGGCCAGGCGCAGGCCGATCGTGGACGGCCCGCGACCACCGACCTCAGCCGGCGCCGCCTCATGCTCCAGCTCGGTGGCGCTTCGGTGGCCCTGATCTGGGTGCTCGCATTGCTGCCACGGCCACGGCCATCAGGGCAGGGAGCGTCGGCCGGCGCGACTCCGGCTGCCACGGCCTCGCCGGTCGCCTCGCCGACCGGGACGAAGATCGGCGCTCTGGCTGACCTCCAGTCGCAGGGCTTCCTGAACTTCACCGATCCGGCCACCGGCGATCCCGCGGTGGCTGTGTCCCTGGCCGGCGGGAGCGTTGCGGCGTTCGATGCCGTTTGCACGCATGCCGGATGCACGGTCGTCTATGACTCGGGCCAGAAGGTGCTGTGGTGCCCATGCCACGGCGCCGCGTTCGACCCCGCCAACGGCGCGGCGGTCGTTGCCGGACCGGCGCCGACCCCGCTGGTCTCCATTCCCGTACAGGTCGGAACCGATGGGGGCGTCTACGCGACCTGATCGGTAGCTCGGGCGCTCGACACCCGCGCCAGGGCTTACAACCTACGATTCGCAGCCGTGAAGTTATGGGACCCGCTCGCATTCCGCGAGATGTCGGCGTTGCTGCGCGACCCGGTTTTTCGCGGTCGCGGCGTGCCACGCGGCGACGGGCGGCCGGTGCTGCTGATTCCGGGCTTTCTGTCCGGCGATTGGTCCCTGACCGTTCTTTCCAACTGGCTCGAGCGCATCGGCTACAAGCCGTACCTGTCCGGCATCCTGTTCAACATCCAGGACTCCGAGCGGCTGCTGGCACGGCTTCGCCACCGGCTGATCGAGGTCGAGCATCAGGCCGGCGTACGAGTGAGCCTCGTGGGACACAGCCGAGGAGGGCTGCTCGCCAAGGTGTTGGCGCAGCGCCGTCCAGAGATCATCGAGCAGGTGATCACGCTGGGGTCTCCGCTGGCCGACACGACCGACCTCGCGTTCGTGACCCGCCGCGCGGTGGGCGTGGTCAAGACGGCGAGCGAGATCGCCTACGGTCGCCGGTGGCATCCAGAAGGACGCTTCTCTCACGACTTACGCGTCGCTCCCAACGTCCCGACGACCTCGATCTACACGCGTTCGGATGACGTGGTCAACTTTCGTTCCTGCCTCCGCGCCGACATCCCATCTCTGCCCGTATGGGGAAGCCACAACGGCCTCCTTGTGAATCCCGAGGTATACCGGCTGCTGGGGCGCTTGCTCGCGCGGCCGCGCCGGACCGCTGGGTTGACGGCCTGATCGCCGCCGCCATCGGGCTGGCCCTTGCCGCGGCGGTCCTGCACGGCACGTGGAACATCCTCGTGAAGGTGAGCGGCGACCCGATGGCGACCTTTCAGCGCGCCACCCTGGCCGCGACGTTGGTGGCCACACCACCCGTTGCACTCGTTTGGTTGTGGGCCGGCCGGCCAGGTCTTGCCCCGGCTGCCGCGGGGTGGTGCGCCCTGTCCGGTTTCCTGGAGGTGACGTATCTCTGGCTCCTCGCCGCTGCTTACCGGCGAGGCGAGCTCTCGGCCGTGTACCCGATAGCGCGAGGCTCGGCTCCGCTGCTTGCAGTCATCGCCGGCCTTGTGCTGCTTCATGAACGTCTGACCGGCCTCCAGTTCGTCGGGGTCGGCCTGCTGCTCGCGGGCATCCTCGCGGTCACTCTCTCGCAGGCCGGCGGCCGGGCCACGGTTCCTGCACTGCTCACCGGGGTGGCCATCGCGTCTTACACCGCGGTCGACCGCATCGGCGTGCAGCTTTCCACCCCGTGGCTGTACGGCTGGCTGCTGATCGTCCTGATACTCGCCGGTATATCCATCTCGACGTGGATCGCGGCGCGCCTGACCGCCGGGCGACGCCCGACGGTCGAGCGACTGTCCAGCGGCCCAGTGTTGAGTCGCGCGCAGGCGACCCTGATCGGGGTCTTCATGTGGGGCGGCTACCTGCTGGTGCTGTGGGCGTTGAGCCTCGCCCCGCTGTCCGTCGTCGCTCCGGTTCGCGAAACAGCAGTGGTCGGGGTGGCCATTTGGGGCGTCTGGAGGTTGCGAGAAAGGACGGGCGTCCCGATGAAAATTGCCGGCGCTGTGGCCACTCTGGCGGGGGTGGCGCTCCTCGCAATTTGATCGTTTGGCGAGCCGCAGCGCCGGTGGTAAGGTAGATCGGTCGCCCGGATAGCAGGCGATGTGCGCCGCGGTCGTGGTGTTCTCGAAGGGCCCGTGCGTTCGCGACATTGTTTCGAGAAGGGGAGTTGAGGAGATGCCGACAGGCACCATCAAGAAGTTGGTCTCCGACCGCGGATTCGGGTTCATCGCCGCAGAGGATGGGAGGGAGTATTTCTTCCACCGAACGGGACTCGATTCAGCGGTGAACTTCGACTCGTTGGCCGGTGGCGAGCGCGTCAGCTTCGAGATCGAGCCGAGCCAGAAGGGCCCGCGCGCGAACCGAATCAAGCTCGCTTAGGCGAGTCTCTTGCAAGCCGGTCACCGGGCGCGACCGGCTTTCTCGTCTCGATGACCGCGGGCCCACAGCTTTGAGATCACGCCCCACGGCGACTACTCGCTCGAGCAGGGGGCGAACTTCATCGGGGCATGGCACAGGGCGCCTTCCGAGACCGGTGACCCGGAGGGACACCTTCACCTCGCCTTTCTGTCCGACGGCGAGTGGTCTCCGGTGGGTGTTTGCCTCAAGCAGGACTCGCGGGGACACGTTCTCGGGACGACCTACGGCGAGACGTCTGAGCCTGAGGGGGTGGCCAGGCAGGTGGATAGGATCCTCAGCCTCGACGTCGATGGGCGAGGCTGGCCCGATGTCGGGAAGCGAGACCCGGTGGTCGCGACGCTTCAACGCACGTTTCCCGGGTTCAGGCCAGTCAACTGGTCCAACGCATACGAGGCCGCCGCGTGGTGCGTGATCTCATCGCGAATCTCGATGCGCCAGGGCCAGGGCGTCAAGGACCGCATGTCGCGAGAGATGGGTCACGCGATCGACGTGCATGGACATGTTTTGTCGACCTTTCCGACGCCGGAGCGGCTCGCCCACCTGGAGAAATTTCCCGGCCTGTTCGGTCGCAAGGTCGAATTCCTGAACGCGTTGGGGAGAGCGGCGCTCGCGGGCGAGGTCGACACGGAAACACTGCGGTCGATGCCTCGCGAGGAGGCGGTCGAGAGCTTGCAGAGGCTGCCGGGCATCGGAGTGTGGGGGTCTGAGCTCATCCGCCTCCGCGCGCTCTCGGCCGTGGACGAGCTTCCGAGCCAGGAGCGGCGGTTGATGGGGGCGATCCGAACCGAGTACGGCCTGGCGACGGAACCCGACCAGGCCAAGCTGGAGCAGCTCGCCGAGAAGTGGTCGCCTTACCGGATGTGGGTCTGCGTCTGCTGGCGCCGGACGCTGGAAGGCGGCGCTGGCATGACGCACTCGCGCGCCTCCCAGTAAGGCGGTCTTAACAACCTGGGTTGCCTTCGATTTTTTTCGGCGTTACTCTCGCCCCCGGTGTGCTGGTGGGGGCAATCAGTAGGTCCCATCCTCATCGCCGCTCTGCGCGCTGGGGCCGGCAACTTAAGAGGGTGGGCCCCGCCATGGGTACGTCGTCTTTGGTCAGCGTGAGGCGGTGCGGACCTGGACCATCGCCGCCGCCCACAGCAGCGATCCGGTGATCAGCAGCACCCACATGGTCCACGTGATCAACGAAAACTCGACCAGCGCTCCGAAGATGCACATCGCCGCGGCGCCCGCCAGGAGAAATGCCCCGGGAAAAAGGATCCACGCCGAATACCAGGGTGGCTGCACCGAGTCGCCTCGATCGAACAGGCGGCCGGCGCCAAACACCAGGCCCGCTGCGATCACCGCCGGCGCGGTGAGCCCGAACGCCCACCCGAGCTGCACCACGCCGATGGCCGCTCCCAGCAGCGGCTGAACCCCGGCGGCCGCGAGCGCCGACGGCACGGCGAACGCCAGCAGCCGCAGGAGGGCGCTCGCCGGCGGCATGCCTCAGTTCCTCATCAAGAGGACAGCGCCGGTGTTTGGGCGGGCATCGTGAAGACGGGCTGCGTATGGACACGGCCCAGCTGGACATCGCTGTAGTAGGCCGGCTGCGACAGCTGCGTCATGAACCAGTCGTTCAACAGGTCAGCGCGCCGCACCAATCCCGGCTCGTCGACGATGGACCCGGCGTACGGCTGCCGCGGGAGGCTCCCCGAGAGATCCGGCGAATCGTAGAAATCCGAGGTCCCATAGACCGATGTCGACGCATATGAATAGAGCGCGACGCCGAGCACGTGGTTTCCCCGCGCCGACGGCGCGAGGGCGCGTCGAATCTGCGCGAGCGAGTCCTCCGGGTAGTTCAGGAAGACGCCAACGCCGGTGATCACCCGATTGGCGAACCCCGAGTCCTTCTCGAACAAGAGCCACTGGTCGAACCAAATATTCTCGCGCCGGATCCAGTCGCTGTCGTAGTTCATGGGCATCCCGAAGTCGATGTAGCCTTTGATCATCCAGTCGTACCAGTCTTGAAACACCGACGAGTAAGCCGACGTGTAGATCCAGTCCGCCACGGTCGCGGGTCCGCCGCCAAAGCAGATGAGCGCCCCGCTGAGCTTCACCGCGGGCCTGGCGGCGCGCAGGTCGTTGTGAAGGTCGCGCACGAAAGCAGTGACCTGGTCGCGCCGCCACGCTTGCCATCGAACGTCGTCGGGTGCTGGAACGGAGGTCGCTCCGGTCGCCTTCATGTAGAGCGAAAGGGAGGTCGCACTGTAGCCCCACGCCACACCGGGGTAGCGGACGAAATCCATGTGCAGGCCGTCCACGTCGTAGTTGCGGGCGAGGTCCACGAACACCTTGCGCGTGTACGCCTGCACTTCCGGGATGCCGGGGTCAAGGTAGCCGCCGGTGCTGCCGTCGTTGGTTCGATTGATCCAGTCCGGGTGCTTGATGTAGACGCCGCTCGTCTCGCCGACGAAAAAGGTGTTGAGCCACGCGTGGACCTCGATGCGCGGCGTTGAAGCGTGAGCCAGCTTGATCAGGTATGCGAGCGGATCAAAGCCGCGCGATGCGGCAATGTCCAACGCACGCGGCTCGTCCGCACGGTTGAAATACGCGTCGCCGCGCTTGCGGACTTGCACGAAAAGCGCGTTCAGGTTGCCTCTGCGCGCGTCGGCGACCAGCTTCTCCACCTGGGCGGGGGACTTGATCCCGTCGTGAAACGCGTCGACCCACATCGCGCGGTACTGAGGGGGACCGTAGGTGATCGGAGCGGGGGATGGCGAAGGCGTTTCGATTGGCGTCGGCGTCGGTGAATCGGTAGGCGTCCCGGCGGCCGGCTCGCTCGGCGTGCAGCCGCCCAGGGCGATGACGAGGATGAGCGCCAGGCCGGCAGGCCTCAT
The DNA here is from genome assembly GCA_036833175.1 of Candidatus Dormiibacterota bacterium. Lineage (GTDB taxonomy): Bacteria > Chloroflexota > Dormibacteria > Dormibacterales > Dormibacteraceae > Palsa-870. The sequence goes on from DAITQH010000007.1 coordinate 11,655, forward strand.
CAAGCGACCGCGAACAGGACGTGATTGCGCCCCGTGGTCTCGATCACGGCAGGATATGCGCGCTGGAGAGTTTCGACCGCCTCCTTGGTGAAGCCACGGCGCCGCTGGTCATCGATCTCATCAAGCCGCGATGCGCAGCTCCACCAGCTCGTGAACATCGCGACGAGCTGCTCCGCCGAGGCCCAACTCACGTTCTCCTCAATTACCTCGACCAGGGCAGTCGCGAAGCCCGCATCGAGCGCGGCTTGACCAAACCGATGGACGTCTGCGACCGCGGCGCGAGTCGGGTTACGGTCTGGCGCCTGCGGTGCAGGCGGCAGCCAGCGGTCGATGACCGTATCGAGTACCGTCCACACCGAATCGTTCGTTTCTTCGACCGGGACGCTGGCCGCGAGCCGGCCGTCCGGGCGCAGCACCCGGCGAGCTTCGCTGAGCGCCGCCGCCAGGTCTGGCGCGAACTGGAGGCCGTGCCCACAAACCGCGGCGTCGAACGACCCGTCGGCGAACTCGAGCCGCTCGATGTCCATCACCTCGAAGCGCGCGCCAGGTATTGATGCGCGGGCCAGCTCGATCATCCCGGGCGCGAGGTCGACCCCGACGACCTCGCCGCCCGGCGAAACGCTCTTGGCGAGGTGGCGGCTGAGGGTACCCGGCCCGCACGCGAGGTCGATCACCCTCATGCCGGCGTGCGCGTCGACGAGCTCGAGCACCCGCATGCGTCCACGGGCCTCGCCCCTCGCCATGACCTGCTCGAGCCGCTGCTGGTAGGCGAGCGCATGGCGGCTGAAGACCGCGGGGAACAGCTCCTTGGATTTCAGGGGGCCAGGTTCTGCCACTCTCGTTCCAGCCACAGGGCGGCTCTCAAGGTCTCTGCGTTCGTGCGTCCGACCACCTGAATTCCCACGGGAAGCCCCGGCACTGGGGCCGGCAGCGCCACCACGGGTTGGCCGGTCGTGTTGAACGGACGCGTGAAGCGCGACAGCGGCTCGCGCACCTCGTCGCCGGCGTCTACCGGTGGCGCGACGATGGCGGTCGCCGGCAGCACCAGGGCGTCGATGCCCTCCATCGCGCGACGCGACGCTTCCATCAGGCGCGGGCGCTCGCGCATCGCTTCCTCGAGATCGACCGCCGGTATTCCGAGGCCCCGCCGGATATGGGCGAGGACGTCCGGGCCGTACTTCTCTGGGAAGTCGTTCGCCCACCGCCGGTGATAGGTGGCCGCCTCGACCAGCAGGATCGTCAGGCCGTTGCGGAACAGCCGGTCGCGATCGACGAACTCGATCTCTGGCAGCCCCTGGGAGACCAGTCGCCACGCGCGCTCGGTCGGCTCGTCGAGGCGGGTGACCCATCCGGCCGGCACCGCGAGCCGCGGCGGCGCGAGGTGAGCGGTCCCGACTGTCTCGCCCGACATCATCGAGTAAGCGCGCATCACCTCGGCCACGTCCGGCGCCATGGGGCCGAGCGTATCCAGCGACCAGCTCAGCGGCACGACGCCGGTGAGGTCGATCGTGCCGAGCTCAGGCTTGAACCCGACCACGCCGCACAGCGACGCCGGGATCCGGATCGAGCCGCCCGTGTCGCTGCCGATCGCCCAATCGCACATGCCGGCGGCCACGGCCACCGCGGAGCCACCTGACGATCCACCGGCCACGCGGCCAGGGTCGTGCGGATTGCGAACCGTGCCGTAGTGGATATTGGTGCTGGTCACGCCGTAGGCGAACTCGTGCAGGTTTGTCTTGCCGACGATCACGCAGCCTGCGCCGCGGATCTTCTGCACCACCGGGGCGTCCTGCGCGGCCGGCTCGTTCGGAAGGATGATCCCGCCCGCGGTCGTGACCATGCCGGCCACGTCGACCAGGTCCTTGACGGCGACGACCGTGCCGGCGCCCTCTTCGGACGAGAGGGAGATGAAGGCGCGCAGCTCCGCACGCTCCTCGATCCGCCGCCGCGCCTCGCGGAGCTCCATGTGCCCATTCTCACGTGAACAGAGGGCGCGCCGCGTTATCCTGCCCGCCATGCAAACCCCTGGCGGGCTCACGCCCGCGATCGCCTGGAGCAAGGTCGACGTCCTGACACCGTCTCAGCGGATCACTGCCGAGTTCCAGATCCGCGGCCGGCTGCGAGATACCATCAACGACCCTGAACCGGTGTTCCACCTGCGCAACGTGAGCGCGGAGCCGCTGGTCCCGGGCGCCGTGGCCCTGAACGGCGTGCCGGAGGGGTTGTTCAGCAAGGCCCTGGTCGGGGGGATCCGCACCATCGAGGCCGAGCCGCCTCCGCCGGACCAGATCATGGAGATGATCCGGCGCTACGTCATGTTCCAGGCGGACACGTTCATGGTCACGGGCGCGGTCGAATTCCCCAAGGCGACCGAGGCGTCCATGCACAACGAGATCCTCATGAAGTCCCGTTTCTTCCCCGTGGTCGACGCCACGGTCACGATCATCGGCGCGAGCTCGAAGAGCTGGACGCAGCCCACGATCATGGTCAACCGCGACCTGATGCTGGCCCTCTACCTGGGCTAGACCAGTCGACCCTAGGTCGTCTTCGCTCCGAACGCGCGCCGGATCCCGGCCCACAGGACCTGAACGAACAGCGACAGGGCGTTGACAGGTTTCGCTGTGACAGGTTGGGCCGGGGCTGCGCTCGCCGGCGCGGCGACCGAGACGCCTGGCCCGCCGTCCGCGGCCGGCTCGGCCGCCTCGACGTTCGCCTTGATGCAGGCGGCCATGTCGTTCACGATCCGCCGGGAGACGTCCTCCATCACGCCGCGGCCGAACTGGGCGACGCGGCCGGCGACGTTGTAGTCGGTCACGATCTTGACCGTCGATCCGGCGCCCTCGGGCTCGACGCTCATCAAGGCCTTGGCCCGTGCCGATCCCGGACCCGTGGTCTCCCGTCCTTCGGCCTCGAGCGTGGCGGAATGCTGCGCATCGTTGCGGTCGATGATCCTCGCCGTGCCGCTGTAGGCGACCGTGATCGGGCCGACCTTGATCTTGACCTTGCCTTTGAAGGTGGTCGGATCGACGACTTCGGAGAGCTCCGCACCCGGAACGCAGCCCACGACCTTGTTGACGTCGATGAGGTACGCGAACACCTTGTCCGGGGGCGCCTCGACCCTGAACGAATTTTCTAGTTGCATTTCGCCGCTAAAAGTAGCGCAATAGACGTGTCGCGTTCGGCCGGGGATGTCGGGGAGAGGCCACAGGGCCGGCTGCCGGATCGTCAGGGGCGACAATCAACTCGCGCAAACGTCAGTGCTTCCGGCGCCGCAAGGGCCGCCGGTCAAGGGATTAGGAGAGGAGCGTATGAAGCACAAGGTCTCGACCACAGTCAACGGCCACCGGCAAGAGCATGAGGTCGAGCCCCGGCTTCTTCTCGTGCACTACCTGCGCGATGTCGTCGGCCTCACCGGCACCCACATAGGCTGCGACACGAGCCAGTGCGGCGCGTGCACGATCCTCGTCGACGGCAAGGCGGTGAAGAGCTGCACGATGTTCGCGATCCAGGCGGAGGGCAAGAACCTGACCACGATCGAGGGCATGGCCAAGGACGGGGAGCTTCACCCGCTGCAGCAGGCATTCTGGGATGAGCACGGCCTCCAGTGCGGCTACTGCACGCCCGGCTTCATCATGGCCGCGGCGTACCTCCTGGAACAAAACCCCAACCCGACCGAAGACGAGATCCGCAGGGGTCTCGAAGGCAACCTCTGCCGCTGCACGGGTTACGTGAACATCGTCAAGTCCGTGCAGGCGGCGGCGAAGACGATGGGCGGCGCCAAAGCTAAACCCGCCGGCCACGCCGTAACCGCGGGAGGGGAGTAGCCATGGCCGTCACCACAATGATTGGGGCCAAGATCCACCGCCGCGAAGACCCGCGCCTGGTGAGCGGCGAGGGGCGCTACGTGGACGACTTCACCCGGCCGGGCACCCTTTCCCTTGCGGTTGTCCGCAGCCCGTTCGCCCACGCCCTGGTCAAGAGCATTGACGTCACGGCGGCGAGCAAGGCGCCAGGAGTGGTAGCCGTCTATACCCACAAGGATTTCGCCAAGGTGCTCTCGGGGACCATGCCCGTCACCCCATCCTTCGTGGCGGAGAAGAAGCAGATCCCGCCCAGGTTCCCGATCGCGGAAAAAGAGGTCGTGTACCAAGGCGAACCCGTCGCCGTGGTCCTGGCCGAGACGAAGTACCAGGCATCCGACGCAGTCAACCTGATCGACGTCGAGTACGAGCAGCTTCCAGCGGTGATGGACCTCGACAAGGCCCTGAAGGCCAAGAGTCCCAAAGTCCACTCGGGCGGACCGGACAATCTCGGTTGGGACCTCACCTACATCCCGGATGACCCGGCGGTCATGAAAGAGGCCGACGTGGTCATCAAAGCGCGCATCCTCCAGCAGCGGCTGGCGCCGACCTCGATGGAGACCCGCGGCGTGCTTGCCGAGTACTCCAAGCCGGACGGCACTTTGACCGTGTGGATGTCGAGCCAGAGCCCGCACTTCGTGCGGCTATTTCTTGGCGGCGCGATGGGGATACCTGAAAACCGGCTCCGGGTCATCTCTCCCGACGTGGGCGGAGGCTTCGGCGCCAAGATCAGCCCGTATTCAGAGGACTGGCTGGTCCCCGCGGCGGCAAAGCTGAGCGGGCGTCCGGTGAAGTGGATCGAGTCGCGGACCGAATCGCTCCTGACCACCACCCACGGCCGAGGCCAGGTCTTCGAGGTCGAGGCCGGAGCCAAGAAGGACGGGACCCTGGTCTTCATCAAGGCGACCCAGTACCTGGACATCGGTGCGTACATGGGCACGTTCGCGGCGTTCCAGGCATGCGCGTGCCTGCTCGCGGGCGGCGCTTACAACTGGAAGCATGTGGCGGCGCGCACCGTCGGCGTCCTGACCAACAAGGTCCCGACCGATCCGTATCGAGGCGCTGGACGTCCAGAGGCGACACACCTGTGTGAGCGGGCAATCGACCTGCTCGCCGGCGAGCTGAAGATGGATCCGGCGGAGCTTCGTCGCAAGAACTTCATCACGACTTTCCCGCACACCAATCACTTCGGCCTGGTCTTCGACTCGGGCGCCTACGAGAAGGCGATGGACATGGCCATGGGGATTGCGGGTTACGAGAAGCTTCGCAAGGAGCAGGAAGAAGGCCGCAAGAAGGGCAAGTACCTCGGCATCGGAATGTCGAGCTGGATCGAGATTTGCGGCTTCGGGCCGAGCGCCGCCACAGCGCCCGCGACCGGAGGCATTGCGTTGGTCGAATCGGCGCAGGTTCGCGTGTTTCCAACAGGCTCGGTCGCGGTCTACGTCGGCACCCATTCGCACGGCCAGGGCCACGACACCACGTTCCCCCAGATCGTCGCCGACACTCTCGGCGTCCCCTACGACTCCATCGAGTTGAGGCACGGCGACACCGCTGAGGGGCCGGCCTTCGGCTATGGAACCTATGGCAGTCGCTCGCTGGCGGTGGGCGGCATGGCGGTGCACAAGGCGAGCAAGAAGGTCGTCGACAAGGCACGCAAGATCGCAGCGCACCTTTTTGAAGCGGCCGAGGAGGACGTGGCCTTCGACCAGGGCCATTTCTATGTCAAGGGCAGTCCCGACAAGCGCAAGGCGTTCGGCGAGGTGGCATTCGCCTCGTATGGCGCGGGCCTTCCCGAGGGGATGGAGCAGGGCCTCGAAGCAGTCGCCTACTACGACCCGAGCAACTTCGTGTGGCCGTTCGGCACTCACATCGCCGTGGTCGAGGTCGATGCGCAAACCGGGCACGTCGATCTCAAGCGATACATCGCGGTCGACGACTGCGGCAACATCATCAACCCCATGATCGTCGACGGTCAGATCCATGGCGGGGTTGCGCAGGGAATCTCGCAAGCCCTGTACGAAGAGATCGTTTATGACGACGAATCGGGGCAGATGCGGACAGGAACGTTCACCGACTACCTGGTCCCGAGCGCCAACGAGTTCCCTGTCTTTGAGCTCGGCCGAACCATCACCCCGTCGCCAACCAATGAGCTTGGCGTCAAGGGAATCGGTGAGGCCGGCACGATCGCAAGCTCCGTTGCGATCATCAACGCTGTCTGCGACGCGCTGGCGCCGTTTGGCATCAAGCATGTCGACATGCCGGCCAGCCCGGACCGGATCTGGAAGCAGATCCATGATGCTCGTGAACACTCCAACGGTGGAAAGGAGGCAGGTAGGTGATCCCGGCCGCATTCGAGTACGCGCGAGCCTCCTCTGTCGAGGAGGCTGCCAAGCTGCTGAACAAGTACGGCGAGGACGCCAAGGTGCTGGCGGGCGGGCACAGCCTGATCCCCCTCATGCGCCTGCGCCTCGCGCAACCCAAGGCGCTCGTCGACATCAACGGAATCAAGGAGCTGGACCACATCAAGGAAGATGGGTCGAAGCTGCGCATCGGCGCGCTGACGCGCCACGTCACGATCCAGAACTCCTCCGTCATCAAGCAAAAGCTGCCCATCCTCGCCGAGGTGGCGGGGGAGGTCGGCGACAATCAGGTCCGCAACATGGGCACGATCGGCGGCGTGGTCGCGCACGCCGACGCGGCGGGCGACTACCCGACCATCGCGTTGATGCTCGACGCGGAGATCGTGACCAACCAGCGGACCATCGCCGCCAAGGATTTCTTCAAGGACATCTTCACGACACCGCTCGCGGCGGACGAGATCGTGATCGAGGTGGTCTTCCCGGTGGCGGATGGACCGCACAAGTACATCAAGTTCCGGCGCCGTCTCTTCGACTGGGCGATCGTCGGCGCGGCGGCCCAGAAAATGAACGGCGGCTGGCGAATCGGGTTGACCAACGTCGGCCCAATCCCGGTCCGCGCCAAGGCGGTAGAGGACGCCCTGGCCAAGGGCGCCAAGCCGGAAGAGGCGGCCCAGCACGCGTCCGACGGCTTGAACCCGTCCGGCGACCTTCGTGCCAGCCCCGAGTACAAGAAGCACCTCGCGCGGGTGCTGACCAAGCGCGCGATCGAGCAGTCTAAGTAGGACTTTGGTGGCCCGGCGTTCGCGCCGGGCCACCGCCTCCCGTAACCTTTTGGCGTGACCGCAACCACTCCCGCCACGATCGAGGACATCGAGCAGCGGCTGCGCGACCGCAAGTACATCGGCGATCGGGCACTCGCGACCTCGATCTTTCTCGCCCTCAAGCTGGAGAAGCCGCTTTTCATCGAGGGCGAGGCGGGCGTGGGCAAGACCGAGGCGGCGAAGGTGATGGCGGACGTGCTTGGTGCGCGGCTGATCCGCCTCCAGTGTTACGAGGGCATCGACCTGGCCCACGCCGTCTATGAATGGAACTACCCGCGGCAGCTCCTGCACATCCGGCTCATGGAGGCCGGCGACGACCGCCGCGTCGCCGAGCGCGAGATCTACAGCCCCGAATATCTGCTCCGAAGGCCGCTGCTCGACGCCATCGACAACGAAGACGCGATCCCGCCCGTCCTCCTGATCGACGAGATCGACCGGTCCGACGAAGAGTTCGAGGCATTCCTGCTGGAGCTGCTGTCGGACTTCCAGGTCTCTATCCCGGAGATCGGGACGATCAAGGCGAAGCGCGCGCCTTTCGTGGTCATCACCTCCAACCGGACACGCGAGGTGCACGACGCGCTCAAGCGCCGGTGCCTGTACCACTGGATCGACTACCCGGACCTCGAGAAAGAGGTGGAGATCGTGCGCGCCCGCGCGCCCGAGGCCGCGGACGGGCTGGCCCGCGAGGTGGCGGCGCTGGTCCAGAGCCTGCGCAGCATGGACCTGTACAAGGTGCCGGGCGTCGCCGAGACGCTGGACTGGGCTCGCTCGCTGGCCGCGCTGGGCGCGACGCGAATCGACTCGACCCTTGTCAACGCGACCATCGGCGCGGCGCTCAAGTACCAGGAGGATCTCGAACGCGTGCGGCAGCAGGTGCCCGCGCTGGTCGAGAAGGCGCGGGGTGCCTGAGCAAGGATCTCCCGCGCCGGATTTGCTGCCACGCCTCGGGGCATTCGCGCGACTCCTGCACGACGCCGGCCTGGAGGCCGGTCCGCGGAGGCTGACGGACGCGACCCGCGCGCTCGCCTTCATCGACATCAAGCGGCACGCCGACTTCCGCAACTCGCTGCGCTCCGTGTTCGTGAGCCGAAAGGAAGACCTGCCGACCTTCGATGCCGCCTTCGACATCTTCTGGTCGCCGCCCGACCCCAGAGCGTCCGCCGGCGTGATGCCCGGCCGCACCCGCTCGCTGCCGCTGGCACCCGAGAAGGCAAAGGCGTGGTCGGCAGCGCTCGGGCTCAACACCTCGCAGATGAACCGCGAGCAGGACCCGAGCGTGGTGCCCGCGAGCTCGAGCGGATACAGCGCCGAGGAGTTGCTCCGGCACAAGGACTTTGATCAGATGACGTGGCAGGAGACCGAGCAGGTGCGCCGCCTTCTAGAGCAGGCGCCCTGGCGAATGGCCGAGCGGAAGACGCGGCGCCTTCGCTCGGCGCGTGCCGGGCGGATCGACCTGCGCCGGTCGGCGCGAAATGCGATCCGGTCGAGCGGCGAGCTGATGCGCTTGTTCCATCGCCGGCCGCGAGTCCGCAGGAGACCGCTCGTCCTGATCTGCGACGTGAGCGGCTCGATGGAGCGCTATTCGCGACTGCTGATGATCTTCGCGCACGCCATCGCGCGCCGCGAGGACCTGGAGGCGTTCGTGTTCTCGACACGCCTGACGCGGATCACGCGCCTGCTTCGCTATCGCGACCTGGACCGCTCTCTCGACTCGGTGAGCAAGGGCGTCCATGACTTCAGCGGCGGCACGCGGATCGGTGACGCGCTGTCGGATTTCAACCGCCACTGGGCGCGGCGTGTGCTTGGCCACGGCGCGGTGGTCCTCATCGTCAGCGATGGATGGGACCGCGGCGACCCGGAGCGCCTCACAGCGGAGCTCATCCACCTCCGGCGTTCGGCCCACCGGTTGATCTGGCTGAACCCGCTGCTTGGCTCAGAGGGATACCAACCGCTCACCCGCGGGATGGCGGCCGCGCTGCCGCATTGCGACGACTTTCTAGCCGCCCACAACCTGCAAGCGCTGGACGACCTGGGCCGGCTGCTGTCGGGCCTGGGTCGGCGCTCACGGAGCACGCGGTAGATGCGCGAGGTCCTCGGCGAGCTCAACGAATGGACGGAGGCGGGCGAAGACATCGCCCTCGCGACAGTGGTGGAGACCTGGGGCTCGAGCCCTCGGCCGCTGGGGTCGAAGATGGTGGTGACCCGCTCCGGCAAGATGGCAGGCTCGGTCTCCAACGGCTGCATCGAAGGCGCGGTCTTCGAAGAGGCGCAGAAGGTACTGAAGAGCCGCGAACCGAAGATCGCCGCGTTCGGAGTGGCTGACGACGTCGCCTTCGAGGTCGGCCTCGCGTGCGGTGGGCATATCGAGGTTTTCATCGAGCCGCTCGCCCCGGTGCACAAGCGGCTGATCGCGATGCTCGAAACCAACGAACCGGCCACCTTGCGCACCAACCTCGTCACGGGCGACACCGAGCTGGTCGAGGGAATGCCGCCTGGCGTAGAGCTCGCCCGTCGCGACGGCGAATGGTTCACCGAGCCGTTCCGGCGCCCGGCCAACCTCATCATCATCGGCGCGATCCACATCGCGATTCCCCTGCACCGGCTGGCCAAGCTGATGGGCTACCGCGTCACAGTCGTCGACGCTCGCGCGAAGTTCGCCACCAAGGAGCGGTTCCCGGAGGCCGACGAGCTCATCGTGGCCTGGCCCGACGAGGCAATCGCCAGGCTCTCGATCGACCGCTCGTCGTACGTGGTCATCCTGACCCACGACCCGAAGTTCGACCTTCCGGCGCTGCGCGCGGTGCTGACGAAGGACGCGGGCTACATCGGTGCGATCGGCAGCCGGAAGACCAACCAGAACCGCTTCGACGCGCTGCGCGCCGAGGGCTTCACCGAGGAACAGCTCTCCAGGGTCCACGGCCCGATCGGGCTCGACCTCGGCGGGCGCGGTGCGGAGGAGACGGCGCTAGGAATCCTGGCCGAGATCACGGCCACCCGGTTCGGCGGCTCGGGCGCCTCCAAGCGCGACGCGGTTCGATCCAGCCTGGGCTGAGTGGACGGCCAGGCCCACCCTCCTGGTGTTCAGCCTCGTCGTTGTGATCTGGGTCAACCACCATGCCGTCACAGGTTCCTAACGTGCGTCAGGCGTGTGTTTTGGCGTGACCTCTGAAGCGCCTGGCCTTCTCGCGATTTCCGCAGGAAGCCATCGTGCACCAGCGGCTCGAGTGGTTCTTCGACCGGTCATAGAACGCCCATCTGCAGGACTGAGAGCTGCACAGCTTGAGCCGAGTCCAGTCCGGGTCTTCCATGGCCGCGTACAGCGTGGCGACGATGCGTCCCATAGCGCCCACGACCCCAGGCGACTCCGGTTCGAGCCGCGCCTTCCCGTCAGCCCCGAACCGCATCCTTAACCCGCTTGCGGCCGCAGCCCCGTTGAGAGTTGCGACGTCGACGGGGTAAAGCCGCGACAACCCACAGTTGGCGCCGATGACGTTGCGGATCGCCTCGCGCAAGGCGATCGCGTGCTTCAGGTCCGATGCATCGGCTGCCTGGGAGCTGTCGAGCAGTCCCTTTGCAACCAGCCAGGCCTGGAGCGTGTTTGGGTCCTCGAGCTCCTCTGGGCCGTCCTGAAGGTCGGTTGTGTTGACGAACGCCTCGACGAGCCCGATATCGCCAGTGGCGGTTTGACGCTCGGCCATGCGAGAAGTATATCCATAACCCGCTATCGACTAACATCAGTTATACTAACTAGCGTAAACAGAACGACGGTTAGAGGAGGATCTGCGATGTATCAGTACACGAATGAGGACGTGGCGTTCGAGCGGCTGAAGGACCTCCAGCGGGAGATGGAGAACAGCCGTATGGCCGCCAACTCGCTGGCAGGCCTGGGCGCTTTGATCCGCAACCTGGCAGCCCGCGCCTGGTGGCTCGCCGGCCTGGCCATGCGCCTGGCGCCGCGTCGCCGCCCGGGCCTGGAGCCGGTCGACTACGAGGACACGACCGCGTCGGACGCGTCAGAGGCGGCTTAGCTCTGAAAGCCCCACGAACTCAGAGGCTGCGCCGTGAAGGGGTCCCCGCAAAGTCACGTCGCAGACTCTGACTTTGCGGGGCTTTTTCGCGGGGACCCCTATTGCTCTAGGCCGACAGGCGCTTCAACACCGCGACCTGCTCGGCGTCGGGACCGCCCCCGGCGCCGGGCACCTCGAGGATGAACGGGAGCCGCGCTAGGCGCGGCTCGTGCAGGAGGGCGCGAAACCCTTCTTCACCGATCTCACCCGCTCCGATGTTCGCGTGGCGGTCGCGATTCGAGCCGAGGCCGGTCACAGAATCGTTGCAGTGGATGACCTCGACGTGCGAGAGGCCGATCACGCGGTCCAGCTCGTCGAGCGTCTTCGACACTTCGGCTGGGGTTCGCTCGTCGTAGCCCGAGGCGAAGGCGTGGCAGGTGTCGAAGCAGACCGACACGCGCGGATCATCCAACGCGGAAAGCATCTGAGCGATCTCTTCGAAGCGGGCGCCGACGCAGCCGCCGAGCCCGGCATTGTTCTCGATCAGCAGGCGGGCAGAGGTCGGACTCGCGCGCTCGAGCACGTGCTGCAGGTGCTCCACGATGGAGGAAAGCCTGGCCTCGAAGCCGGCACCCTTATGAGAACCGGTGTGAAAGATGACGCCGTTCACACCGAGGTCGTCGGCCGCCTTGAGGTAGCCGGCGAGCGTGCTCTCTGAGCGCTGGCGCAGCGTCGGGTCGTCGCCGGCGAGGTTGATCAGATAGACGGCGTGGAAGTAAAAAGGCGGTCGACCGTGCTTCTCGGCGGCCTCCTTGAAAGTAGCGATGCGCGCCTCATCGAGCTTTGGCGAACCCCAGAAGCCAGGCGGGGTGGGGTGGACCTGGATCGCCTGGGCGCCCATCGCCTCGGCGCGTTCGAACGCGAGGTGCAGGCCACCCGACGAGTCGACGTGAGCTCCGAGGAGAGGCATCCAACAGAGAGTAAGGCCGGTCCCTTCTGGCATGCTGAGGAGGACATGTCGATCTTCGTGATGGGTGACCTGGACCTGGCTGTCCGGGGGCGCACCTATCGCGAGCCGGAAGGTCCCCACAGCCTCGTGGTCCGCGGTCGCGACCTGGACTCCGCCCTGCAGCACCTCGCCTCGCGCCCCGACTGCACCGCCCTGGCGGTTGTCGGCCTGCCCGAGGTTCTCCCCGACATGGCAGTGCTTGCCGGCCGGCGCCTGATGCTCGTCGACGGCGACAGCGAGCGGCTGCGCGAGTACGCCGAGAGCGCGATCCGCGCCGGCATCGAGGTCGAATGGATCCGATCGGCTCGGCCTCCGTTCGAGCGGCTTGCGGCGGCTCTGCTGCCGGTGGGCGCCATCGTCCTGGCCGCGGGCTCTGGCACCCGCATGCCCGGGTCGGAGAAGTTGCTGCTCGAGGTGGACGGCAAGCCGATGGTTCGCCATGCGATGGAGTCGGCATCCGAGGGAGGCTGCCACCAGGTGGTCGTCGTCTATTCGTCGGACGACGTTCGTGACGCGATCGACGGCGACGCCGAGCTCGTCCACAACCCGAAGGCGAAGACCGGCATGGCTTCGTCGCTGCAGGTGGGGCTGCGGGCGATGCGCCGGGAGATCGAGGCGGCGGTCATCATCCTGGGAGACCAGCCTTTGGTTGGCTCTCGCACCATCGCGGCGCTGATGCGCGCGTGGCGTCGCGAGGGATCGCGCCCCGCCGTCGCGGTGGCCCAGTCAAAGGGCGAGTGGACGCCGCCGGTGGTCCTGGCGCGCGAGCTCTGGGAAGACCTCATGGTGCTCAAGGGCGACGCCGGCGCGCGCCAGGTGCTGCAGGGACATCCCGAGCTGATCGACGTAGTTCCCGCCCCAGGGCGTCCCGACGACATCGACACTCCCGAGGACTACGCGAAGATCGTGAGGCTCTTCCCGCGCCGGAAACCACGCCAGCGCGTCTAGGCGCGTAGCATTCGAATCGTGCTAGTGATCGCTCTAGGAGTGAGAGCTTGAAGGATCGTGGCTGGCGCAAGGCCGGCGAGTATGAAGACATCATCTACGAGACCTGGGACGGGATCGCGAAGATCACGATCAACCGCCCCGAGGTCCGCAACGCCTTCCGTCCGACCACTGTTTCTGAGATGTCCCGGGCCTTCGAGGTCGCGCGCGACGACCCCAAGATCGGCGTCGTCATCCTCACCGGCGCCGGAACGGAAGCTTTCTGCTCCGGCGGCGACCAGCGGATTCGCGGGGACGACGGGTACATCGATCCCAAGGGCACCGGGCGTCTCAACGTCCTCGACCTGCAGGTCCAGATCCGCCGCCTGCCCAAGCCCGTCGTGGCGATGGTTGCGGGCTACGCGATCGGCGGCGGCCACGTGCTGCACGTCGTGTGCGACCTGACCGTCGCCGCCGACAACGCGCGTTTTGGGCAGACCGGTCCGCGCGTCGGCAGCTTCGACGGTGGCTATGGTGCCGGGTTCCTCGCCCGCATCGTCGGCCAGAAGAAGGCGCGCGAGATCTGGTTTCTCTGCGAGCAGTACGACGCGCAGCAGGCGCTCGACATGGGGCTGGTGAACAAGGTCGTGCCGCTGGCCGACCTCGAGAAGGAAACCGTGGCGTGGTGCCGCAAGATGCTGGAGCTCAGCCCGCTCGCGCTGCGCATGCTGAAGGCCGGCCTCAACGCGGCGGACGATGGCCTGGCCGGGATCCAGCAGCTCGCCGGCGACGCGACGCTGCTCTACTACATGAGCGACGAGGCGCAGGAGGGTCGGGACGCATACGTGCAGAAGCGCAAGCCCGACTTCTCTAAATTTCCCAAAAGGCCTTGATACAGGGCATCCCCCCACCCGGCCGTGGCCTTCGGCCAGGGCCGACCTCCCCGGCGAGCGGGGAGGTGAGTGTCGCCACCGCCGCTGTCCTGACACCCGCCCGCCTGTGGTGGTCGGCGGTGCGCCCAGCGACGCTCGCGGCCTCGGTCGCGCCGGTGCTCGTGGGCACCGCGATGGCGATTCACGCGGGTGGAGCTCGACTGGGCGCGGGCCTGCTGGCCCTGCTGGTCGGGATCGCGATGCAGGTCGGCGTGAACTTCGCCAACGATTACTCGGATCACGTTCGCGGCGCGGATACCCCGCGCAGGCTCGGCCCGGTGCGAGCCGCGTCGTCGGGGATCGTCGACCCGGACGCCGTCCGGCGAGCAGCCATCGCTGCCTTCGGACTCGCCGCGGTCGCCGGTCTGGTGCTCAGTCTCGTCACCGACTGGCGGCTGCTGGTCGTTGGTGTCGCGTGCATTCTGGCCGGATGGCTCTACACGGGGGGCCCGCGTCCTTATGGCTACCTCGGTCTTGGCGAGGTTTTCGTCTTCGTGTTTTTCGGGCTCGTAGCGACTGTCGGCACCGTTTACGTGGAGACGCTGCGGGTCACGCCGCTGTCCGTCCTGATGGCCTGCGCGATGGGATGTTTCGCGACCGCCATCCTCGTGCTCAACAACCTGCGCGACCTCGACACCGACGCCGCCGCGGGCAAGCTGACCCTGGCGACGCGAATCGGCCGCGCGCGCACGCGAGTGCTGCTCCTGGTGTTGGTCTGCTTGGCATTCGGCATCCCCATCGCGGTGCTTGTTCTCAACCTCGCGGGCGTCACCGTCATGCTGGTCCACTTCGCGATCCCGATCGCCGCGGTGCCGGTGCGCATCGCGTTCGCCACCAGCGAGGCGCCCGCGCTCGTACGCGCCTTGAAACGGATGGCGGTCGCCGAGCTGGCCTACGCGCTGCTCTTTTCCTTGGGGTTGCTGCTGTGACGACTGCGTACATCACGGCGCGCACGCCGCAGGAGGTCGCGCGTGAGGTCGATTCCAAGGTGCGGGCCGGCTGCGGGAGGTTCGTGCTGAGCGAGCTGGACGGCGGAGGGATGCTGGACCAGGAGCGGCTCGGGGCGGCTCGTTACGCGGCGGGCCTTCAGGTTGAGGTCGAGCTGGACGGCGAGCCCTCGCTGCCGGTGGCGGACGCAAGGTGATCCTCGAGGAGGCGCGCAAAGGCCTCGGGCCTCTCCTGGTGCACGGTGTGGCCGGCGCGGGGCACGACCTCGACGCGCCCGTGCGGCACGGTCGCCGCGAGCCGGCGGGCTGAGCTGACGTAGCCGTGGTCGAGCTGACCCGCGACGAACGTGCACGGAAACGTGACGCGTCTGAGCTCATCCCAGACCGGCTCCATGGCCCCGGCGCCCATCCCGCGCAGAGAGCACGCCAGGCCCGCGACGTGGTTGGTCATCCTCGCCGCGCGTATCTGCGCGACGAACGCCGGTCCTCGACGCTCCAGGCCCGCGAAAAGGGGCAGTCCGGACCAGTACTGGACGAACGCCTCGAGGCCTTCATTCTCGATGCGACCGGCGAGGGCCTCGTCGCCCTGGCGTCGCCCCTCGCGCGCCCCTTCTTCGAGACCGGCGTGAGCGCCGATGGTGAGCAGCGACAGGATTCGCTCAGGACGTCGCGCCGCGACGTGGAGTGCGAGCCGCCCCCCCATCGAATAGCCCACGAGGTGGGTGCGCGCGACGCCGAGGTGGTCCCACAGCATCTCGAGGTCGGCGGTGCAGGCATCCATGCTGCACGGCGCGCCGGGGAGCGTTCGCGTTTCGCCGTGCCCGCGAAGATCCGGCACGATCCACATCCAGCCGGTTGGCATCCTCGAAATCGTCTCGAGCCAGCCGCTGCCGCTCTGGGTGAAGCCGTGGAGGAGCGTCACGGGCGTGCCTTCGCCGCTCACGAAATAGCTCAATCGCACGTCGGGACCGTCGAGAATCACTCGCACTGAATGCTATGGATGTAACGCAGTCTTTCGCAGCAACCTTCGTGGATGAGCTCGCGGCTCAGGGCGTCGAGTTCGCTTGCGTCTCTCCGGGCTCTCGCTCGGCCCCGATCGCCATGGCGCTGCAGCGGCATCCAAAGATCCAGGTGCTCATGCACATCGACGAGCGCTCGGGCTCTTTCTTTGGGGTCGGCCTGGCCAAGGCCACGGGCAAGCCGGTGGTGCTGCTTTGCACGTCGGGTACAGCGGCCGCGGAATTTCACGCCGCGGTGGTCGAAGCCTCGTACTCGCGCACGCCGCTGATCGTGCTCACGGCTGACCGGCCTCCCGAGCTGCAGGGCGCCGGCGCGAATCAATCGATCGACCAGCAGCGCCTTTACGGCACGGCGGTCAGGTGGTTCTTCGACCCGGGCGTTCCGGTCGAGCTGCCGAACGCGGCCCGGTTCTGGAGGCGCGTGGCGGCGCGGGCTGTCGCTGAGGCGAGCTCCGGACCGGTTCATGTGAACCTGCCGTTTCGTGAGCCCCTGGTCCCGCAGCCTGGCCAGGTGCCGGCTCCCCTCGGCACGTCGGGCCAGTCGGTGAGCCGCGGCCGCACCCTGCCGACGCCGAGCCAGGTGACCGCTCTCGCGTCGGCGCTCCAGCGGGCGCAGCGGCCGCTGGTTGTCGCGGGGGAGATGCGAGACGGCGAGCGGCTCGCTCCGGCGCTGCACCGGCTGGGCCTCCCTGTGCTCGCGGAACCGACCTCTCAGCTGCGAAGACCCGAGACGGGGGCGTCGATCGAGTCATACGAGGCGCTCCTGAGGGCCGGCTGGTCGCTGCAGCACGGTCCCGACCTCGTCATCCGGCTGGGTGGCATGCCGACTTCGCGAGCTTTGAACAAGTGGCTCGCCGCGGCATCGGCGCCGACATTCCTCCTCGACCCCGACCATGCCTGGCGTGACCAGGACCACGTCTCGACCAACATCGTCGACTGCGACCCGCAGCCTCTGCTCGAGGCGCTGCCCACGGTCGAGCGGGCCGGATGGCGGGAACAGTGGGTGGCGGCGGGAAAGCGCGCGTCGGCGGCCATTGCCGCGACCCTGGTGTCGACGCCGATGCACGAGGGACACGTGGTGCGCGCCTTGAGCGCGCGCCTGCCGGACCCTGGGCAGGTGTTTGTCGGCTCGAGCATGCCGATCCGGGCGGTTGAGTCCTTCTGGCCTCAGGCTCGCCCGCAGCAGCGCTTCTTCGGCAACCGCGGAGCCAGCGGGATCGACGGGCTCGTGTCGAGCGGGCTGGGGTTGGCCGCGGGGCGGAGCAACGTACCGACGGTCTTGTTGCTTGGGGACCTGTCGCTGTATCACGACATGAACGGGTTGTGGGCGCTGCGGCGGCACGGGATTCGCGCGACGCTGGTGGTGTGTGACAACGATGGCGGGGGAGTGTTCAGCTTCCTGCCGCAGGCCGAGCACCAGGATGTTTTTGAGGAGCTCTTCGTGACGCCGCTGAGCCTTGACCTGTCACAGGTGGCTCGGCTCTACGGTCTTGTGTACAGCCCGGTGACGGACCGGTCGGGGTTGGAGCCGGCCATCGCGGATGCAATTGCCGCGCCGACGCCGACGATGGTGGTCGTGCGGTTCAAGCGGTCGGACTCGGTCAATGGGCATCGGTTGTGCTGGGAGGCGGCGGCGGCGGCTCTTCGAACCTAACCGCACGGATGGCGCCAAACATGCGCAAAGCTGGGCTCGAGACCGCACGGCTGGCGCCAAACGAGCGGAATCGGTGGGCGGCTTAATCGGCCAGGAGAAAATCCAGCACGATTCGGTTGAATTCCTCGGGGTGTTCCAGGTTCGGCAGGTGCGCCGCGTCGTGAATGATCGCCTTGCGCGCGTTTGGAATCGAAGTAGTCAGGAGCTCAGCGGCTTCAAGCACTGTCGGCACGTCCTTGTCGCCCACCACCACCAACGTCGGTGCTGTGATTTCGTGCAGGCGTCGCATCGCCAGCATATTCTGGGCCGGCGGCGCCTTTTCGAAGTCGGCGCGGATGCCGATGCCGTTCATGTCCAGGAAGAGCGCTCGCAGAGGTTCTTTGACGTAGCCGCGTGGTCGTTCCGGGCCGTCGAGAAACAGATGCAGCATCGCTTCGTTGAGCGCTTTTAGATCGCCGGCCTGCCGGGCTGTTGCAGCTTCGGCGAAGAGGTGCGCATGCTCCGGCCGGAACGCGAAATCTCCGATCGACGAACCGACCAGCACAAGCTTCGAAATCCTGTCCGGATGGTCGAGGGCGAAATCGATGGCGGACGAGCC
The DNA here is from genome assembly GCA_036833175.1 of Candidatus Dormiibacterota bacterium. Taxonomy (GTDB): domain Bacteria; phylum Chloroflexota; class Dormibacteria; order Dormibacterales; family Dormibacteraceae; genus Palsa-870. The sequence goes on from DAITQH010000007.1 coordinate 29,786, forward strand.
GCCCATGGAGCAACCGACCAGGTGCGCGGGCTTCAAACCAAGCTCGTCGATGAGCGCGAGCAGGTCCTCGACCGGCGACCATGCGACGGGTGGCAGCTCCGACTTGCCAAAGCCCCGCTGGTCCGGCCGGATGACGTCGAAGTGTTTCGCGAACGCGCCGGCCTGCGGTTCCCACATGCGCGAATCGGCGACTCCGGCGTGCAAGAAGATCACGGGAAAGCCCGTGCCCGAGCGCTCGTAGTTGATCCGGGCGCCGTTGATCGCCGTCTGCATCTATCCGGTCAAGAAGTCGAGCAGCACGCGGTTGAACTCCTCCGGTCGCTCGAGGCTCGGGAGGTGTGCCGCGTCCTCGATGATCACCTTGCGCGAGCCCGCGACCTTCGATGCGATGAGGTCTGCATTCGCAACGCAATGCGGGAGGTCCTGGTCGCCGACGATCACGAGAGTCGGGGCCGCGATCTCGCCGAGTCGTGTGATCGCAGGATGCTCAATCGGCCGGTTCTCAGCCGAGCTCCAGTCGGTATGGAGCGAGCGGCCGTTCATGTCGAGAACGAGTTCGCGCACCGCGGCCGGTGCGCTGCCTTCCCTGCGCCCCGGTCCGTCCACCCACAGCCGCACCTCCGCTCGGTTCACCGCGTCCATGTCGCCTGCCTTGTCAGCCTCCTCGATGTCGGTGAACAGCGCGGTGTCGGATGCGCCGAGGTTCGAGCCGCTCACGCCGGCGGCGATCAGGACCAGCTTTTCCACCCGATGCGGATGTTCCAGGACGAGGTCGAGTGCGAGCGTGCCGCCCATCGAGCAGCCGATGACGTGCGCGCGGTCGACCTTGAGGTGATCGAGCAGGGCGACCAGGTCGTCCAGCCCCGAGTAAGGCCCGGGGGGCAGCTCCGTGTCGCCGAACCCGCGCTGGTCCGCGCGGATCATGTCGAAGTGGTCGGCGAACGCGGCCGCTTGCGGTTCCCACATGCGCGAATCTGCGATGCCCGCATGAATGAACAGCACCGGGAAGCCCTTGCCCGAGCGCTCGTAATGGATGCGCGTCCCGTCGAGCGTGACCTCCATCAGACGAGGGCCGTCAGCAGCGCTTTGAACTTCAGCTCGGTCTCCTCGAGCTCTAGCGCGGGATCGGAATCCGGCATCACGCCGACCCCTGCATAGAGGCGCGCGCCGTCCTCCCACAGCAACCCGCAGCGCAGCGCGACCGCAAATTCTCCGTCGCCACGCGCATCGATCCAACCGACCGCGCCCGCATACCACCCGCGCTCCATCCCCTCGAGCTTATCGATCAGCGCGTCCGCCGCGTCGCGCGGCCAGCCTCCTACCGCGGGGGTGGGGTGGAGGGCGGCGGCGAGCTCCAGCGCGTCGGCAGGCGGTTCCAGCAGCTCGGCAGAGACCGACGTGGCGAGGTGCTGGATGTTCGTGAAGCGCACCACCTCTGGAGCGGGCGCCGTGACCTCCCTTGCAAACGGCCGCAGCGCTTCGACGACGAAATCGGAAACGACGCGGTGCTCCACCTTGTCCTTCGAGCTGTCTTCGAGCTGACGCGCCAGGCGCTCGTCCTCTGCGTCCGTCGCGCCGCGCGCCACGGATCCCGCCATCGGCTGTGAGAAGGCGCGCCCGCCGGACCGGCGGACCAGCAGCTCCGGTGAGGCGCCGACGAATGCGGTGCCGTCGGCGCCGGTGATCAAGTAGATGAAGCAGGACGGGTATGCCGCACGCAGGGAACGGGCGACCATGGCGGCCGACACCACGCCGTCGCCGCGCGCCAGCACCTCGCGCGCGAGCACGACCTTCGCCGCATCGCCTGCCCGCAGGCGGGAGGCGGCGCTCCCGACAGCCGCCGTCCATGCCAGCGGATTGCGCACCGGCGTGACTTCCAGCCTGCGCGCGGCAGGCGCGCGAAGTCCCGTCGCGTTCAACTCCAATAGCGCTTCGGCGTCCGGCGAGGCGGCGGTCGCATACGTCCGGCCGCGAACTCGGGTCACCGCCAGCTCGGGCACCCGCAGCAGCAGGGCGGGAAAGCCCGACCACGGTCCGCCCGGTTCGCGGTCCGGCCGGTAGGCGAATCCGCCGACAGCGATGGGTGAGCCCAGCGATTCGCAAGCCCTCCGCCAGAGTCGAGAGGCGGCTGCCAGGCGGTTTGGGCCGGCCTCAAAGTCGACGACCTTGCCGCCTGCGTCCTCGAGTGCGACGCCGCCTTTGGCCGCCACCAGGTCGAACGCCTTGCCCAGAGCCGCGACGCTGACCGCATCCGGCATGGGCCGCTCGATTAGGAGCACCTCGTGCCCGTTGTCCCTGGCGGCGCTGACCAGGTCGATCAGGTCCGGGGTGCGATCCAGCTCCCACGTGCGAACCGACGTGGCCGCGATCATCGCTTCTCGATGTGCTCCCGGGCGGCTCGCAGCAGCGTGCGCTGGAAGTGGTGCCTGACCAGCGTGCCGCTGGCTTCGAGCAGGTCGTTGAACGTCTCGAGCAGCCGTCGCTCGGCAGCCTCGGTCGCGCCGCCTTCCGACTGGATGCGCTCGCGCACGTGCCGGTCGAACAGGTCGACAGCCTGGCGGGCGGTCCGGTCGACCGCCGCGGCGTAGTCCTTGCCGAGGTCCAGCAGCGCGCCCAGCGGCACGCCGGCGGCGATGAGCTTCATACCGGCAGCGATCGCGTCGAGGTCGTCGGCCGGGTACAGCGGCTGGTCGCCGCCCTCCACGGGTACGAGCAATCCGGCCTGCTCGAGGCTCATCAGCAAGGGCTCGGCCACGCCGCTTCGCTCGGCCAGCTCGGCCAGCGTCAGGGTCTGCGGGGCGGCGGGACGCGTGACCGCCGCCACGAGCGCCTCATCCGATGGCTCCAGCTCCCCGGTCAGGAAGCGCTGGATCACCGTCAGGGTGAAGCCCTGCTGCTGCAGCTCCTTGATCCGGCGCAAGCGGTCGAGGTGGCTCTCGGCGTACCAGGTGACCCGGCCTTCCCGGCGCGGCGCTTCCAGCAAGCCCTTTCCCTGGTAAAAGCGGATCGTGTCCACCGCCACGCCCGCCGAGCGGGCCAACTGTTCGATCCGGTACTCCATGAGTACTTACTCTAATGGTCGGGTGAGCTATCCGTAGGTGTTCCAGTAGTACATGCGGTCGAGCCACCCAGGGTCGGTCCGATACGCCCTCGCAAACGACTCGACCGAGTCCACGTAGTCGAAGTCCAGGTTGTAGTGATAGATCGCGTTGCGCATGTTGTACGGCGCGCCGTTATGGGCGAGGTAGCGGGCCGCGGCGAGGATGGAGTCGTGGGGGTCGTTGATGTTCCCGCCCTGCCCGTACTCGGTCCAGGTGCTGGGAAGGAACTGCATCGGGCCCTGTGCGCCGGCCGATGACGGGCCGTTGATGCGGCCGAAGTTGCTCTCGATGAAGTTGATGGAGGCGAGGTAGCTCGCGTCGACGCCATAGCGGTTCTGCGCCTCGAGGTAGTACGACCGCAGCGCGCTCACCGGCTTCGCGTCCGAGTACGGGTGGGTGAAATGGACATTGACCAGGTAGTACTGGTCGATGCCCCCGAGGATGTAGAGCGAGTGCAGCCCGGCGATCGTGTTCTCGATCGGATTCTGGTCGGCTTCCGGCAGCAGCGGGATGACCGCGCCCTCCACGCTCGCATAGCCAGCGAGCTCGTAAACGCGCAGCTGTTCCTCGCGCGCAGCGGCGCGAAACGCGTAAGCAGCCCGGTCCATCGCGAGCTCTTGGCGCAGCGTCTCCATCAAGCCGGTCGGCTGCTGCGCCGACAGCGCGCTGAGGTCACTCGAGGCCTGGGCCATCGCCAGCTCGGCCGCGATGATTCGAGCGGCTTCGTGATGCGGGTTCGGGCCAAGGCCAGGGTCCTGGGCGTGGACCGTCTGTGCGGGAAGGACGAGCAGCACGCCCGCGAGGGCCGCCGCCGCGAATCTAATCAGGCCGACTCCGATACTGCGATCGGCGCGCGCATGTCGGGGACCATTGGTAGCTCGGGCGGGTACGGATCCCCCGCGGTCGCCTCGCGCAGGCCGACCGAGTCGAGCAGGCCGCTGATCTCATCGCCGACAAGCTCGCCCTGCGCGATCAGAGCCTCGGCGGCCAGGTCGATGGCCTCTTTGTTCACGTTCATCAAGCGCCAGTCGTCGATGTAGGCCGCGCCGAGCAGCTGCGCCACCACGCGCCGCCCGCGCGGGTTGCTGAGCACCGCGCCCGGCCACGTGCCCTGCGCGTGCAGGCCCGCCGGAATTTCGGCAACCGAGATCAGCTGCTCGCCGATGTTGACGGCCTTCGCCGACACCTCGGGCGATAGCTTGTCGGGGCCCATGCCAATGGTGCCGACCATCCGGCACGCGATCGCGGTGGCGCTGCGCAGGTCGCCGTAGACCCCGCTCGTGTTCTCGCCGTAGAAAACGTGCTCGCACGCGATCGAGCCGAGAAAGTGGCGGAGGTCGGCCGCGAGCTGAGAGCGGAACTCGAGCCACTCTTCCTCCGTCGGAAGAGACTTGTGGTAGCCGCCGATCTCACCGTGCGTGGTGGCCCGGCGCCTGATGGAGAGCCGGACGTGCGCGTGATCCGTCTTGAAAAAGTGGGACGCGACCGCGTGCCCGAGCTCGTGTCGCGCGACCGCGATTCGGTCGCGCTCAGTGTATTCGACAGGGATGGCGAGACCCGCCTCGACGTTGCCCATCGCCTCGCGGATGTCTTTCCAGTTGAAGGCGTCACGTCCGTCTTCGAACGCGTAGAGCAGAGAGAGTGACAGCACCTGCTCGATGTCGGCGGGCGAGTAGCCCTCGGTGATGCGCGCGAACTCCTCGCGCCGGCTCGGCGTGTCGAGGACGGGGTCGTGCTGCTTCTTGTCGAAATAAAGGCCCGCGATGTCCTTGCGGTCCTCGCGGTTGGGGAGTCGGAAGATGATCTGCCGCCCAAACCTTCCTGGACGGGTCAGCGCCTCATCGAGCACCGAAGGCCGGTTGGTGGCGCCGATGAAAAGGATGTTGTAGTTCGGCGCCTTGAGCGCCTTGATGCGCAGCGGAATCCGCGTCCCGTTGAACGCGATCACGCGGGGAAGGAACAGCCCGTCCAGCGTGAGGTTGACGAGCGCGCGAGCCTGCCGGACGATCATGCCCGGGTTGTCGATGCCGTCCATCAGGACGAGCAGCATGTTCAGGCCGAGCTGCCCGCCACCCATCATCCCGCCCATCATTCCGCCCATTGCGCCGCCTCCGCCAGTGCCTGACCGCGCCTGACCGAGGGCGTCGATCTCGTCGATGAAGACGATGCAGCCGCCCCAGATCTTCGCCCGCTTGCGGGCGGCGCGGACCATCAGGTAAACGCTCAGCGCGTCGATGCCGAGGAACATTCCCGCGAACGAACCACCGGCGGCGATGTAGATCGGCACCTGGAGTGACGAGGCGATCGCCTTCGCGAGCATCGTCTTGCCGGTGCCCGGAGGTCCCACCATCAGAACACCGCGTTCGCGCTTGCCGCCGGCCTTCACGTACAGCCGGCCGGACTCGATCAGCTTGAGGATGCGGCCCATCTCTTTGACGGCGGCCTTCTGCCCGCGAACATCCGCCATGTTGACGCCGAAGTTCGCATCGTCGGGGTTGATCATCGTCTTGCCGATGCGCGTGTAGATGTAGAAGGGGAGGAAGAAGATCGAGAACTGGGCGAGGATCAGGAACAGGACGTAGAGCAGGTTGGTGAAGAACGACTGCGCCAGCTGGGGAAGAAGGGCGAGAGCTTCGAACGGCGTCAGACCGAATATGAGGTCCATGGCGCCGAAGTAGAGGATCGGGACGATTGCGATCCAGAGCGCCCGCTTCCAGAAGATCGCCCGGTTCGTTTCGACGGTTCGCGTCAGGACGTCCGTTTCCGGCGTCACACGCTCACGCAGGATCAGCCATCGCCTGACGATGCTGAACAGCCCGCGGGTGACGATCATGGCGAACAGGCCATAGAGGAGAGACCAGCCAATGCCCAGCTGCAGCCAGATGAGCGCGAAGGCGAAGGCTGTGCTCCCGACGAAGAGCGTGAAGATCCAGAAGATGATCACGGCGGGTCACTCACTATACGTGGCCGGGTTTCTACGGACCCCGCGGGAGATCGCATCGCCAGGGCGATGACGACTGCGATTCCAACCGCGACCATGACATCGCCCGGGCTGTACGCCTCAGGCACCAAGCGCCCGATTGGACCCGGAAGCGCGATCCAGTCGGCCAGCCAGCTCAGGTTCGTCTGCGCCGTCATCAACGTGTATTGGCCGAGGTTTCCGCTGTGGACAAGCGTTCCGGCCAGGTCGGGCGCCACCGGCATGCGCGCACCGTTGGCCGCGACCACCACGAGATTGAGCGTGCTGCCGGCGGCGACGAGCCAGATTCCCCGAACCAGCTCGATCTGCCAGACGGTCCAGGCCACCAGCGCGGTCAAAGCGGCCAGGTACAGGTACTGGACGCCGTCGATATGGCGGAGGGGCGTGAGCAGGATCGCACCGCGAACGAGGAGCACCGCCACGACGAGCCAGGCCCATCGAAAGCGAAGGCGAGCGAGGTTGTCGATGCGCCCATGGATGACCAACCCCGCAACGACGCCGATCGCCAGCGCCGCGATCCAGAGCATGCCGGCTAGCCGGTTGCGAGTCGAGACGCCGCCCCGGCCAGGACTTTGACGCCGATGTGCATCGCTTCCTCGTCAATTCGAAAACCGGGTGAGTGGTGGGCGGTTGGAGGTTCGCCCGGTGGCATGGCGCCGAGCATGAAGTAGCAGCCAGGGATGCGCGTCAAGAACTCGGCGACGTCGTCGCTCACCGTGAGCGGGCGGCCGAGGATGCTCGCCCGGTCGCCGATCAGCGACCGCCCGACGTCGAGCACCGTTCTGGTGACGTTCGGCTCGTTCATGAGCGGCACCGTTCCATGCACGAGATCGAGGCTCGAGCGCACCTCGAACTCGCTGTCCGTCTCGCGCAGGAGGTCGTTGAGGCGCACGAGGGCCTGCTCGCGAAGCGATGCGGTGAACGTGCGCAGGCTGCCTTTGATGAGCACACCGCGCGGCACGATGTTCCAGGCTCCGTCGCTCCTGATGTCACCAACGGTCGAATGGCACTGCACGCCATCCTCCTCGAGCCCCTCGACCACGGTGTGGAGGCGCTCGACGAAAAATGCCTGTGCGGCCAGCACGTTTCCCCGGCGACCCATCATCCCCCCGTGCCCGCCGGGACCCGCGAACCCGATCTCGAACGCGTCGGATCCCGCCCACATCAAACCCGGCTTCGAGATCACCGTCCCAGACTCGAGGAAGCTCGCGATGTGGAGACCGATCACGGAGTCGGGGTGATGGTCGTCAAGCAGTCCCTTCGCGATCATCGCCTTCGCCCCTTCGACGATCTCCTCGGCGGGCTGAAAGACGAAGAGGTAGCGGCCGCTCACATCCCAGATGCGGTCGACGAGCGTGCGCGCGACGCCGATCATGATCGCCATGTGGGCGTCGTGCCCGCACGCGTGCATCCTTCCATCGGTCCGCGATGCGAAGCCGACGCCCGATTCCTCGTGGATCGGCAGCCCGTCGATGTCCGCACGCAACATCACCGTCTTCCCTGGCTTCCCGGTGTCGAGGAGCGCGACGACCCCGGTCTCGGTGGGGCACGGCTTCAGCTCAAGCCCGAGCTCGCGCAGCCTCTCGCCGATCTGCCGGCTCGTCTCGTGCTCGCCGAAGCTGAGCTCAGGGTGGCGGTGGAAGTGACGGCGAAGCTCGATCACCTCCTCGATCACGGACCGGCTCGGCAGCGGCGTCGTCGCGTGGTCTTCAGTCAACTACCGGCACCAGGTTGTAGCCGCGCGCAGTCGCGCGGACGAACTTCTGGCCGAGGCCTGGCTCGAGCTCGTCCAGGCGTCGCCTCAAGGTCAGCAGGGCTGAGTGGACGGTCGAGTGGGCGGCGTTGCTGCGAAAGAGCCCGGCTTCGATCAGGTCACGCGCCGTCGCGGACTTGGAGCCTTGCGCCAGAAAGAGGACGAGGGCCGTCTGCTGTTGGGTGAGGCGGATCTCACCGCGGCCGAACTTGACAGTGCGCCGGGTCGGGTCGAACTCGAGCTGCCCGAACCGATAGCTGCCGGGGCGCCCGGTGCCGCGCTCGACGAGCCGGGCGGCGAGGTCGGAGTAGATGTGCGCCATCGGCACGTTGCCCTTGACGAAATAGGAGCTCGCACCCAGCTCGTAAGCCTTGCGGATCGAAGCGGAGTTGACCTGCGCCGCAGACAGCACGATCACGGGTAGGCCGGGGTGGTGGTGGCGGATCCACTGCAGCAGCTCGAAACCGGAGTCTTCACCCTCGTCGAGGACCAGGTCGAGCAGGACCGCGGCCATCCGCTCTCGCTCGAGCAGCTGCCGGGCCTCCGGGGCGGACGAGGCGGCAAACGGACGGTAGCCCAGGTCGTGCAGGTCGATCCTCAGCTGCTGCTGCATCGCCGCCTCATCCTCGACCACGAGAACCGAGGAACCAAGCACGTCAGCGGGCCGGTATACCTCGAGGCCGGGCGGCAGCGGTGGAAGCCGCACCTCGCGGCTCCGTGGTTGTCCCCGTCCCGGCGCGGTTAGTCTTGGTTTTTCCAAGGGCTCAAGTACACGATTTTTAACGATAATTCACCACGCGCGAACACTCTAATACGAATGGCTCAGCGCATACTCCTCGTCGGTTCTGGCCTCGGTTGGAAAAACAAAGGGGTAGCATGGGCATGACTTGGGGAACAAAAGTTAGAGGCGTAGCCTTCGTATTGGGTGTGGTCGCGGCTGTTGCGCTTGCTTCAGGCGCGGACTGGGTCACAGCGTTCGCAGGACTCGCCTGGTAACCATCTAGGACTCGGAGCTTCGGCGCTCACGCGAGCGCCGGATGGCGGGCGGTAGTAAGGCGTACAGATCCGCCCTGTCGATCGCTTTGCTCATGTAGCCCACAACGTCAGGATCGTCGGTTCCTGACGGGAACACGGGGTAGGCGGTGTAGAAGATGACAGGCACCTTCTGTCCGCGCGCCCTCAGCTCGTTCAGCAGACCCCAGCCGTCCATCGGCTCGGGCAGCATCAGATCGATGATCGCGACCTCCGGTAGGTCGGACTGCGCCCGCTCGAGAGCCTGGTCGGCGTCCTCGGCCATCGAGACTTTGTAGCCAAGCATCCTCAGGTCGGTTTCCAGGATCACCCTCCAGGCCCGCTCGTCGTCTACTACGAGCACCACGGATCCAAGCAGATCCTCCGGCGTGGGAGCGATTGGTTTGGGCGGGGTGAATGGCACCGGGTTAGTGTATCGGTGGCAATGCCCAGCTCAGCCCGATCTGGCGCCAGGTCTCACGCGCCGTCCAGCCGGGTTAAGCGCGCGCCTGCGCCTTTAAGGACCAAAGCCGCTCCCCGTAAAGCCGCGAGCGAGTCGAGCCCGTCGGCCGCCGCTCTCGTCCACGAGCTCGGCAGCTGCGTGACGGAGGCCGATCTTCTCCAGGTGCTTTATCGGGGCCTGCACCCCCGGTTCGGCTACGACGTGATCGTGCTCCACGTGCTCGAGCGGGAAGGTTGGTATCGCTCGCTGCCCATCGACTCTGGCGTGCTCCAGGACGTGAGCCGCCTGGCCTTGAACAAATCGATGTTCGCCAAGCACTACGCGAATCCGCGCGCGACGGTCGTACAGATCGCATCCAGCGGCCAGGAACGCGGCAAAGGACCAGGGGTTGGCCATCACGTGCGGTTCGCCATCTTTGTGCCGGTCATGCACCGGGGCGAGGTGATCGGCAGCGTCATCTATCAGTCCCATCGGAAGCGGCGCGTGCCCGAAACCGAGATCGCATTTCTCAACGACGTCCATAGGCGGCTGGGGGTCCTTCTTGCCAACGCTTCGCTCAACGAGCTGACGCGCAACCAGGCCCGCCGGCTAGAGGCGCTCAACAGCATCGGGCGGGCCATGGCGTCGACACTGGACGAGGCGAGCGTGCTCACCGGCCTCCACACGACGCTTCGCGAGCTTCTGCCGGTAGACGCTCTCGAGATGGTCGCGATGCAGGATGACGGAACAGACCAGGTTCGGCTGATGCACGTCGACGCCGATTCAGCTCCCACGACACGCATGCTCCTGTCGCGATCCCCGGCACTCGCCGCGGCGCGCGCCGTGGTCCGCGACGCCAAGCCGGTCTTCGTCCACCAACCCACGTCGGCCCTGTGGGTGCCGATGAAGGAGGGTGGCGTGGTGCGTGGGGCGCTGGGGATCCGTTGCGCCCGGCCGTTTGCATACGAGGACTCGACCGCGTCCTTCTTGCAGCTTGTGTCAGACGAGGCCACGCTCGCGCTCCGCAACGCCCGAAGCTACGAAGCTCTGGAGGACCAGCGGCGAAGGTTGGAGCTGGTCAACGCGATCGGACGCCGACTCGCGTCGAGCCTCGATCGCTGGTCGATCATGCGCACACTGCGAGAGGAGCTCGCGACCTTCATGAAGTTCGACGGCTTCATCCTCGCCACCATCACCCAGACCCCTGACGGACCGCTCGCCGAGGGCTACCAGTACGTCGCCGGCGTCGAAGAGGTGGTGCCACCTGTGGCCCTGGCCGTCACAGGTCCGTCGCGCGAGGCTTACGAGACCGGCAAACCGGTGCTCGTGCGCAACAACCCGTGGCGGCGGTCGTTCGAGGAAAAAACCCTCGAGCGCGAGGTCTGGACCGTGGGCCAGGGCGCGGCGGTGTTCGTCTCGGGCCCGCCGAGCGCGGACCGCAGAGTCTCGCGCTCGTTCGTCTGGGTGCCGGTGCTGAGCGGCGATCGCATCACGGCCATGCTTTCGCTCCAGTCGTACCGTGAGCGGGCGTTCGACGATTGGCACGTCAAGCTGCTCCAGGACGTGGCGGCTCACGTGAGCCTGGCTCTTGCAAACGCCGATCACTTCGCGCAGGCGCAGGCCGAGCGAGCCCGATTGGAGGCGCTGCATGTCCTCGAGATGGGCGTCGCAGGCGCCTCTGACGAGCACCAGATCGCGGACGCGATCTTCTCCGTGGTCAGCGATTACCTCGAAGCCACGCACATGGCTCTTGGGTATCTCGACGTGGCGGGCGACATGGCCGCGTTCACCGGCGAGCGTGGCGGGCTGGCCGCCGCCCTGGGTCCGGTGCCCATCGCGGAAGCGCCGTTCTTCCGCAAGATGATCGAGCACGGCGAGATGGTGCTCGACGTCGGGATGGCCGAGCCCGCGGACTTTGACGGCCCAATCGGCAGCTACATCTTCAGCCGCTCACCCAGCCACGTGGTCTGGGTTCCGATCACCCAGTACGATCGAGTGGTCGCAGGCATCGTCGCCATGCGCAACGACGGCGGCCGTTTCCAGCCCGCCCACCTGAAGCTCCTAGAGACAGCTGCTCCTGTGGTTGGCATCGCGCTGCGCACGATGCGCCTGCACCACGCCAACGAGCTGGCCCTCGCGCAGTCGGTCCGCATCCAGGAGCTTGCGGCGCTCGCCGGCCACGAGCTCATGAGCGTGGTGACGAACATCGCCGAGCAGGCCAGGACGATGCTCGAGTGCTCGGGCGCGGTTTGCTGGGCGTTCGACATCGAGGGACGCATCAGCGGCACGCGAGGGACCGGCGACCCGGCGGCAGACCAGGTGCTCTCCTGGGCAGGTCTCAGCTCCGATGACAGCTGGCGCGACGCACCAACAGGCCTTGTCAGCGGCACCACCCACGGGCATGCGTGGAGCCTCATCCCGCTCTGGTACGGAGACCGCCTCGTCGGCGCCATCGGATCGGTGCACGCATCCACGCACCTCGCCGAGCCGACCTCCGCTGCGCTGGACTTTGCGCGCCATGCTGCCGTCGCAATCGAGAACTCACGGCTCGTCGCGGAGACCCGCGGCCGGATTCGCACGCTGGAGGCGGTGGCCGCGTTTGCCAAGCTCACACCGACCGAGCCCGAGCGGGCTCGCTCGGAGATGGGCAGGCTGGTGAGCAACGCGCTGGCCGGATCGCAGGGCGAGCTCTGGCTGCTCGAGGATGGGCACCTGGTGCGGCGCTCCGACGACGGCGAGGAGACGCCGAGGGTGCCCGTGAGCGACAGCGGGCAGCTGCTCCGCGCTCTGTCGTCGCCTGCCGGAAGCCGCCGCATGCGGGCTCTCCTCGACCTGCTCGGCTCGCCGCCCGATGCCTTCGCCATCCCGATCCAGGTCGAGGGCGGCCTCGCCGGGCTTCTCGTGGCCAGGATGACGGGCGGAGGCGCCGAGACCAGGCGCCTCGGGGCGGTCCTCGCCGGGCAGGCCGCCGTTCTGATCGGCCAGCTCGAGCTCGTCGACGCTCTCGATCGCGAGCGCCGGATGATGAACGCGATCCTCCGCCACTCGCCGGTCGGCGTGATGCTCGAGGACGCGGCCGGGCGCATCGTCTACGCGAACCCTGAGGTCGAATCGATCTACAACCTGCAGGCGTCCGAGATGCCGGGACGGAAACCCGCGGAGATCTATTCGGCAGCCGGCGCGATCCTGGCCGAAAACGGCGACTCGGACGGAACCCTGGAGCTCCACATGCACGAGCCCGACCGGACCGTCCACGTGCGGCGCGTCGTCATCCCTGGCCTGGAGGGCGAGCCCGCGGGCATCCTGACCCTGCACGAAGACGTGACTGCGCAGCGCCTCGCGCTGGAAGCGAAGGACCTGATGTTGAGGGCCATCGGCCACGAGGTTCGCAGCCCGGCCGCAGCAATGAAGAACACGCTCGCCGGGATCATGCAGTGGGACAAGACCATCGACGCGACAGGCCGGCGGGCCCTGCTGCAGGAGGCGTATGAATCCTCAGATCGCCTGCTGAGCCTGGTCGAGAGCCAGCTCATCATCGCCAAGCTCGAGACGAGGCATTTCGAGCCCAACCCCGAGCTGGTCGACTTCGGTCCGGCCGTGGACGGGGTGATGGGGGTGCTCCTGCACCGCTACGAGGAACGCTCGGCGGCGGTCCAGGTCAACCTGCCATCGGGTCTGCCGCCCGCGAACTGCGAGCCCACCCACCTGGGCCAGGTTCTTTCGAACCTGATCGGAAATGCGCTGGAGTACACCGAGGGACCCGTGCTCGTCGAGGCGCGGCAGCTGAGCCGCGGCTGGCTCGAGATCACGGTCGGCGACCGCGGCCAGGGCCTACCGGCCGCCAGCCGGGAGTCGCTGTTCGAGAAGACCGGCCCGGCCGGACGCAACCGGTCGCAGGGAGGCCTCGGGCTCGGTCTCTACCTGTGCCGTCTGGTCGTGGAGCGATCGTTCGGCGGCCGAATCTGGGTCGCCGCGAGCGATCGCAACGGCACCACGTTCAAGTTCACAGTGCCCGCCCGAGCTCCGCACTGAGTCACTGATTCGCCCTGAATTAACGTTAAGCGTTCAATGAACGCGGCCACGCCAATCTGGGTGAGAGTCGGTGGCGGGATGGAGTCGATCCCAGAGCACCGGCGCCACGGGCCGGCCGATCCGGACTTCCCTCCGCCGGGTGGACCCTGGAAGCCTCTCAACCTGGGTGGGCGTCTGGTGGGTTGGGCTGGCGACGGGGGCCTTGGCCTGGCGCGGCGGTGCGCCGACCTGGGCCAGGCGATGGTCGATGAGCACCGCGCCTACCTGCTCGGCCGGCTCGGACACAAGCTTCGTTCCGCGGTGCTCGCGCTCCAGGAGTCGGCGCGGCAGGCCGCTTTCGGCCGCCCGGAGATGCTCGAGGCGGTGTACGAGCAGGCCCAGGAGGTGGGGCGCCGCGCTGCGGCCCTGGAGGCGGCAGCTGTCCAGTCGAAGGACGGGGCGCGGGGCGTGGTGCTGGGTGCGGTGCTCAACCTTGCCGTGCCCACCACTGCGCGCGATTTGCCCGCGGACGCGGTCGTGCTGGGCTCGGAGCCGGCCCTTGTCGAAGCGTTCACGCGTGCCAGGGACTGGCTGGGCCCCGACGGCCTGACCATCGCGGCGGAGCCCTTCGGCGCCTGGTGGAAGATACGAATCGATGCGGCGAAGCCCCGGCCCACGATGGCGGTGCCGGAGATGGGCGAGCCGCTGCTGAGGCTCATCGTCGACACGCACCTCGACGGGTGGCTCGACGCC
>DAITQH010000008.1:0-18569 GCA_036833175.1 Candidatus Dormiibacterota bacterium
AGCGGATGGAAGTCAGACGCCGTCGTCAAGCCGTAGGTCCAACGCCGCGCGATGGGCCTCCGCGAGAGACGCTCGTAGCTCGCATCGTCACGGTTCAAGACCGCGGTCTTCTCGATTCCTTTTTCCACCGAGCTCGCCGCCAGGTCGATCAAGCGAGCTTTCGCTTCGAGGTATTCATCCCACGTGGCGTGATAGTCGAGGTGGTCGTGGCCGACGTTCGTAAACGCCGCGATGTCAAAGTCGCATGCCCTCACGCGCTCCTGCACGAGCGCGTGCGATGTGGTCTCGATGACCGCGCAACCGACGCCCGCCTCGACCATACGCGCGAGCCAGGCCTGGACCTCAGGCGCTTCCATCGTGGTCTGGCCGCTGAGGTTGTCGACCTCGCCCCCGCCGCTGGTGAACGACACGGTGCTCATCGCCCCGGCCACCAGGCCGCTGGCCTGGAGCACGTGCTCGGCCATGTGGGTGGTCGTCGTTTTCCCATCGGTCCCCGTGATGCCCGCGACCTTGAGCTTCCTCGACGGCCTGCCGTAGAACTCTGCCGCCACCTCGGCCAACCCGATCCGCGTGGACGGCATGCTCAGCAGCGGAGTACCTCTGCGCACCGTCACCTCGCGATCGACCGCGACAGCCACGGCACCCCTGGCGAGGGCGTCCGAGACGTACGCATGGCCATCGGAGTGCAGGCCCTCGACGGCGACGAACAGGTCGCCGGGCTTCACGCGACGCGAGTCGTATGCGATGCCAGTGACTTCGACCTCGCCGTCGCCCTCCAGCTTCGCGTCGGGCACGCCCTGGGCCAGCTGCTGCAGCTTCATCTACTCACCGCAGCATAATCGGCACATGATCGCTGACATCGGCGGGCGACGCTTTGACTGGGGCTCGCGAACCTATGTGATGGGCATCATCAACGTCACGCCGGACTCGTTCAGCGGCGACGGCATCGGGGGGGACGAGGGGCGAGCTGTGTCACAGGGCGTTCGCATGGTGAGCGAGGGCGCGGACATGCTCGACGTCGGAGGCGAGTCGACCCGTCCCGGCCACCAGCCGATCACCGCCGCCGAAGAGATCTCACGCACCAAGGACGTGGTAGCTCGACTCGTGCGCGAGACCGACGTTCCCGTCTCGATCGACACCTACAAGCTCGAGGTTGCGGAGGCTGCAGTCGCGGCCGGCGCCACGATGCTCAACGACGTCTGGGGTCTGACCCGATCGCCCGCGTTGGCCCAGCTCGCATCCACGAGGAATTGCGCGCTTGTCTTGATGCACAACCAGGACGGAACGGAATACGCGGGCGACGTGATGGACGAGATCAAGCGGTTCTTGCGTGTCGCGGTCGGCCGGGCGATCGACGCCGGCGTGCCCCGCGAGAAGGTCCTGATCGACCCAGGGATCGGCTTTGGCAAGACCGCGGAACACAACTGGATCGTGATGCGCCGGCTAGCTGAGCTGCGCGAGCTGGGTCAGCCGGTTCTCATCGGAACGTCGCGCAAATCGTTCATCGGCAAAGCGCTTGATTTGCCCGCGAACGAGCGCCTCGAGGGCACGGCCGCCACAGTCACCGCGGCCGTGCTGCGCGGCGCCGACGTCGTCCGCGTCCACGACGTACGAGAGATGGCGCGCGTGGCTCAGATCGCCGACCGCATGCGTTGACCACCGCCTACCTGGGCCTTGGTTCGAATCTCGGATCGCGGTCTCGCAACCTGAGCGCGGCGCGCAGGCGCTTGCGTCAAAAAGGGGCGCGGATCCTGCGTCAAAGCCGCGTCATCGAGACCGAGCCATGGGGCGTCGCCGAACAACCGCGGTTCCTGAACCAGGTCATCGAGGTGGATTGGCCCGGCACTCCGCGTCAATTGCTGAAAGCCGCCAAGGAGGTCGAGACCGACGGCGGCCGCATTCCAACGAGACGTTGGGGCCCCCGAGTGATCGACGTCGACATCCTGCTGTTCGGCACTGAGCGGGTCCAGCAACGCGACCTGGTGATCCCTCACCCACGCATCGGCGAGCGGGAATTCGTGAGCGAGTCGCTGGGCGAGTTGGGGATTAAATTCCCCCTTTTCTAAGCGGGCCGGGCGTTGGTGAAGCGGTAGCCGATGCCTGGGACGGCCAGGATGTAATAGGGCCGCGAAGGCTGGCTCTCGATCTTTCTCCGCAGGTTGCGGATGTGCACGTCGATCACGCGGGTCTCGATCGGGTACTCGTAGCCCCAGATGGAGTTCAGGATCTTCTCGCGGCTGAGCACCTTGCCAGCGTTGCTCGCGAGGAACGTGAGCAGGTCGAACTCGGTGTGGGTGAGCTCCACCTCCTTGCCCGCCTTGTACGTTCGGCGCTCGTTGACGTCGATCACCAAGTCGCGGAACTCGAGCCGGCTTCGCATTGCTTCGGCCGATTCGAAACGAGTGCGCCTGAGATGCGCGGTCATCCGCGCCACCAGCTCGCGCAGGCGCAGCGGCTTGCTCACATAATCGTCGGCTCCGATTTCCAGGGCGACGACGACGTCGATCTCGTCGGAACGTGAGCTCATCATGATCACCGGCACCACGGGGTCCATCTTGCGGAGCTCCCTGCAGATGTCGAAGCCGGCGCCGTCGGGCAGCGTCACCTCAAGCAAGACCAGGCTGGGATGCGAGTGCTCCACCTGGCGCAGCGCTTCCGCACCGCCATCGGCCTCTATCACCTGGTATCCATCCTGCTCGCATGCCGCGCGTACCTCGCGACGGGACGCGGCATCTGGATCAACGACGAGGACCTTCCGAGAGGTCTCCACCACACTCACCCTGCATCCATCCTAACCGATCTGAAGGATTGTTAGGGAATGTTTCGTTTCAAGCCCCGAACGTAGGTCCGCGACTTCTTTTCAAGGGCAATCAGCTTCGCCCCGGCTCCCGAAATCACCAGCTCCCAGGCTCCCGGGTAGGCCACCTCGTCACCGCCGAACTCGGACTTGAAGAAGCCCAGGCCGTGCCATGGGTGATCACTGCCGGCCTCGGGAGGCGGCACACCCCAGAAGTCGAAGTCGCGGCAGCCCGTTTCGGCGGCGGACCTGATGGCCGACCACCAGGCCAGGTCGTTGCCCATCAGCTCGGGATGTGCGCCGCTCCGGCCGGCAAACAGGCTGTACGCGCGGCCTGCGTGCCGAGCAACGAGGACGGTGGCGAGCGCCTCGTTGGTGTCGCCGTGGCGCGCGACGTATGTGCGGCACCATGGCAGCAGGTCCAGGAGCAGCTCGTAGTAGCCCCGGTCGGGGAGATGGATGGTTTCGCGGCGCTCCACCGCAGCGGACTGGCGCGCCAGCTCCGCCGCGTCCTTGCCTTCATCGACGACCACGCCTCGGCGAAGGCCCGCCCGGATGTTGTAGCGACGTCCGTGCCGGAAGCCCTTGAGCATCTCGTCGGGCTCGCGCAGCGGGAGGATCCGCGTGTGCTGCGGCTGTATCGCCGGCGCCGCAGTGAAGCGCCTTTCGGAAAGCACCTCATCGAACGCAGCGCTCGCTTCGGGCTCAACGAGCAAGCGGGCGATCCGGGCGTTGCGTGCCCAGTCAACAAGCGCGTCGATGGCTTCCGGTGTCGCCGGCACCGGACCGCGCGGGACGTACGCCTCGCGCGCCGGGCCGACCGATCGCAACTGGATGCTCGCGATCGCGCCGCCTTTCAGCCGGACCCTATCTACGCTCCAGCCTGCCCGAGCCTGGACTTCGCCCCACGCCCAGGACTGCAGCAGCGGCGCCGGCGACCCCCGCTCGTCGAGCTCCTGGTCCCAACGTGCCGCGTCGTCTGTCATCCGGGGCCGGGATCGGTGACGAGTGACGGTTCGAGGTGGGCGACGTCGTTGGAGCCGTCGATGATCATTCGACCATCGCGCTTCTCGATCACCGAGATGGACGCGTTCTGGATCTTGAAGGGAAAGAGCCCGTGGCTCGGACGGCCGACGACTCGATGCAGGGCGACCTGTATCACGCCTCCGTGAGTCACGACCAGGATGTCCCCATGCGAATGGCGCTCGAGAATGGCGTCCAGCGCGGCGCCGACGCGCGCCTCGAACGGAGCTGCGCCTTCTCCGCCGGGCACGACATCCCAGTCAGGCTCCTCGTTCCACCTGGCCCAGGCTTCGGGAAATCGCTGAGCGAGCTCGTCGGTGCGGAGACCCTCCCACTCTCCGAGATAGATCTCGCGGACTCCAGGCGCGGGCTCGGGCTCCAGGCCGATGGCTGCGCCGATCGCCTGGGCGGTCTGCCAGGCGCGCTTCAGATCGGACGAGTAAAAGGCCGCAACCCGGCGACCGGCAAGGCGGCGTCCGAGGAGCTCAGCCTGCGTCCGCCCCTGGGCGGACAGCGGCGGATCGAGCTGTCCCTGGATGCGATGCTCGCGATTCCACGTCGACTGCCCGTGGCGAACGAGCATCAACCGCGGGGGCGAAGGCTTGGGCGACAGCGGAAGGTCTGGCGGCTCCGGGCGCGCGGATCTGATCTCGATATCTATACTAACTTTCTCTTTATCCCCCCGATCGGGCTGGGCCGATCCTCAGGAGAATTGCTCTTGCAATCGCACGGCTTATTGGCCGACGTTCCCCTTCGATCACTTTTGGAGGCTGCTCAAGGAGAGCGCTCCACAGGTACCCTTACCGTCCGCAATGGGAACGGACAGTCGGCTTCGCTTTACTTCCTGTTCGGCCATCTCTTCCACGCTCAGAGCGATGGGAAGGCCGGCGACGACGCCGTGGTCACGGCCCTTCACTGGACCAGGGGCGACTTTGAGTTCGACGCCAAGGCCAAGCTCCCGGCCGACGAGTCTGTCAAGGCCGGCATCACCGAGCTGGTCCAGAACGCAGATGCGGCGCCCCAGGCGCAGGGCGCAACCGAATCCGAGCCCGAGCCCGAGCGGGTACAGGAAGCAAGGCCGGAGCGGACCGACGCACGCGCCGAGCGTAAAGATCATGCTGAAACGGAGAGGAAGGTGGAAGCACCCCAGCCAAGACGAGGCGTGAAGCACCGCCCGCAACCGAAGCACGGGCGCGAACCTATCCCCGTGCCCGCGGGTCAGATCATCTATGACTCGCTGAAGACGTCGTTCGTGGACTTCCCGCGCCTGATCACGACTCTCGAGAAGGAGGGTTACACCGGGTACGTGCGTCTGCTGACCGACGACGCGTCCGGGCTGATCCTCTTCCGCGAAGGCTCGGCGCTCGAGTGCATGTACGACGGCGCCGCGGACGTGGGCAGCCTCGTCCTCGGCAAGCAAGCCTTGCAGAGGTTCAACGAGGACGTCACGAGCGGACATGGAGTCCTCGACGTGGTCGGGCTCTCGGCAGAGCTGATAAACGGCCTGTACGAGCTGACAGTTTCGAGGCCGATGTACACCGAGCTTTATGCCGCGTGGGTCGACATGAAAGCTCTGCTCAAGTTCCTCAGCGACCGCAAGCTGAGCGGCAGCGTCATGATCCGGTCGGCCGCCGGCACCGGGGTGATCATCCTCTCGGAGGGTGAGCTCGCCGGAGCCTATACAAGCGAGTCGCGAGACATCTCCGACAAGCCTGATCGCGCCCTCGCGCTCTGCGACGATCCGGCCGCGATGATCGAGGTCAAGTCGGCAGACGCCACCAAGCACCCGCCGCTCGACGTGGACGAGATCGTGGGCGGGCTGAGGGCATCGCGCGGAACGCAACCTGCCGCGCCCGCGCCCGCCGCCCCGATCGCGCAGATGGCTCCGGCGCCGGAGCCCGTCAAGCCGACCAACCCAACGATCCCCGTGATGCCTGCGGAGCCGCCGACCGCGCAGATGCCGACGGGCGGCTACTCCAGCTACACCCAGCCGACGCCACCTTCGATGCAGGTCGCGCCGACCACGCCGCCCCGGACGTCTGGACCGCAGATCGATTGGGCAGCGATTGTCGCGGAGCTGCAGGCCATGGCGGAGGACGCCCTGGGCAACCGCGCGCGCAAGGTGAAGGACATCCTGGGGGCGTCGGATCCCTCGCTTGCAGGCGTCGAGGCGGCGATCGACCAGATTCCCGGCATCTCGCTCCTCTTCGTGGATTCCTCCCGGCTCGAGCAGCTTGCGCAGGAGATGAGGGCCCGGCTGAAGTCGCACCTCTAATACCCTCCCCCTTCAGGGGGAGGCCTGGTGGGGGTGGGCCCCACCTTGTAAGTGGCAGCCGCATCCGCATGATCGCCTTCGCAGTCGGGTTCTTGGTGCTGATTCTTCCGCTCACCGCATGCGGCGGCAATCCCCCGCAGATCGTCGACTACTCGCCGCAGCGCGGCGCGATCGACGTTTCGACCGCGGCTCCGATCAAGATCGTGTTCGACCACCCCGTCGACCAGGCTTCCGTGGAGAGCCGCCTGCATCTCGTACCCGCATCCGACGGCATCGTCGTTCACTGGCAGAGCGCGCAGCAGCTCACATATGAGCACTCGACCCTGCGCGCCAGCACAAGTTATGACGTGGTCCTCGAGGCGGGTTACCGCGACCTCGCCGGCAACACATACTCGCTCCGGCATCATTGGTCGTTCTTGACCGAGGGCCCCCCGAACCTAGCCTCGTCCACGCCGTCCAACGCCGATACCGGAATCGACCCGGCCGCATACATCACCCTCGCATTTACTCGCGAGATGAACGCGAGCACCCTGCGGTCGGCGCTGACCTTCAGCCCAAGCATCCCCTTCGACGTGCGCCTGGACCCGACCGACGGCCGCCGCGCGATCGTGGCGCCCGCTCAGCTCCTTGCCCCCAACACCACGTATCAGGTCTCCATCAACACTGCAGCCCTCGACATCGACGGAAACCAGCTCGGCCGCGACCAGACGAGTCGTTTCACGACCGGTCCGCCGCAGGTGCTCAAGGGATGGCTGGCCTTCGCCGCCGATGGCGTCGGAGGGTCGCCCGGCGGGCTCTGGATCGTCAACGAGACAGGGTTTCCGCGGCGGCTTTTCGACCAGGGCGCCGTCCACGCGTTCAGCTGGTCGCCCAGCGGCGACAGACTTCTGATCCAGGGAGACGGCGAGTCATGGTCGCTGTTAGCGCCTGGCACCGGCACGATACAGCTGTCGTTCAAGGGCACGTGGGCGGCCGCCCTCGCCGACGGCATGGGCTACGCGTACATCGACGACGCCGGCGTGTTGCACCGGCAGACTGTCGATGGCGCAGACGAGGTGATCGCCGCCGACGTGGCGCAGGTGACCGTTTCGCCCAACGGTTTGAGGTTGGCGTTCGTGCAGGGCGCGCTCGCCCCGAACAAGATCTGGGGATACGACGTCGGGCTAAGGGCGCGCTACCAGCTTGCGATCGATACGGGTTCGGTGAGCGGCGTCAGCTGGGCGCCTTCAGGAAACCGCATCGCCTATCTGCTTTTCGACGGCGCGACGAACAAGCTGCGGGTGAGAAACCTCACGGGGACGGGAACCACGACGACGGTTGTCTCGGGAGACATAAGCGCGCCTTCCTGGCTCCCTGACTCCACCCACCTCGTCATCGCAGCTGCCGCGCCGTCAGCAGACAGCAGCAATCACAAGGCTTTCGTCCTGAACGTGGCTGCGCCCCCCGCTGTGTTGAGCGCGGGCTCCGGCCTGCCTTCCGACCCTACCGTCGACCTGTCGTCGGCGGCCCCGTCACCTGATGGGCATCAAATCGCGTTCATCAGCGGAAACCAGGTCTGGTTGATGAATGCCGACGGCACGCGTCCCATCGCGCTGACGAAATTTGACCCGGCGTCCTTTCCCTATTCCTGCCGCGCGCTGGCCTGGACCAGGGCCTGATTGCGCTCGACGACCTGCTCGAACAGTCCCTCGAGCCGGTCTGCCGTTCGGGTCCACGAGAAACGCTGAGCCAGCAGGCGACCTCGGCGGCCCATCTGCTGCGCCAGTTCGCCGTTTTCGAGCAGCCGTCCGATTCGCTCGGCGTAGGCCGCCGGATCGTGCTCGTCGATGAGATAGCCGCTGACCTCGTCGCGCACCACTGAGCGCAGACCGGAGACACCCGACGCGACGACCGGGCAGCCGCAGGCCTGCGCCTCGAGGGCGACAAGGCCGAACGACTCGCTATAAGAGGGCATCACGCAGACATCAGCCGCCGCATAGAAGTACGGAAGCTCGTGCTGGGCGATCGAGCCGATGAAGTCCACGCGATCGCGCACGCCGACCTCTGCCGCGATCGCCTTCAAGCGATCCTTTTCGCTCTCGTCTCCCTCGTGGCTGTCCTCGCCGAGAATCAACAGCCGGACGTCGTCATGCTGCCGATCGCGCAGAAGCCCGAGCGAGCGAATCGCGATCTCGACGCCCTTCAGTCGCTCCAGCCTGCCCACGAACAGAAGGATCCGCCCAGCGCCGTAGCTGATCTTGCGCCGGGCTTCGGCCCGATCGACAGGCTGGAACATTCCGAGGTCAACTCCAGGTGGCACCACGCGTACGCGCTGCGGGTCGGCGCCGTAGCCGTGCACAAGCTCCTGCGCCTCGTCCTCGGTAGACGCGATCAAAAGGTCCGCCTGCTGGGCAAGCTCAGCCTCGACACGAATCCGGACCTCTGGCTCGGGCCGGGCGCCTTCAGCCAGCGTGCGGTTCTTGACCATTCCGAGCGTGTGCGCGATGTGCGCCCAGCCGGCCGCCAGCTGCGGCCGGAGGAGGCAGGCGACCTCGCCCGACAGCCAGTAGTGGGAGTACAGCAGGTCATAGCTGACGTTCTCGCGGGCCGCGAACTCGCCGATCCGTGAGGCAAACGAGGGCACCTCGTGATAGAGGGAGTACTTGTCGAGCCCCTTGCCGGCTGGGAGATAGATCACCCGAGAAAGTGGGGCAAGAGTCTCGACACTGGGGTCGTCGGCCGTTAGCTTTCGGGTGAAGATGTCGGTGGCGATCCCCCGCTCGCTGAAGGCGGCGGAGATCTCTCTGACGTAGACGTTGAGGCCGCCGTTTGCGTTCTGGCCCAGGGATGCGGTGGGTGACGTGTGCATGGAAACGACCGCGATCCGCCTCGCGGCGGCCCGGTCACCGATGAGTCCGGTAGCCTCAGCCACGGTAGGCCGATCTCGCGTCAAGCCAGCGCCGTGAGACGCAGCAGAAGCCGGAACGAGAGACCGGCGAGCAGGATGCCATACCAGTAAAACCTACGCGCTCAGCAGCTATTCCCGTCGAGGCCCGAGAATAGAGGCAGTTATGAATGGGCGCGCCATTCGCCTCCCCAAGGGCGTCAAGCTTTCCGCACTGGTCGCGCTGGCCGTACCTGTGCTGGTGGCCTTCACCGCGATCACGACGCTGGCGGACAGCTCTCCCTCGCCGTCACCCTCGGGGAGCTCTGCACCCCCCCTTACAGGTGACCCAGCAAGAGGCGCCGCCCTGTACGCCACGAACTGCCAGACGTGCCACGGCGCGAGCCTGGAGGGCGGCATCGGGGCCAAGCTGAGCCCGATCGACACGCTGAAGGGCGTGGCCAACCCGCTGGACCCCGCCTTCCTGATCAGCATCATCACGAACGGGCGAAACCCGCAGCCGGGGGATCCCAGGCAGACGATGATGCCGGCCAAAGGCGGCAACGACAAGCTGACGGACCAGGACATCAAAGACCTGGCCGCCTACATCATCTCGAATCAAAATCCGACGAACCTTCCGCTCCCCGCCGGCGAGCTCGCGAAGCGAACCATCCTCTGGGTGAGCATCGCGATCATCGCCATGATCTTCCTGACCTTTCTGCTGGCGCAGTACAACATGCGGTGGATCGCGCGCCGCGCGGCGGCGCGACGGAAGTAAGCACAGAGACGGCTGGCGCCGACCAACCAAAGGCGCCGCTGCTCATACCGACACCGGCCGGCGGTTCTCCTCGGATCCTGATCCTCTTCAGCGATACCGGCGGTGGCCACCGCGCCGCCGCTAGCGCTCTCACGGACGCGCTGAAGCTGCTCGACCCTAGCTGCATCATCACTGTGGCTGATCCGCTGATCGGCCAGGGCCCGGCCGTCGTCAGGAGGCTGGCCTCGCTCTACTCGCCGGTGATTCAGCGCTCTCGCGCCGCCTGGGGCGCCGTCTACCACACCAGCAATACGAGGCCCGCTTTCGCCGCGATCCGCGCGGTTTTCGGCCCGGGCGTGCGCAATTCGGTGCTCGACCTTCTTGAGCTGCATGAGCCCGACGTGGTGCTTTCCGTCCATCCGCTGCTGAACCACATCAGCCACCAGGCGATTCGAAAGAGCGGCCGGCCGTGCGCCCTCATGACCGTGATCACGGACCTGGTCGACTTCCACCGCGGCTGGACCTTCAGCCAGGCCGACCTCGTGATCGCCCCGACCGAGCTCGCGCGCAAGGTGGCCTTGAGGCGTCGCGTGCCTGGGGACCGCGTGAAGCTGCTCGGACTACCCGTCGACCTGCGGTTTCGACCACCAGCTCCCGGCGAGAAGCAGGCGCTGCGCCGGCGTTTCGGGCTGGACGAGGGCCGGTTCACCGTGCTGGTCATGGGGGGCGCGGCTGGCGTCGGACACCTCACCCAGCAGGTGCGCGCGCTGGCCTGGCAGCCATATCAGTGGCAGCTTGTCGTCGTGGCGGGCCGAAACGAGAAGCTGCGCCGGCGGCTCCAGGACCTTCGCTTCGCGACGCCGACTCTCGTCCTGGGTTTCGTCGACTACATGCCGGAGCTGATGCGCGCCTGCGACATGGTCGTGACGAAAGCGGGCCCGGGCGCGATCGCCGAGGCGCTCGCCACCGGGCTGCCGGTGATCATCACGGGATTTCTCCCGGGACAGGAAACGCCGAACGTCGACTACGTCGTCGACTCAGGCTTTGGCTCGTACGCGCCGAAGGATTCCGATCTCCTCGATGAGGTCAGAGTCCTGGCCGAAGGCGGTCCGACCTGGCGCGAGATGTCTCGCAAAGCCCAGGAGCTAGCGCATCCATACGCCTCCTCGGACATCGCCCGCGAGTGCCTGCTGCTGGCGGAGCGCTACAGGGCGTCAGCGCAAGCGAGGCGGTAGGGACAGAGCCGGCACCGGCGGCGCTCGGGTCGCGCCTCGAACATGCCCGCCCTCACTCCATCCGCGACCTCGGCAGACTCCTTCGTGGCCTCGTCGATGAGACCGTCTACCTTCTCGACCTTGACGCTCTCGCCACTCGCCAGGTAGACAACCTCGAGCTCGATAGGATCGAGCCTGAGAGCTCTGCTTGCGCCGAGCGCATAGAGCGCGACCTGTAGGTCACGGCGGCGGCGCGTAAGCGGCCGGCCGCTCTTGTAGTCGACGATTCGCCAGCCCGAGTCCGTACGGTCGATGCGGTCGATCACTCCGCGCAGCGTCCAGCCGTCGACCGAGGCGCTGAAGGGATGCTCGAGGTACTCAGGCATAGCGTCGAATCCTCCGCGGCCTCGGTACGCCTCGAGCTGCGCCGCACCGATCCGCTTGAACGTGGCCGCGCGCCGAGGGTCGGGAAATGTGCTCAGCCGCCAAACGTCGTCGTGAATCGACCTGAGTGTCTTCGCCGTAACCTGGGCGCCGTTTCTCCTCACTTCGCCGGCCTGGCGCAGAACCTCGTGCTGGATGACGCCATGGATCGCCTCGGCGCTCTGCACCGCGGGGAGCCGCTGCTCCTGGCGGAACCAGTACTGCCGCGGACAGTCCTGGTAAGCGGCGATCGCGCTGTACGAAAGCACCACGTCATCAGCGTTCTTCGACGCGACGCGAGGAGCAGGCGGAGGGGCGTCCATTACAAAGGTGCGCTCGCACACGATGCCTGGCCCGGCCGCATGTACCTCCTCTAGGAAACGCGAATCTCTCCAACGCCGGCCACCTTCGTAATGCGAGGCGCGCGTGAGGAACAGCCGGCGTCGGGCTCGAGTCATCGCGACATACAGCAGCCTGCGCTCCTCGGCGATGACATCCTCGCGACCGCGAACCTGCGGTTCGAGGACCAGCGCCGGGAGCTCGAATCGAGGCGACCTTCCGGACTGGGGAAGGCGGCCTTCCACCAGCCCAGGCACGAAGACGGCTGCAAACTCCAGGCCCTTAGCCTGGTGGATCGTCATCACGTGAATGGCCTCGTCCGCGGTCTCGACCGGGGCCGGCTCTTCGTCCTCTCCGGAAAGCAGCACCAGGTCCAGGTGATGCATGTAGGCGGCCAGCGACCGGTCAACGCTGCCCTCACAGAACTCCCCGATCATCTCGGCGAAGCGGCTTACGTTGGCGGTGACTCGTGCCGCTTCGCCCGCGTCCAGCGTGGCGCTCACGACCTCGAGGTAGCGGGTGCGATTCATCAGCTCGAAGAACAGGTCGCGAACGTCGAGCCGGGTGGCGGCTGCGGCCAGCTCCTCCAGCAGGCCCGCGAATGAAGCCGCGGGCTTCCAGGCCTTGATCGCGTCGAGGGGTCGACGTTCGCCGCGATCGCGCAACACGGCCAGCGCCCGTGATGGTTCGAGGCTCATCGGTGGCCGTGTGGTCGCGCGCGCGATCGCCACCACGTCGCCGGGGTCGCGCAGGACGCGCAGCAGGGCGATGACGTCCCTGATCTCGGGTCGGTCATGAAAGCCACGACCCCCGATGACGACGTGCGGCAGCCCGCGCGCCGCCAACGCTGACGCGATCGGTCGGGCAATCGCGTTGGTTCGGCAAAGGACCGCTATCTCGCGCAGGGATGTTCCACGTTCAACCAGCTCGGCCGCGTGCGAGGCGATGGCCTCCGCTTCGGTGATGCCGTCGGAGCAGCTCCACAGCTCGACCTGCGGACCCGGCGCTGCGGACACCAGCTGTTTCGAGATCCGGCCGGCGTTGTTTCCGATGAGCGCCTCGGCTGCCGCCACGATGCGGCGGGAGCTGCGCCGGTTCCGGCCCATGGTCATCGTCGTCGTGTTCGGAAAGCTCGCGACGAACCTCTCGAGGCTGGCCCGTGACGCTCCTCGGAACCGGTAGATGGACTGGTCGTCGTCGCCAACCACGAACGGCTCGCTCCTTGACGCCACCAGCTCGACCAGGCGTTCCTGTGCGAGGTTCAGGTCCTGGTACTCGTCGACCAGGACGTTTACGTACCGGTTCGTGTACCTGTCGAGGAGGTTTGGGTGGTCTTCGAGCATCCTGACGGCGAGCACGAGCAGGTCCTCGAAGTCGAGGAGACGGAGCTTCCGGCATTCCTTTTCGTAGGCTCGGAACAAGCGGACGCAGGCACGCATCAGCTCGCCGCGCTCCTTGTCCTCGGTCGATGCCGCCCACGCGGCCAGCCGGCCAAGGGGCACGAGCTCCTGCTTCAGGCGCTCCAGCATCTGCAGCGCAGGCGCCACCAGGTCGTCGGGGCGCTCGTCCCCGGTGAGCGCGTTGTCGCCAAGCTGCCACATCAGCTCGCGAGCCAGGATCCAGCGGTCGGCGCCGGCCAGGATCCGGAAGCCGGCAGGCACCCCGACCGCGCGCCCGTCCGCGCGCAGCCAGCCCAGGGCGATCGAGTGGAACGTTCCGACCGCCGGCGCCGCGACTCCGATCCGTTCCTCGATGCGCTGGCGCATCTCAGCAGCAGCCCGCTCGGTGAAGGTCATGACCAGGATCGAGGCCGGCGATGTTCCGGCGGCGACCAGGCGCCCGAAGCGCTCGGCGATGACCGCCGTCTTTCCCGTCCCAGCGCCCGCGACCACCCGAATCGGACCGCCGCCGATGACGGCCGCCGCGCGCTGCTCCGTCCCCAGGCGTGTGCTCATTGCGCCGGCGTCGAGTGCCCTATGCGCACCCGCAGCGCGCGTACCTTGCGACCCAGGTTGAGATCGTTCAGACGCGCGAGGATGAGCTCCGAATCCAGCCGCAGCTGGTGGGCCAGTGCCGGGCTCGACGTGGTGACGACCAACGTGCCCGAATGAAGCTCGATCTCATCGCACAGGCCGGCTGGTTCCGCACCGATCACCATGCGAAAGGCGGTGGCAACCTGGACGCCCAGGAACTTGGCGCCGCCGGGCTGGCGTCGCAGCACTCTCGGGAGGATATTGCCCAACTTATCCACAGGCTTCGATCGTGCCCTCGGTGACGGTCCACACCATCGAATTCGCGATGAGCTCATTTGGGAATGGCCCTGCCTCGACCGACGTGATGATGACCTGGCCCTCGCGCGCCACATGCGTGAGCAGAGCTGTCCTGCGCTCGGCGTCGAGTTCGGACAGAACATCGTCCAGGAGGAGTACGGGGCGCTCCCCCGTACGCCTGGCGACCAGCGCGGCTTCGGCCAGCTTCAGGCTCACCACGGCCGTCCGCTGCTGGCCTTGCGAGCTGTAGGCGCGGGCCTCCCGGCCATCAAGCAGCACCTTCAAGTCGTCGTGGTGAGGACCGACCGTGGTGGAGCCTCGCCGGAGGTCTTCCGACAGGGAGTTATGCACAGCTTCAGCCAGGTTTTCCGGAGGGCCCTCGTAACGGATCTCGAGACGCTCTCCACCGGTAATTTCGGCGTGGCGTCGGGCGGCTTCCGGCTGCAGCTCCAGCACAGCTGCGGAGCGCGCGGCCGCCACCTCTCCGCCGACCTGGACCAGCTCTGCATTCCATACCTCCAGCACGTCCCCGGCCTCGTCGCCGGCGGCCATCCGTTTCAGGAGGCTGTTCCGCTGCTCGAGCACCCTTTTCAGGCCCGCCAGCGCTCGCGCGTAGCCAGGCTCGACCTGCACCAGCATCTGGTTGAGAAAGCGGCGCCGCAGCTCCGGCCCGGCTTTCACCAGCCCGAGGTCGTCCGGCCAGAACAGGGTGACGCGGAAGCGGCCGGGAAGGTCGAACGCACGGCGCCGGATGCCGTCGACCTCGATCACGCGGCGCGCGCGGTCACCTTCAACCGTCAAAGAGATCGCCAGCTCGGATGTGATCCCGCCGCTTTCCACCTCGGCCTCGATTCGCGACATCGGCGCCACCGGCCCGATTAGCTCGAGTTCGCGCCGCGACCGTGGAGAAGACGACAGGGCCAGCATCGCCACCGCTTCGAGCAGGTTGGTCTTGCCCTGCCCGTTGGCGCCGATGAGTACGTTGATTCCTGGCCCGGGGATGAGGTCTAGCTGGGCGTAGTTGCGGTGATTTCTGAGTCGGAGCCTGCGGAGTCGCAGCCTAGGACATCGCCACCCGCACGGGCATGATCACGTACAGGTAGTGCTCCTTACCCGGCGGTCTGAGCAGCCCCGGGCTCAAGGGGCCGTCGAAAAGCAGCTCGACCTCGTCCTCGCCGATCACGCCCAGGGCGTCCAGTACGTAGCGGGCGTTGAATGCGATCTGGATGTCGGAGCCATCGACGTCGGCAGCCATCTCAGCTTTGCTGTCCCCGACCTCGTTTGTGGTGGCTGAGAGGATCAGGGCGCCGGCCTGTGCTTTGACGCGAATCACGTTGGCGCTGTCGCGAGCGAAAAGCGACACGGCCCGGACAGTCTGCGTGAGCTCGCTCGTGGAGACACGCACCGTGGTCGAGCTCTTACTGGGGATAACTTGTGCATAGTTGGGATACTTTCCGTCGATCAAACGGGACGTGAGCTCTGATGTGCCCGCCCGGAAGAAGACCTGGTTGCGGGCCTTCGAGATGATCACCTCGACCTTTCCGGGCTCCCCCTTCAGAACCCTCGACAGCTCGGCGAGCGCCCGCGCCGGCACGATCAGGCTCGCGTCCAGGTCGCCGGCGCCGGCGGCGGCCAACTTCCGAACCGCTAGCCGATGCCCGTCGGTCGCCGCGAGGGTCATGCTGCCTCCCTGGATCATCACCAGCACGCCGGTGAGCACCGGGCGCGCCTCATCCGTCGAGGCGGCCATCTGTGTCTGCTCGACCGCGCTGACCAGCTCATCCAGGGCAACCTCGAGCCGGTCGCCCTCGTCAGGCCGCGGACCAGGCGGAAACTCCTCCGCCTCGATGCACTTGATGTGCGTGTCGAAACGAGCGCAGCGCAGGCTCAGCGACTGGCTCGCCGCGTCGAGCGTCATCTCGAGATCCTGGTCGGGCAGCGTGCCGACGAAGTCAGTCAACAGCCGAGCCGGCGCGGTAGTCGCACCTTCCATCGAGACTTCCGCGGGCACCAGTTTGCGAATCCCGATCTCGAGGTTGGTGGCCGTGAGCGCAAGTCCTTCCGAGGTGGTCTCGATGAGGATGTTGTTGAGGATGGGCAGGGTAGTCCGGCTGGAGATGGCTCGCGAAACGACCTGCAGCGCCTGACCTAAGACCGATGGCCTGCAGGTGACCTTCATCTGGGTTGCCAGTACTTTCGAATTCAAGACAGTTGTCCCCCGTTGATAGAGATTCTCTTGATTGAACTTATCCGTAGCAGATAACAGTAAGCGCTGTGCAGACTGTGGATGTCGAGATCATTTACAGATCGTCTCGGTTGGTGCGAAAGCTCTGGGTAAAGCTTCGCCGACGACCTGAGTCCTGTTGAGTGGCTGTGGAGGATCCGGCCCCCAACGTTTCCTGCGACCTGCGTCCCAAGTCTGTTCGAACAAACTGTGGAAAGCCGCATCACTGCACGTAAAGGCGCTCGCGAATCGCCTGGACCTCGTATCTCAACCTCTCATCCTCCTTCAGCTCGTTGGCGATCTTCTCAATCGAGTGCAGGGCCGTCGTGTGATCTCTTCCGCCGAAGGCTTTACCGATCGCCGGCAGCGACGAGGGTGTCTCCTCCCGCACAAGAAACATCGCTACCTGGCGTGGAAAAACAATGTGCTTGTCGCGGCGCTTGCTCTTCATGTCCTCGAGCGTGATGTTGTAGTAGTCGGCGACCAGCGCCTGGATGCGCTCGACGTTGATCGGCTTCCGAGTCCCGGCCGGGATGATGTCGGCCAGCAGGCGGGCGGCCTCTTCTGCATCGACCTGGCGCTGGTGAACGGCGGCGAATGCCTGGACCCTTGTCAGCGCGCCTTCGAGCTCTCGGATGTTGCGCTGCACCTTGTGCGCGATGAAGTTGAGGACGTCTTCGGGGATCAGGCTGGTGTTGTCGCCAAGCTTGGAGTGGAGGATGGCAAGCCGCGTCTCAAAGTCCGGGGACTGGATGTCCGCGATCAATCCCCACTCGAACCTCGAACGAAGCCTGTCTTCCAGCGTCGGGATTTCCTTGGGCGGCCGGTCGGACGAGATGACGATCTGCTTGTTGATCTCGTGAAGCGCGTTGAACGTGTGGAAGAACTCTTCCTTAGTGCGGTCTTTGCCTGCGAGGAACTGCACGTCGTCGATCAGCAGGACGTCCACCGTGCGGTACTTGTGGCGGAACTCGCCCATGCGCGCGGTCGCGATCGAGCTGATGACCTCGTTGGTGAACTGCTCTGACGTCAGGTATACGACTCGCTTGCGTGGAAAGCGGTCGTGGACCTCATGGCCGATCGCGTGCATGAGGTGGGTCTTGCCAAGCCCCACGCCGCCGTACAGGAACAACGGGTTGTAGCTGTCGCCAGGAGCCTCGGCAACCGCTTTCGCAGCCGCGTGAGCGAATTGAGAGTTGTGTCCGACAACGAACGATGAGAAGCGGAAGCGCGCATTGAGCTCCGACGGCGGAATCACGGGTGCGTCCGGCACCACGTCGACTCCGCTTCCGTTGCCGTTGGTGTCGTGCCCGTTCTCCGACGCGCGTCCGAAATCGCCGTCGACGCTGGAAAGAGCCGGCCGGTGTCCCGTGGGCGAGATGACGAAATCGATGTCGACCTCCGACCCGGTGACCGCCTGCAGGGTTTCCTGGATCAAACCTGAGAAGCGGTCTTCGAGCCAGTCCTTGGCGAGCTTGCTCGGTACGCCGATGCGGAAAGTCCCGCCGTCGGCGGAAACAACTGATGTGTTTTTCAACCACATGTCATAGGTCCGCTTGGCGAGCTGAAAGCGCAGCTCCTCCTGAACCTGCGACCAGATCTGGTCCTGGTTCAACTCATATCTCCTTGTCCTCGGGTGCAGCCACGGCTGTGGAAGATGCGAGGTGCCCCTGGGGATGACCGGCCGGCCTGCTCTGCAAATGCTGTGGACAACTTGGAACCAACTCCTCTTCTCGACCTCTCTGCGTCATCGGTGACGTGGGGACCCGCCAAATCGCACGCCGTGCGGCAGCAGGTTCAACCCGAAGCTCTCTGACCATGAGCTCCGCCTCCGTGGTGCCTGTGGAAAAGAGCGGAAGGGATTTCCACAGGCTGGCGCTGCCAGGCTGTCCGAAATCCACCATCCGATCAATCCCGAAACCAGGAAGCGGTGCTATAACTTAATGTGGTGCTCAGCTGCAACGGTGAGTAGGACCGATTGGTGCAATTTGTACTGGTTCGTTACCCGAACCTTTAAACCGGCTGCTTCCGGGCGGGGAGTGTAGCAAAGCCCTGTGGACATCGCAAGGCACGAAAGGCAGAGGATGAAGTGACATCTTCGCTATCACAATCACTTGGCCCGCCCTCCGGTACACTACCGCGGTTCTAGTCACGTCTTGACTCCTGCAGGGGGCACCATCAAGCGAACCTTCCAACCCAAGAAGCGTTATCGCCGTCGCGTGCACGGCTTCCTGCGCCGGATGAGCGCAAGGGGCGGTGTGCGGGTCGTGCAAAACCGCCGACGCAAGGGTCGCCTGCGGCTGTCCGCGTAGGCTGGCGGCGGCCGGGCGCGCGCAGGGCGCAATCCTAGAGATGCGCGCGCAGGGCGCAATCCAGATGCGCGC
>DAITQH010000008.1:18669-40351 GCA_036833175.1 Candidatus Dormiibacterota bacterium
ATCCGGTTGCGCCGGCACGGCGACTTCCAGGCCGCGATTAGCGGCAAGCGGTTTTTCAGCGGCAAGGCCCTGGTCGGGTTCGCCGTGCCCAACCAGCAGGAGGCCAACAGGGTCGGCGTCACGGTCAGCCGGGCGCTGAAGAGCGCGGTAGACCGCAACCGGGCTCGCCGCCGGCTGCGCGAGCTGGTGCGCATGAGCTTGCTCGGCGCTGATTCGCCGCTCACCGGCGTGGGAATACGATATGACGTGGTCCTGATCGCCCGTCCCGCCGCGCTGGAAATTGCTTTCGCCGAGCTCGTGGCCGAGGCGGATCAAGCAGCGTTGAGGCTCTCGAAGCTGAACCCATGACCCGCCTTCTTCTCATTCTGATTCGGGGATACCAGGGCTCGTTTTCCAAAATCCTTCCACCGTCCTGCCGTTACTACCCGTCCTGCTCCCACTACACGCACGAGGCGGTTGAGAGGTATGGCTGGCTGCGCGGCGGTTGGATGGGGGCGGCGCGGATCGCTCGGTGCCATCCATTTGCCAAGGGCGGCTACGATCCAGTCCCCTGATCCGCCCCGTCACCCTTCACCGGAGAAAACACCCTGAGCAGTCTCTTCAAGAGCATCGGCGACTTTCTGAAGCCGATCCACGACATCTGGCAAGCCGTTGTCGAGAAACCCCTCGAAGGCGTCCTCAACTTCCTGTACGTCCACATGCAGGGCGTACCGATCATCGAAGCGATCGGCGCCTACGGGGTCGCGATCATCGTGCTGACGATCTGCATCCGGCTGATCCTAGCCCCGCTCCAGCAGTTTCAGCTCGTGAGGCAGCGGAGGACGATGGTCGAGCAGCGAAAGCTCGCCCCGCAGGTGGCCGAGCTGCGCAAGAAGTACAAGAAAGACCCGACCAAGCTGAACGCAGAGACGATGAAGCTCTATCAGGAGCACGGGGTCAACCCGCTGGGCGGCCTGGTCGGCTGCCTTCCGCTGATCGTCCAGCTGCCGATCCTTACGGCGCTCTATTACGTCTTCCAGAATTTCGCCAAAGCCGGCCATCCCCCGCAGCCGTTTCTGTTCTTGTCGAATCTCAACGACAACCCCAACCACCACCTGCTGATCCCAGGCTTGCCGATCCCGATTCCCGCCTTCCTGATCTTTCCGCTGCTGGCGGCGCTCACCACGCTGGTCCAGTCGCGAATGCTGCAGATGCCGCCGGCCCCCAACCCGACAGAGCAGGAGCTGCAGACAGCGCAGATGCAACGCACGATGGTCTGGCTCTCGCCGCTGATGATCGGGTACTTCGCCCTGAACGTCCCGGCCGGCCTGGGGCTTTACTGGTTTGTCGGCAACTGCGTCAGTATCATTCAGCAGAGCTTCGTGGTCGGCTGGGGGAACGTGGTGCCGGCGCGGTTCAGAAGGATCGTGTCCGGGGGATCGAATGGCAAAGGCGGGACGCCGCCGCCGAGGAAAGGCCCTGATCCCGCTCCGAAGAAAGGCCCGGACAGCGGTCCCAAGAATGGCCCAAGGAATGGGCCCAAGAGTGGTTCAAGGCCAAAAGATAACCGGCAGAAATGAGGGCATGAGGTGAGTTGCGATGAGCTCCGCTGAAGGGCGCGGCCGCACCGTGGATGAGGCTGTGGACGCCGCGCTGATCGAGCTGAAAGAGAGCCGGCGAAACGTCGACATCAGAGTCATCAGCGAGACGGCAGAGGAAGCAGTCGTCGAGGTGACGGTGATCGACCCAGAGGCCACTGCAGCGAGCGGATCCGCTGCGGCCCCCGCCAACGGAAAAGGGGAGATCGCGCGCGGCCTGGTCGAAGGCCTCCTCAAGCACATGGGCGTACGCGCGCAGGTCGCGGTGAGACCGAGCAGCGATCCGATCACGCTCGACATAAGCGGCCGCGACCTGGGTGCGCTGATCGGGTGGCGTGGTGAGACGCTGCGTGCGTTGCAGTCGGTGACGAACGTCATGGTGGGACGCCACCTCGCGGAAGGCGAGCGGATCATCGTCGACGTGGAGCGCTACCGGCAGCGGCGCGAGCACACGGTGCGCGAGATCGCCATGCGCGCGGCGCGCCAGGTGAAGATGACCGGCGACGCGATCACGTTAGACGCCATGCAGCCGTTCGAGCGCCGGGCGATCCACCTCGCGCTCGAGGGCGATCCCGACGTCACGAGCGGAAGCATCGGCGAAGAGCCGGAGCGGCGAGTGGTCGTAGGTCCGCGCAAGCCGGCGGCCGAGTAGAGAGGTCGTGTCGGGCCGGGCCGCGACTGAGCGGATCCGGAAGGCGATTGCGCTTGTCAACTCGGTGGCCGATGGCGCCGGCGACGAGGACATCACGCCGACTGAGATCGCCGAAGCGATTCGCGACTGCCTCGAGCTGAGTGAGGTCGACCTGGTGGCCAACGTCCGGCGCTACCTCGGCGAGGCCCTGGATGCGGTTTCGGATGGGATGCCCGCGGACTTCGTTGCGATGACTCTTTACGCGGCGTTGGGCGCGTATCGCGAGGGCAGCGCACCGGCCTAGGCCGAGGCCGAAACCCGTTCAGAGGCGGTCCTATACTGGGCGTCCCCATGGCCTCCTCGCATCAGGTTCACGCGCTCCCAGGAGGGGCGAAGCTCATCACGGTCACGATGCCTGAGCGGCTGTCGTCGAGCGTCGTCGTCATGTTCGGCGGAGGCTCGCGCCTGGAGGACGATCGACTCGCCGGCGTCTCGCATTTCATCGAGCACCTTTATTTCAAAGGCACGCAAAGGCGGCCAAGCTCCAAGGAGATCGCCGATGCGATCGAAGGCGTCGGCGGCTTCATCAACGCCTCGACAGACAAGGAGCTGACGGCGTACTGGACGCGCGTGCCTTCGGAGTACACAGACCTCGGCCTCGACGTTCTGTTCGACATCCTCTCGAACTCAAAGCTCGACCCGGCGGACATCGAGCGCGAGCGCGCAGTGATCCTGGAGGAACTGAAGATGTACCAGGATCAGCCGCAGGACAACGTCCAGAACCTGTTCGAAGAGCTGATGTGGCCTGGCCATCCCCTGGGGCGCGACATCGCTGGGACGCAGAAGTCGGTGAGCGCTCTCAGCCGCGACGATATCCTCGAGTACGCCGACGCGCACTATCGACTTCCGAATGTCGTGATCGGCGCGGCTGGCTCGCTGGACGAAGCCGCGGTCCTCGATTCCGTGCGATCGAGGTTGACCCTACCCGGTGAGCTCGATGGCTTCGACGAGGCCCTTACGCCGGGGCCGCTCGAGAGACCGCATGTGATGGTCCGGCGCCAGCGCACCGAGCAGGCCCACATCTGTCTTGGCGTTCGCGCATACAGCTATCTGCATCCGGACCGGTATGCGATCGACCTGTTGAATACGGTCCTCGGTGAGGGCATGAGCTCGCGGCTGTTCCTCAATATCCGGGAGCGCCTTGGAATCGCCTACGACGTGCACAGCTTCATGCAGAAGCACCGCGACACCGGGTACATCGCGGTCTACTTGGGCGTCGATCCGAAAAAGTCCGTGGAGGCGGTCAACGCGGTGATGCAGGAGCTGACAAGGCTCTGCGATGAAGAGGTGATCCCCGACGAGCTCGCGCGCGCCAAGGAGTTCACCAAGGGACGTCTGCGACTCGAGCTCGAGACCACGAACGGCGTCTCTTTCTGGCTCACGTACCAGGAGCTCCTGCTGGGCCAGATCAAGACGATCGATGAAGAGCTCGCGCTCGTGGACGCGGTGAGTGCCGAGGAACTGAAGCGTGTCGCGTGCGACATTTTGAGTGGACCGATCCAGATGGCGGTCATCGGGCCGTTCGCCAGCGACACCAGGTTCAGGTCGGCGATTCAGGCCTAACCGGCGAACGCAGTCGAGGTTTCGAGCAAGGGCTCCTGCGAGTAGATGTTGCCGAAATGGTCGAGCGGCCAGATCCGGAACCACGCTCGGCCGTCAATCCGGTCTCGGCCGATCGGGCCGAAGATGCGCGAGTCCTGCGAGCGATTGCGATTGTCGCCCATGACGAAATAGTCATTCGCGGGAATCACCGCGCCATCACCCACGCTCCACGGGGCGGGATTGTTGAGTGTGGTCCACGCCTCAGGCAGGTAGGGCTCGTCGAGCTTGTGCCCGTTGATGTAGACGAACCCATCTCGAATCAGCAGCTTCTCTCCGGGGAGCGCGATGACGCGCTTGATGAAGTCTTTGGAGTTGTCCGTGGGCGGCCGCAGGATGATGATGTCGCCGCGCTGCGGCGGGTGCAGCCGGTAGTCGATCTTGTTGGCGATCAGATAGTCGTTGTCGTCGAGCGTCGCGTACATGGAGAGCCCCTCCACGTGCACGGCCTGGACGGCGAAGCTGATGCCGAAGTAAAGGATGATCGCGAGCACGACCACCTCGGCGACTTCGCGCAACAGCGATGAAGCGCTGGAGCTGGTGGTGGGAGCGGCTTGGGCCGCGCGCGTTTGTGGGGCGGCCATGAGTTTTAGGAGAGGAGCTTAGCGCAGACCCGTTCCATCTCTTCGCGGCTTGAGTAACGAAGCTCGATCCGTCCTCGATTGAGACTGCCGGTCAGCTTCACCGGGAGGCCGAGCTTCGCTTCGATGTCGGCCCCGATCGCACGCAGCTCGGCAGTCGAATCGACGCGCTGCTTGCGGCGCGGGCGATAGGTCCTGACCCAGTTTTCAGCCTGGCGGACCGACAGGTGGCGCGCGATCACGACTTTGAGGCCGTGCTCCTGCGCTCCCTGTCCATCCAGTGCGACGAGGGCGCGAGCGTGTCCTGCGCTGATAACGCGGGCGGCAACCGCGGATTGAATTGCTGCGCAGCCGTCAAGCAGGCGCAGCGACTGCGTGACCGACACGCGATGTTTGCCGATCCGCTGCGCGACCTCCTCGTGAGTGAGGCCGAACTCGTTCGTCAGGCGCCGCAGTCCTCGCGCTTCTTCAATCGGATCGAGGTCCGCGCGCTGTAGGTTCTCGATGAGTCCGAGCACGAGCTGCTCATCGTCGCCGGTGCTGCTGCGCACGACTGCGGGCACCGCGGTCAGGCCGGCGAGTCTTGCAGCGCGCCACCTGCGCTCGCCCGCGATCAGCTCATAGCCGTCCGCCAGCTTCCGCACCAGGATTGGTTGGAGCACACCGTGTAGCCGGATCGATTCCGCCAGCTCCCCCAGAGGTTCCGCATCGAAGCGCGTGCGGACCTGCTGGTGCGATGGGCGGATCTGGTCGACGGCGATCATCTGCGGCACGAGAGCTTCGCCCTCCCGTGACATCGGGATCAATGCTTCGAGTCCGCGACCGAGACCGCGCAAGCGTGATTGGCTCATCGTTCCAGCAGCTCCTTCGCGAGGGCGCGGTAGGCGATCGCGCCTCGACATGTGGGGTCGTATTCGATCACCGATTTGCCGTGGCTCGGCGCCTCGCTGATGCGCACGTTCCGGGGGATCAACGTTTGCAGCACCTCGTGCGGGTACGAGCGCCGCACGGATTCGAGGACGTCCCAGGACAGCGTTGTCCGCGCGTCAAATTGCGTCATTACGATTCCCGCTATCACGAGCTTGGGGTTGAGGCCCGAGCGCACCAGCTGATGCGTGTACATGAGGTGGCGCAGGCCCTCGAGCGCGAAGTACTCGCACTGCGTGGGGATCAGCATGCTCGTGGCCGCGGTGAGTGCGTTGAGCGTGAGGAGGCCGAGGGAAGGCGGGCAGTCGATGATCACGCACTCGGTTCCGGGCGGCGATGTCGACAGCGCTTTGCGCAGCAGCAATTCGCGTTCGGTCAAGGTGGCAAGCTCGATTTCGGCGCCGGCCAGGTCGATGTGCGAGGGCACGAGGTCCAGGCCCGTGACACCCGTGGCCTGCGCTACCTGCAGCACGTCGGCCTCGCCCGTCAGCAGGTGGTAGATGTTGAGGCGCGCCCGGCTGGGATCGAGGCCGAGCCCCGAGGTCGAATTGGCCTGTGGATCGAGATCCACCAGCAGGATCTTGTGGCCCAGCTCCGCCAGAGCCGCGCCTAGGTTGATGGCCGTGGTCGTCTTGCCCACGCCTCCCTTCTGGTTGACCACGGCGATGACCGGCGGGTTGGTTGTCGCCAACATCTTGGGGTTGGTCAGCTCCATGGATCCAATATCTGGTGGCATATGCCCGGATTCTAGTGCAGTTCGGCGCGGATGCCTACCCAGGTTATTAAGGCCAGGTCGGTGCTCACCGAACGCCAGGATACCGCTTGGTCAGGATTCAACGCGGACCGTCCCCCGCCGCTCCAGCCAGATGCCATAGACGGCGGCCGCAACCAAAATCGCCTCGAGGGCGATGGCGACGTAGAGGTCGGAACCGGTTATGCCGATGGCGATCGCGAGGTTGTACGTGGCATGGCTGATGACAGAGGTTGTGGTGTTTGTGAACTTTCGAAGCAGGCCGAGTCCGATCGCGATGGCGAACACTGCGAGCGTGTCGAACGACAGTCCGTATTGAGAATGAAACGAGGCGAATAGAAGGGCGGTGGCGATCAGTCCGATCCGCGGCTGCAGCGCGCCTCTGAAGAGGATCTCCTCCGAGATGGCCGGCGCCAGGGCGATCGCGGCGATTCCCATCGGGTTGCTGACCAGGCCACCGAAGAGTTGATTTGTGTTCGTTTGCAGCTGTCGGTAAATATCCGGCGTCAAAGTTCTGCCGAGCTCATCGGTCGCCTGTGCGACAACGAGGAACGCCCCGGCTGCGGCCAGGCCCAGGGCGATGTGCCACCAGGCGGGCCTCACGAGGCCCAGCCTGGCGGCGACCTGCGTCCCGTCGCGGCGGACGAAGATGCCGACACCAGCCGCCGCCAGGATCAGAAGCCCGACGGCCTGCGCGACGAGGTCGCCGATCCCGACCGTCGACTGCGCGGTGATCGCCAGGCTCGTGAAGAAGATGGTCGAGACCTGTGTGCCGAACAGGATCACGACGAGCACCAGCGCGAACCCGTGGACTGGATTGTCGGGATCGAGCGGTAGGACTCTGGCGGTTCGTTCGCGTACAGGCTTCGAGGCCAGCGCCGCGGCGACCAAACCGGTGGCCATGAAACCCAGGTCCAGGGGAAGGCGGTTTTCGCCGGGTCCGGCAGTCAGGGTGCCGGCGCCGGCCGCGTCGAGGGCTCCGATGAGAAATACGATCCCGGCGGTGACGCCGGCCAGGATCGCGATCGCGTGATGGGCCCAGCGCCGGCCGACTGAGGCGTTCGCCGCAACGATCAGCGGCAGGGGCAGCAGGATCGTCGCGGCGGTTGTCGCCGCGTCCAGGACGCTGGTGGTGCTCAGCCTGGCTTGGAACCCGGCGTCGCCGGCGGCTTGGGAAGTGGCCTCGCTCCATCATCGGGAGCGGGGGACATGTCGATGAACGGCCGGATCAGCTCGATCGGGAACGGCAGCAAGATCGTCGTATTCTTTTCAGAGCCGATCTCCACCATGGTCTGCAGGAAACGGAGCTGAAGGGCGCCCTTCTGTGACGATATGACCTGCGCGGCGTTGGCCAGCGTCTGGGAGGCCTGGAACTCGCCGTCGGCGTTGATGATCTTTGCGCGCTTCTCGCGCTCGGCCTCGGCTTGCTTGGCCATCGCGCGCTGCATGGTGGTCGGAAGCTCGACGTCCTTGATCTCGACCACCGCGACCTTGATGCCCCAAGGCTCGGTCTGCTCGTCGATGATCTTCTGAAGGTTCTGGTTGATCTTTTCGCGATTGGCGAGCAGCTCGTCGAGGGTCGCCTGGCCGAGCGCCGCCCGCAGCGTGGTTTGCGCGATCTGGGAGGTGGCGTTGATGTAGTTGAGCACCTGCGTCACGGCTTTGCGCGCATCGATGACCTGGAAGTAGATGACGGCATTCACTTTCGCCGTGACGTTGTCGTTCGTAATGACTTCTTGGGGAGGCACCTCGAGCGTGATCACGCGAAGGTCGATCTTGACCAGGCGGTCTACGCCGAAGGGGATGATGAAAAACAGCCCAGGGCCCCGGAGCGCGATGAGCCGGCCCAAGCGGAACACCACACCGCGCTCGTACTCGTTCGCGATCCGAAGGCTGGAGAATGCGACGATCACCGCCAGGACGACGATCACCGCGATGACGGTGAGGACTCCGATATCCACTAGCTCTTCTCCTTAGTCGCCACGTTTCCACCGCCAACACCCGGGACGACTTTCAGCTGAAGCCCATCGCGGCCGACCACGCGGACCGGCGCTCCGGCGTGGATTGGTTCAGGCGTTGCGACGGCCTTCCACAGCGCGCCCGAGACAAACACTAGACCTTCCGGGGCGAGCTCTTCGCGCGCTTCGCCGACGGCGCCGACCATCCTCTCCACGCCGACGAACGGAGGCGCGCGCCTAGCGTTCCAGACCTTGCGCATGAACACGATGAAGAATCCCAACGTCACGATGGCTGTGCCCAGCGCGATGACCGGGTTGACCCCGAGCCCGATGGGCCCGGTGTTGACGAGGAACGCCATGCCGAGCACGAGCGCGAAAGCGCCGCCGGTGCTCAGGATGCCGTGCGTGTTGGCCTTGAGGTCGGCGATGAACAGGACCAGCGCGAGCAGCATCATCAAGGCGCCTGCGATGTTGACCGGTAGATTCGCGAGCGAGACGATGGCGAGGATCGCCGCCACTCCGCCTACCACGCCGGGAAGGATCGCCCCCGGATTGGATAGCTCCGTGATGATGCCGTAGCCCGCGACGATGATCAGCAGAGCCGCGATTGTCGGATCGATCAAAGCGTTGAGGAAGACCTGCCAGAACGGCATCGGCATGTCGTCGATGCTTGCGCTGGCCGTATGGAGGACGAGCGATCCATTGGGTCTGGAGACCGAGCGCCCGTCGACCCTGTTCAACAACGCGGCCGGGTCAGCTACTTCCAGGTCGGCCACGTGCAGTCGGACTGCGTCCTCCGCATTGATGTTCACACTGTTGCGCACCGCCTGCTCGGCCCAGTCGGCGTTGCGTCCGTGCATCGAGGCGAGATTGCGAACTCGCGTCACGGCGTCGTTGAGCACCTTGGCGCCCAGGTCGCCCGTGAGGTTTGCCCCGGACGCGTCGATCGGATGCGCCGACCCGATGTTGGTCCCGGGCGCCATGGCCAGGATGTCGGCCGCTTGCGAGACGAAGAGCCCGGCCGACGCGGCGCGAGCCCCGCTTGGATAGACATAGGCGATCACGGGCACCTTGGAGTTGAGCAGGCTGGTCACGATGTCGTCCATTGAGGTAGAGATTCCGCCCGGCGTATTGATGACGACGAGCAGGGCATCCGCGTGATCCGCCTCGGCGCGACTGACCGAGCTCTCCATGTACGCGGCCATGATCGTGTTGATGTCGCCGACGAGGTCGGCGCGCTCCACGTGTGGGGTGGCCGCGGCCGCGTGGACCGGGAGCAGGGCCGCGAGGGCGAACAGCACAAACCCAAACGTCAGCGCCGACCGCCTGCGCATGACTCCGAGTATGGCGATCGCCGGGGCTGGATGCCGATGTAAAACGTGGAACATCGACCCCCGGAAGCGGCTTTGGAGCCGTCGTAAAATCTAGACATGGGGGTAAGCCGCAGGGATGACGACGACGCGCCAGGCCCACGACTGGTCGACAGCGATGCGGAGACGATGCGTGACCTCGAGCGCCTCGTCGCGGAGACCCCACCACTGAGCGGTGTCGACCTGGAACGGCTTCTAGAACGGGCCGCGCTGGGAGACAAGGTCAGCCAGGAGCGCCTGGTGGCGGCCAACCTGGGCCTGGTGATCCAGTTGGCGGCCGACCACGAAGCCCAGGGTCTGTCCATGCCCGACCTGGTGCAGGAGGCATCGATCGGACTCGTCAAGGCGGTTCGCACGTTCGCCGAGAGCGGCCAGACTGACTTCATGGAATTTGCGGAGCAGCGCATCGCCGACCAGATGGACCGCGCCGTCGCAGCTGAGGCTGCCGCGGTGCGCGATGCCGAGCTCCTCGTTGCGGCAGCAACCGATTTCGAGCACGCCCAGCTGGTCATACGGCGCGAGCTGCACCGAGAACCGACCGAGAGCGAGCTGGCTGAGAAGCTTGAGTGGACGGTCGAGCGCACACGCTACGTGGCTCAAGTGGTCAAGGGCGCGCGCCGGCGTCACGACGAAGAGATGCTCGAGTTCATCGATCCAGCGGCGATCGACTTCGACGACGACGAGCGCGTTGAATTTGGCAGCTAGCCCGCCACACCGAACGCCTCTCTACGACCGCCACCGCGCGCTCGGCGGCCGCATGGTCGATTTCGGAGGCTGGGAGCTGCCGCAGCAATACACGTCGATTCGCGACGAGCATTTCGCCGTCCGCAAGGTCGCGGGGCTGTTCGACATCTCCCACATGGGCCGCTTGTGGGTCGAGGGCGCGGGGGCGGAAGCGTACCTGCAGAGCCTCCTCACCAATGACATTTCCGCGATCGCTCCTGGGCATGCGATCTATTCGCTGATGTGCCAGGAGGATGGGGGCGCGATCGACGACCTGGTCGTCTATCGCGAGGCCGCGACTCGATTTCTCGTGGTGGTCAACGCGGCCAATCGCGAGAAGGACACCGCATGGATGCGCGAGCACATTCCGGCCGGTGTGTCGATGACCGATCGCACCGACGACATGAGCCTGATCGCGTTCCAGGGTCCACTTGCTCACGCGCTCCTTCCAAAGGGTTCGTCGCCAACCGACGACATCCCCTATTTCGGATTTCGCGCCGGCAAGGTCGCCGGCGTCTCAGCGCTCATCTCCCGAACCGGATATACCGGGGAGGACGGCTTCGAGCTGTTCATCGAGTCGGCGCGGGTCGGCGACGTATGGGACGCCATTCTCGCCGAGGGAAAAGCGGAAGGCGTCCTGCCCGCGGGCCTTGGCGCGCGCGACGCCACCCGTCTCGAAGCTG
This sequence comes from Candidatus Dormiibacterota bacterium, assembly GCA_036833175.1. Classification (GTDB taxonomy): domain Bacteria; phylum Chloroflexota; class Dormibacteria; order Dormibacterales; family Dormibacteraceae; genus Palsa-870. The sequence goes on from DAITQH010000008.1 coordinate 29,530, forward strand.
CGCTCCGCCTCTACGGAAATGACATGGATGAGACGGTGAATCCCTACGAAGCAGGTCTCGGCTGGACGGTGAAGCTGGGCAAGGGCGACTTCGTCGGCCGCGATGCGCTCGCAAAGGTGAAAGAGACCGGCCCGCGGCGCAGCCTCATCGGTCTGGAGACTGCTCCCGGCGACATTCCACGCCACGGTGCGGCGGTGACGCACGCGGGGCGCCGCGCCGGGGTCGTCACCAGCGGCACTCACTCATTCTTCCTCGGCCACCCCATCGCGCTCGCGCTGCTGGAAGGCCCATCATTGCGGGTCGGAGAGAAGGTCACGGTCGAGGTTCGAGGCAGAGAGGCCGAAGCTTCGGTGGTGAAGCTTCCCTTCTACCGGGGTTCGGCGCGATCCGCGGTCGCTCCGGCCAAGTCTTGACCTAGCCGCCGCAACCAGCGAGGAGAAGGAGTGCTACATGGCTGAGCGCCGCTACACCAAGACGCACGAGTGGGTCACGGTCGACGGCAAGACGGTGACGGTGGGGATCACGGACTTCGCTCAGTCACAGCTGGGCGACGTCGTCTTCCTCGAGCTTCCCAGCCCGGGCCGCAAGCTCGCCTTGCGCGAGAGCTTCGGCGTGGTCGAGTCGGTCAAGGCCGCCAGCGACCTCTACTCGCCGGTCGCCGGTCGCGTGACCGCGGTCAACGAGAAGCTTTCGGCCAAACCCGAGCTGATCAACTCGGATCCCTACGGCGACGGTTGGATCATGAAAGTCGAGCTCGCGGGCGACCTGCCGTCCGATCTCATGGACGAGGCCGATTACAAAAAGGCGGCAGAGGCTGGAGCTCAGTAGGTGCCCTACCTTGTCCATTCCGATGAGGACCGCGCGTCGATGCTGGAGGCGATCGGGGTCGCAACGATGGACGACCTGCTCATCGACATCCCGAGCTCGCTCCGGATCCAAGGTCTCGACCTTCCAACCGGACTTTCCGAGTTCGAGACGATGTCCCAGCTATCGTCGCTTGCGGCTCGTAACCGGGTTTTCCCGGACCGCCTGACCTTTCGCGGCGGCGGAGTCTACCGCCGCTTCATCCCCGCCGCGGTGGCCGCCGTGACCTCGAAGCCCGAGTTCTACACCGCCTATACGCCATACCAGCCGGAGGCGAGCCAGGGCACGCTGCAGGCGATCTTCGAGTTCCAGACCTTGATCGCGGAGCTCACAGCGCTCGACGTAGCCAACGCGTCGATGTACGACGGCGCGACGGCGGTCGCCGAGGCGGCGATGATGGCGCACGTTCATAACGGCCGCAACGAGATCGTCGTCTCGGGCTACCTGCACCCCGAGTACCTCGAGGTGCTGCGCGCCTTCAGCGATGGGCGCGGCATCAAGGTCCGCAAGGGAACCGAGGCCGGGCCGAAAACGGCCGCCGTGATCTTTCAGCAGCCGGATTTCCTGGGCCTGCTCGTCGACGCTAGGTCACTCACCGAGAGCGCCCACGCCGCCGGCGCGTTGGCAATCGCCTGCGTCGACCCGATCAGCCTCGCGATCCTGGCGCCTCCCGGCCAGTACGGAGCCGACATCGCCGTCGGAGAGGGCCAGCAGCTGGGTCTGAGCCCGAGCTATGGCGGGCCTCACGTCGGGTTCATCGCCTGCCGGAAGGAGCTTGTCCGCAAGCTGCCCGGCCGCCTGATCGGCACCGCTTATGACAAGCAGGGTCGCCGCGGCTTCAACCTGGCGCTCGCCGCTCGCGAGCAGCATATCCGCCGCGAGAAGGCGACCTCCAACATCTGTACCAACCACTCGCTGTGCGCGCTGGCCGCCAGCGTCTACATGACGTACATGGGCCCGGACGGCCTGCGACAGGTGGCCGAGGTCGGTTTCAAGCGGGCGCACGCGCTGGCCGAGCGCCTCGGCGCGCTGCCGGGCTGGGAGCAGGCCTTTCCTGAACGGCAGTTCTTGAACGAATTCCCGATGCGGGTCCCCAACGGACCTTCCGTGATCCGCAAGCTCGCCCGTAAGGGAATCCTGGGCCCGCTCGAGATGCGTCGCTGGTTTCGCGAGCTGAAAGGCGTCCTCACGTTCACCTGCACCGAGGTCAACGATCCCCGAGCGCTCGACGAGCTGGTGGCGGCCCTGGAGTCATGACCGAGCTCCTCAGCTTCGAAAAGAGCAGGCGCAGCGCCTCCGCGCCCCGCCTCCCGGACGCCGACGTCGACGCGCCAGGCCCCTCGCAGGTCCTGGCCCCCGACCTGCTGCGGGCAACGCCTCCTGGCCTGCCCAGGCTCAGCGAGCCGGAGATCATGCGGCACTACAGCCGCCTGGCCTCGATGAACTACTCGATCAGCGAGCAGTTCTACCCGTTGGGCAGCTGCACCATGAAGTACAACCCCGTCCTGAACGAGGCCGTAGCGGTGCTGCCTGGTTTTGCGGGCCTACACCCATACCAGGACGAGGACACGGTCCAGGGAGCGCTCGACCTCATGTGGCGCCTGGAGCGCGCCCTCTGCGCAGTGGTCGGAGTGGAAAGGGTCACGCTACAGCCGGCAGCCGGAGCGCACGGAGAGTGGACGGCGCTGCGGATGATCAAGGCCTACCACCACTCCCGCAACGACTCCCGCACCGAAGTGCTCGTACCCGACTCGGCGCACGGCACCAACCCGGCGAGCGCCGCGCTGAGCGGCTTCCAGGTCGTCGAGGTCAAATCGGGCCCGGACGGAAGGATCAGCCTGGCCGACCTGGAGTCGAAGCTGTCTCCGCGGGTTGCCGCCCTCATGCTGACTAACCCCAACACCTTGGGCCTGTTCGAGCGCGAGATACTAGGGATTGCGGACATGGTGCACGCGACTGGCGCCATGCTCTACTACGACGGCGCCAACCTCAACGCCTTCATGGGCATCTGCAGGCCGGGCGACATGGGCTTCGACGCGGTTCACATGAACCTGCACAAGACGTTCACCACCCCCCACGGTGGTGGCGGTCCCGGAGCCGGCCCGGTCGGAGTGAAGGCCGAGCTCGTGCCCTTCCTGCCCACGCCGACCGTGGAACGGACCAACGGACATCTCAAGCTGGACTTCAAGCGGCCGCAGTCGATCGGTCGCGTGCGGAGCTTCTACGGTAACTTCGGAATGCTCGTGCGGGCCTACGCGTACATCGTGGCCATGGGCGGAGACGGCCTCGCCCAGGCTTCACGCGACGCGGTCCTCGCAGCCAACTACCTCAGGAAGCAGGTCGAGAACGACCTCGAGATGCCACACGAGGGCCCTTGCATGCACGAGTTCGTCGCGAGCGCGCACAACCTGGCCCACGAAGGCGTACGCGCCCTGGACGTCGCCAAGGCCCTGCTGGACCGCGATTTCTACGCCCCCACGGTTTATTTCCCCCTGGTCGTGCCGGAGGCGATCATGGTCGAGCCCACGGAGACCGAAAGCAAGGCCACCCTGGACGCCTTTGCTGCAGCGATCAAGGAGATCGTCGCGGAGGCAAGGTCCAACCCGCAGGCCCTCCACGACGCCCCTCAAAAAATGCCCGTCGGGCGCCTTGACGAGGTGGCTGCCGCCCGCCGGATCAACGCCTATCTGCAAGGGCAGAGCGAGGATCCCGTGCTGCGCTGGAAACAGGCTGAAGAATAAGGCCTGTTAAGAGCCCGGCCGAGGGCCATTTCGAACTCGAAATCGGGTAAAATTAAGCACCTGAACCTCTGCCCAGTTGATCCCCACGAGTTCTCCACGCTGGGAGGGCCGACTTACCGGTGATGGCGGCCAAAAACCCCTCTCCGGAGCAGCCTGACGCGCGGTCACGCGCTGAGAGGCGCAGGCCCCACCCCTTGGGCGCGGATGTCGCATACACCGCCGAGCAAATCCAGGTCCTCGAGGGCCGGGAGCATGTGCGGCGGCGTCCGAGCATGTACATCGGGTCGACCTCCCTCACCGGCCTCCATCACCTGGTCTACGAGGTGGTGGACAACGCCGTCGACGAGGCCCTCGCCGGCTACGCGAGCAAGATCACCGTCACCCTCTACGCCGATGGCAGCGTCCAGGTCGAGGACAACGGTCGCGGCATCCCGGTCGACATCCACAAGAAAGAGGGGGTGTCCGCCCTCGAGCTGGTGCTCACGCGCCTCAATGCAGGTGGCAAGTTCGGAGGCGGCGGCTACAAGGTGTCGTCAGGTCTTCATGGCGTGGGAGTCTCGGCGGTCAACTTCCTCAGCGAAAAGCTACAGGTGTGGGTCCACCGCGGTGGAAAGGTCCACCACATGGAGTTCGAGCGTGGAGTGCCGAAGGCCTCGGTCAAGGTCGTGGGCAAGACCGACCACACCGGGACGATCGTCCGGTTCTGGCCGGACCCCCAGATCTTCCCCGAGACCAAGTTCGACCGGGAGATCATCCAGCGCCGGCTTCGCGAGATGGCCTACCTCAACAAGCGCCTCGAGATATCGCTGGCCGACGAGAACGTCGGCTTCACCAACACCTTCTACTTCGAAGGTGGAGTGGTTGCCTTCGTGCGGGCTCTCAACCGTGACAAGCAGGTGGTCAACCACGTCCCCTTCTACGTCGATCGCGAGGTCGAGGGCACGCAGGTCGAGATCGCCCTCCAGTACAACGACACCTTTGTCGAGAACGTGATCGCGTTCGCCAACACGATTCACACGATCGAAGGCGGAACGCATCTCACCGGTTTCCGAGCGGCTCTGACCAACGCGCTCAACCGATATGCGCGTAAGGCGGGGATTCTCAAGGAACAGGACCCCAACCTCTCTGGAGAGGACGTGCGCGAAGGCCTGACCGCGGTGATCAGCGTCAAGGTCATCGACCCGCAGTTCGAAGGCCAGACGAAGGGCAAGCTCGGCAACGCCGAGGTGCAGGGACACGTCTCGATCGCCCTCACCGAGGGCCTCACGCAGTACCTCGAAGAAAACCCGTCGGAGGGGCGGCGCATCGTCGAGAAATCGCTGACCGCGGCACGAGCTCGAGAGGCTGCGCGCAAGGCTCGCGACCTGGTGCAGCGCAAGAGCTTGCTCGAGTCCAGCACGCTGCCCGGCAAGCTTTCCGACTGCTCGGAGCGGGATCCGGCGCTCTGCGAGCTCTACATCGTGGAGGGTGATTCGGCCGGCGGCACGGCGAAGGGCGGGCGCGACCGGCGGACCCAGGCCATCCTGCCGTTGCGCGGCAAGATCCTCAACGTCGAGAAGGCGCGTCTTGACAAGGTGCTCACGTCAGATGAGATCCGCAACCTGATCACCGCGATGGGCGCGGGCGTCGGCGACAACTTCAACGTCGAGAAGATGCGCTACCACCGCGTGATCACGATGACTGACGCCGACGTCGATGGCAGCCACATCCGCACGCTGCTGCTCACGTTCTTCTATCGCTACTTCCCCGCGGTGATCGACAAGGGCTACCTGTACATGGCGCAGCCGCCGCTGTTCAAGGTCTTCAAAGGCAAGCAGGTCGTGTGGTGCCATTCCGAAGGCGAGCGCGACAAGGCGCTCCGGCAGCTGGGCAAGAACGCGGAGTCGGCGCGCATGAAGGGTCTTGGTGAGATGAACGCCGAAGAGCTGTGGCAGACGACGATGAACCCGGCCACGCGCGTTCTGCTGCAGGTCAACGTCGAAGACGCGGCGGCGGTCAACGACACGTTCGAGAAGTTGATGGGTCCGGACGTGGAGCCTCGCAAGAAATACATTCAGGCGCACGCCAAGAGCGTCCGCAACCTCGACATCTAGCGAGTCGTAACAGTGCGAATAGCAGTCGACGCCATGGGCGGCGACTTCGCGCCGGCCCAGGTCGTGCAGGGAGCCGCACAGGCCGCCACCGAGTACGGGATCGACATCTCGTTGGTCGGCTTGCCTGCCTCGGTGCAGCCATTGATGGACTCGCATCCGCGCCTGAGGCTCGTTCCCTGTACGCAGGTGATCGCGATGGGCGAGCATCCCGCGCAAGCCGTGCGCGCGAAGCCGGACTCGTCGATATCCGTGTGCGCCCGGATGTGCAAAGAAGGACGCGCCGACGGCTGGGTATCGGCTGGAAACTCCGGCGCCATCATGGCCGCCGCGCTGTTCATCCAGGGACGCATAAGAGGCATCGAGCGTCCGGCGTTGGGCTCCATCGTTCCCACGAGCAATGGCTTCGCCTACTTCCTGGATGTCGGCGCCAACGTCGACTCAAAACCCGAGTACCTCGTGCAGTTCGCGCTCATGGGCGCTGTCTACGCCCGCGAGATGCTCGGTCGCGCCGAGCCGAGGGTCGGCTTGCTCAGCAACGGTGAGGAGGAAGGGAAGGGCGACGAGCGGGTCAAGGAAGCCACGCGCCGGATGAAATCGCTGCCCGGTTTCGTCGGCAACGTGGAGCCCAAGGACATTTACGGAGCGCGCGCCGACGTCATCGTGGCGGATGGCTTTGTCGGCAATGTCGCGATCAAGATGGCCGAGGCCACTGCTGAGTTTCTCTTCCGCAACCTGCGCGACGAGATCCCCAAGACAATGCGCGGAAAGCTCGGCGGCATGCTCATCCGGCCGGGCGTGCGTCAGCTGCGGGCGAGGGTGGACTGGCGCGAGTTCGGAGGCGCTCCCCTGCTCGGAATCGACGGTGTGGTGGTGGTCGCTCACGGACGTTCCGACGCCCGGGCGATCATGAACGCGATCCGGGTCACCCGCGATGCGGTGCAAAATCAGCTCGTCGGTAAGATTCGGGCTGAGGTGGCGAAGTGAAGGGAAACGGCCGAATGCGAGTCGTCGTCACGGGCATGGGGACGGTGAACCCCCTCGGCAAGAACGTGGAGGAATACTGGGACGGGCTGATAGAAGGGCGGAGCACTGCGCGCCTGGCGGAGGGCTACCCGACCGAGAAGCTGACGACGAAGTTCGCCTGCGAGGTGCCCTCGTTCGACCCCCAGGACTTCATGGATCGCAAGGCCGCGCAGCGGATGGCGCGGTTCTCACAGATGGCCGTCGCCGCTTCCACGATGGCGCTTGCCGACTCGGGGCTCGACCTCTCGCAGGAAGACAGCTTCCGAGTGGGCGTCGACATGGGCACCGGTATCGGCGGTTTCATCGAGATGACCCAGGGCGCGATCTCGTACGCGCAGAAGGGCCGGCTGAATCCGCTCTACGCGCCGATGATCATCCCGAACATGGCCGCCGCGTCGGTGGCGATGGCATTCCACCTGCGCGGGCCGAACACGACGGTGACGACCGCCTGCGCGGCTTCAACGCACACCATCGGCGATGCATCGCGGATCATCCAGCACGGCGATGCGGACGTGATGCTCGCAGGCGGTTCCGAAGCTTCGCTGTGCGAGGTCGGAATCTCGTCGTTCAATGCCATACGCGCACTCTCGACCCGCAACCACGCGCCGGAGAAGGCGAGCCGGCCGTTCGATCGCGACCGCGATGGGTTCGTGCCCGGCGAAGGCGCCGGGATCTTGGTCCTCGAGTCGGAGGACCACGCCGTGAAACGTGGCGCTCGCATTTACGGCGAGGTGCTCGGTTACGCGACGACTTGTGACGCCTTTCACCAGGTCGCGCCGGATGAAACCGGCGAGGCGCCGGCTCGCGCGGTGACGCTCGCGCTCACGGACGCGGGCATCGAGGCCAAGGACGTCGACTACGTCAACGCGCACGGCACGTCGACGCAGCTGAACGACGCCGGCGAGACGAAGGCGTTGAAGATCGCGCTCGGCGACCACGCATATAAGGTCGCGATCAGCAGCACGAAGTCGATGATCGGCCACCTGCTCGGCGCCGCCGGCGCAGTGGAGGCGATCGCCACGCTGATGACCATCAATCGCGGCATCATTCACCCGACCATCAACTATGAGAACCCAGACCCGGCGTGTGACCTCGACTACGTGCCCAACCAGGCGCGGCGTCAAGAGGTGCGCATCGCCATCTCCAATGGTTTCGGCTTTGGCGGCCACAACGCCGTCGTGGTCCTGAAAAAGTACGAGGAGTGATCCGACAGAACAGTGACTGACGAAAACAACATCGGGACCATCATCTCGAAGAGCCTCCAGGAGGAGATGCAGACCTCCTACATGGAGTACGCGATGTCCGTCATCATCAGCCGGGCGCTGCCCGAGGTGCGTGATGGGCTGAAGCCGGTGCAGCGACGCATCCTCTATGCGATGCACCGCGCCGGCGCGACGTCCGGCAGCAGGTATCGCAAGTGCGCTGCGTTTGTCGGCGACGTGCTGAAGCTGTACCACCCGCACGGCGACCAGTCCGTCTACGACGCGCTGGTCCGAATGGCGCAACCGTTCTCGCTCCGTTATCCGCTGATCGACGGCCAGGGCAACTTCGGTAGCGTCGACGGCGATCCACCGGCCGCGATGCGTTACACGGAGGCACGCCTCTCAGCCATCACAGGCGAGCTGATGGACGACATCGAGAAGCAGACCGTAGACATGGTCCCGAACTACGACGGAACCGAAGAGCAGCCGGACGTGCTGCCTGCGCGCCTGCCGAACCTGCTGGTCAACGGTGCAAGTGGCATCGCAGTCGGAATGACGACCAACATCCCGCCGCACAACCTGCGCGAGATTGCCGGCGCGGTCAAGCACCTGGTGGAGAATCCCGAAGCAACCGGCGAGGACCTGATGAGCTTCGTCAAGGGCCCCGACTTTCCGACCGGCGGAAAGATCATGGGGACGGCCGGCATCAAAGCTGCGTACGCCACCGGTCACGGCCGCATCATCGTTCAGGCTCGACACACCTTCGAGCAGGCGCCTAACGGCCGCGAGCGGATCATCATCGATGAGCTTCCGTATGCGGTCAACAAGGCCACTCTCGTGGCGAAGATCGCTGAGCTGGTGTCAGACCGGAAGCTCGAAGGGATCGCCGACTTGCGCGACGAGTCCGACCGCGACGGCATGCGGATCGTCATCGAGCTCAAGCGTGATGCTCGGGTGTTCACCGTGTTGAACAACCTCTACAAGCACACCACGCTGCAGACGACCTTCGGCGTGATCATGCTTGCGATCGTCGACGGCCGTCCCGCCATCCTGAGCCTCAAACAGGCGCTGCAGCTCTTCATCGACCACCGCCGCAACGTCATCCTCCGGCGCACCCGATTCGATCTCGAGAAGGCGCAGGAGCGGGCGCACATTCTCGAAGGCCTGAAGATCTGTCTCGACCACCTCGATGAGGTCATCAAGACCATCCGCGCGGCCGCGGACCCCGACATCGCGTCGACCGAGCTGCAGGCGAAGTTCGGCCTCAGCGAGCGACAAGCGAAAGCCGTGCTCGCCCTGACCCTGAGCCGCCTGACTCGGCTCGAGCGCGGCAAGATCGACGCCGAGTACGAGGAGGTCATCAAGACCATCGCCTACCTGGAATCGATCCTCGCCAGCGACCAGAAGGTCCGCCTGTTGATCAGGGAGGAGATGGACGATCTGTCCAAGAAGTACGGCGACGAGCGCCGGACCGAGATCACCGACCAGGAAGCGTCCGAGCTCTCGGCCGAGGACCTCGTTCCCAAAGAAGACGTTGTCGTCACGCTGACGCACCGCGGCTACGTCAAGCGCCAGCCGCTGCGCGTCTTCCGCGCGCAGAAGCGTGGCGGCGTGGGGTTGAAGGGAGCGAAGCCGACCGCGGGAAGCGACGCGCCGAGCGGCACGCGTGAAGAGGATTACGCGCTGCACCTGCTGACGACGCATACCCACGCCTCGATGCTCTTCTTCACCCAGAGCGGGCGCGTGTTCCAGCTCCGCGTCCATGAGGTGCCCGAGCGTGAGCGGCAGGCCAAAGGCGTGCCGGTCAACAACCTGATCGACATCGATTCGAACGAACGGATCACGGCGGTCTTCGTCCGGCCGGAGTCGGAGGCGGAGGCGCGCTACATGCTCATGGTCACGAAGAACGGATACATCAAGAAGACGGCCCTCGCCGAGTACTCCAACGTGCGGCGCAACGGGTTGATCGCAATCAATCTGCAGGAGGGCGACGAGCTGGACTGGGTGACTCCGACCTCGGGCTCAGACGAGATCTTGATCGCGACCGAGCTGGGCAAGGCGATTCGCTTCAGCGAGACGGAGGTCCGCGCGATGGGCCGTGACACGCAAGGCGTGATCGGCATCAAGCTCGGCAAGGACGACGCGGTCGCGGGCATGGCCACGGCGACCCCGGGCGGCGACCTGCTCGTCATCACGCAACGCGGTTATGGCAAGCGAACGCCGGTTTCGGAGTACCCGATGCACCACAGGGCCGGCCAGGGTGTGTTCACGCTCAAAGTCACCGATCGCGTGGGAAAGCTCACCGCGATGCGTGTGGTGAGCGACCCCGAAGAGGAGGTTCTCGTCATCAGCGCGAGCGGCATGGTGCTGCGCACGCAGGTGGGGGCCATCTCGCAGATCGGGCGCCAGACGCAAGGTGTGATCGTGATGCGCATCGCCCCCGACGACCAGATCGTCGCGATCGCGCCCGTGGCCGCCATCGAAGACGAGGACGCGAAGGAGTAGTCCCGTGTTGACCACTATCGGAGTCTGGCTGCTCGTCGCCAGTGTCGTCGCGATCGTGATCGAGGGAACCGTTGCGGCCCTTTGGACCATTTCGATCGCGAAGAAGTCTCGCGCCCTGTCGGAACAGATCGAGGCCAGACGAGGATTGATCGAAGCCGACCTCGCGCGGCTGCGGGCGGCCGTCGAGGAAGCCAGGCGGTTGTGGATTCCGTACCGCCGCTTCTTGCGCCTGGCGCGCCATCCGCTGGCTGTCGCGCTGCTGCAGTCCTACGCCAGGCGGCGCGCGGGCGTTCGATGACCGAGGCGCAAGAAAATGTCAGATCGACCGCAGAGGGCTTCGCGCACCAGGCGGTTGAAGATGCGGTGGCGCGGGAGCGGGCCAGGATAGCGCGCG
>DAITQH010000009.1:0-37801 GCA_036833175.1 Candidatus Dormiibacterota bacterium
CGGTCGTCGTAGCGCAGCGGGCTGTTGACGTTGATCAGGCTGATGATGGCGGGTGTCTTCTCGAGCTTCTCCCGGCCGCCGAAGACGATCGCCGCCATCGCGATCGTGTCGCGCGCATTTTCGGATGAGATGACGCTGCCCATGAACGGCTTGTCGGTCCAGCGCATGTGGGAGTAGACCATGTCCAGGTGGCGAGTCCCGAGCGGCAGGTCCTCCGGCTCGACCGTGGTGCCACCAGCGCAGTGGATCTGCTCGATGGCCTGGGCCATCTTGTCGAAGTTGTTGAAGTCTTCGATGGTCGCGCCACGGCGGCCCCGCTCGAGGTCGGTGATAAAGGGCGGACCGTAGACCGGTGCGGTTACGACGTTGTCCCCTCCCAGCACGACCGAACGCGCAGGGTTGCGGGCCTGCAACGGAAAGGTCTCCGGAGCTTTGCCAACCTGCTCCATGACGAAGGCGCGGTCGAACCGGACCCTGTTGTCGTCGATGCGCATGCCCGCTTTCTGGAAGATGTCGCGGGCCCTCTCGTGCAGGAAGTCGACGCCGATCTCTTCCAGGATCGTCATCGCCTGCTCGTGGATCGCCTCCTCCTCCTCCTTGCTCAGGAGGTCATAGGGTTTGAGGCGGTTCTTCCACATCGCGTTAGCAATCTTGCTACAGAGTGGGCGTGTGATAACGTAGGCCCTGCCCATTGGGGTGCTTGGTCCCGCCTGCGGACCCCTTTTTGAACTCAGTTGATCCCCATTTCACGCTCCACCCGCGTATGGACACACAGGTCTACCTGATATGAGCACGCCCAACCCCGGGGACGTCCTCCCCCTCTGGAATCCCGACATTCCAGGCGAGGAGATCCAGACAGGAAGGCTCGGCATCCGCGTGCGCCCCGGCACCCCGGCCGCCGCCAAGGTGCTGGCCCTCGAAGCCGCCGGCGGCACCGAGCTGTTGCGCCAGGTGCTCGAGGACCAGCGGATCATCGACGGCATCTACACCATCGTCAAACCCGAGAAGCCGCTCGAGTTCACCGGGCAGGTCAGCACGACGCTCCTCACGGGCAAGCTCGGACGCACTCCCATGGGCCTGGCGCTCGAGATCACCGACTGGCAGGACCTGGACGGCGACTACGAGATGGAGAAGAACCGGCTGCGGCTCCGCTACCAGGAGCTGCACGTGGTCAAGGAGTGGGACGGCGACCTCGAAGGATTCACCGCGCTGACCCTGCGGGAGCAGGCCAAGACCCTGCCGATCCTCGACTCGACGATGCGCTTCATCGAGCACCTGCGCGACTACCGCGAGAAGCTCGCCGAAGCAGCGGTCCGACGCTACGAGGCGACCGAGCAGTGGATGGAGTGCCCGAAGTGCGAGGCCGAGGTTCCGACCTCCAACGGCATCCACTGCCCCGAGTGCGGCGAGGACATGCGCGGCGGCGAGTACGTGCGGGCGGTCCTCCACCTGGTCGACGACGCCGAGGGGCGTATCTACCGCGGCATCGACTCCCTGACCGTCCGGTCGGCCGGCTTCCCTGAGTACCGGGGCATGTCGCTCGACCGCATCCAGGGATCGAACCTGTGGGTGAGCTTCCGGCGCTACGACCCACTCCCGGACGAGGGGATCATCCTGCCGACGGCGAGCGTCGAGATGTTCGAAGCGCAGCGCTCCGTCATCCGGCAGCTGCAGATCGGCAGCCCGCGCACGGGCGCCCTGGCCGCCGAGCTGGCCGACACCGGCTGGCTTGGCAGCCCGCCACGGGTGCCCCTCGACGGCAAGAAGGCCCACCACCTGCCCGACCCGAACGAGGAGCAGGCCGAGGCGGTCGCCCGCGTCATGGGCATGCGGCCCGGCCAGATGTACCTCATCCAGGGCCCGCCCGGAACCGGCAAGACGACGGCCATCGTCGAGTCCATCCGGCGCATCCTGGGCCGCAACCCCGACGCGTCGATCCTCATGTCCTCGCACTCCAACGACGCCGTCGACACCGGACAGGAGCGGCTCCTCGGCTTCTCTCACGTACGGCAGGCGCGCATCGCCGAGCCGGGCAAGGTGCCCCGCCGGTTGCGGCCAACTCTCGTCGAGAGCGACGACCTCGAGCCATACAACCTGGTTGCCGGCACCTGCAACCGGCTCGCCATCGACTCGCGCCTTCGCTTCAAGGTCTTCGATTGGCTGATCCTGGACGAGGCCAACAAGGTGCGCGCCAATGAGGCGCTCGCCCTCATGCCGCTCGCCAAGCGCTGGGTCATGATCGGCGACCTCAAGCAGCTGCCCCCCGTCATGGAGGAGGCCGCGTCCACCTTCAAGATCGAGCAGCCGCTCGACGAGCTGGTCCGAGACGACAGCTTCTACGGCTGGATCTGGGACGGGGTCCCGGCGAGCTCCAAGATCATGCTGCCCCGCCAGTACCGCATGCGCGAGCCGATCGGTCGCGTGGTATCAGACCTCTTTTACGAGGGCAAGCTGGTCCACGATGCCCCACATCCGCGCATGCCGCTGCCCTGGCCGTTTGACCGTGAGCTGGTCTGGGTCGACACCGGCGCGCAGGACGAATATCGCGACGCGCAAAGATCGGTCGCGAACGAGTTCGAGGTGGCACTCTGCAAGGACATCACATCGATCATCCGTCGGCGCGTGCGCAAGGCCAAGCTCGCGGTGATCGCGATGTATGCGTCGCAGGTCAACCGGCTGTCGTCGGCGCTCAAGGGCATCGTCCCGCCGGAGGACATCGAGTCGGTCGACGCCTTCGAAGGCCGCGAGTCGGACGCCGTGATCCTCTCCCTGGTGAGGTCGAACGACCGCGCAGCGATCGGCTTCCTCAACGACCCGAACCGCGTGAACGTCGCAATCTCGCGCGCGAAGAAGCTGCTCGTCATCGTCGGCGACTCCAAGACCGTGATCGGTGGCGCACCCGAGCTGTTTGGCCCGCTGTTCGAGCACTGCAAGGAAGAAGGCCTCGTCGCCGGCGTAGGCGCTGTGGTTACAGCCTGCCAGCGTGTCGGGATCCGCTCCCAGGTCCAGCGGCTGTCGCGACCGCATCGCGGCGACCGGCGCACCCGCCGGCGACGGCGCGGCCAGCGCCCCGGCGAGGGCGTGGGACTGAACGGCGAGGCGGCTCTCACGACCAACGGCACAGAGCCTTTGCCTGACGCTACGGAGGCCGAGACCGCGCCGGCGACCAATGGTGCCGCTGCCCCGGCCGCGGCGCCGATCGAATCGTCAACCGACGCTGAATAGATTCACGCTCCCTTAAGCTTCGCGCTACCGAAATTGGGCGACCAGTGCGTCTTTTGCGAGATCCTGCGCGGTAACGAGCCCGCCAACTTCACGTACCAGGACGACACCGTGGTCGCATTCATGGACAAACAACCGATCACGCACGGCCACATGCTCGTAGTGCCGCGCGAGCATGCGGTTCTGATGGCCGACGTCAATGAAACCGTCGCCATGCGCACCTTCCGCGTCGCGCGCAAGCTCTCGTCAGTCGTGCGCAGCACGCTGGGCGCAACGGGCGTCAACCTGTTCGTGGCCGACGGCGAGACAGCCTTTCAGGACATTCCCCACTTCCACGTCCACGTCATTCCTCGTTACCCGCAGGACGGTTTCGGGCTGACCTTCCCCGACAGCTACAAGGATCTGCCCAGCCGGGCCCAGCTGGAAACCATCGCCTCAGCGATTCGCGCCGCGGGCTGATCGCGCCTAGGGCGTGATAGTCACCCGCGCCGAGAAGACCATCACATACATCGGGCAGGCTTGACCCGACGGGCACACCGGCGACGCGTACGCGGTGATATCCACCTGGCCGGTAGCCTTGGCCTCGAATGCCGCAAGCGTCGCTCCCCGCACCGCGGTCGCGGCCGGGTTGACCACCGGCGTCAGGATCGACTCGTCGCTCGACTTTGGCTGGGTCCAGTTGGCCATGCCGCTGCCCGCATGAAGCACCACCTCGAGTTTCTGGCCCACGCGGATCGAGGCCGCCCTGGTCGTCTCGGTCACGGTCGCGTCGAAATTCAGGTTGGAACCGGTGCTTGGGGAGGGGCTCGGCCCTGAACCTGTGCCGGCGCTGCCGCAGCCGGCAATCAGCAGGGCGGCGGCGCTCACGAGGAGTAGGGATCTCATCTCAAGGACGTAACGAACCGGGCCCGAAGCGCGTAACGACATAGGTGCACCATAGGCCAGCTCGTTTCCCGCGCCCTGCGCGAGCCGGGTGGGTGTCGATAACATCGGCAGCTTACGTGCGCAACTTCCACTTTCGGAACCTGGTCGTGGGATGCGTCGTCGCAATCGCGATGGCAGCTTGCGGCGGCGGATCCGCGGCGGTCAGCTCGCCCTCGCCCCTCACGGGCGGCCTCACCCAGGGATTGATCGGCTACGTCGCAGACCAGGGTGTAGGAGTGCTCGACCCGGCGACCGGAAAGTCCACCATCGTCGCCCCGATGCCGCCGGGCGCCGCGTTCCGAGTCGCGGGACCGGTGTGGGGACCCGCACCCGGCCTGACATACCCGGTGCTCTACTTCACGATCCACGACGACCGGCCGGCGGAAAGGCGCACGACCACGGGCGTCGTGCCCTACGACTGGCTGTTCCGCGCCGACCCGTTCACCGGGGCGATCGAGCCGCTGGCGGCTTCGCAGGACTTGCAAAGCGAGGGCCCGATCGGGCTCGTCGCCAGCGCTCATTACCTCGCGCTAAGCGTCGGCTGCTGTGCGAGCTACGAGGTGGACGCGCTTGACCTGACACAGCCTCTTGGCCCGCTGAAGGTGCTCGCCAGGCCGCCGGCCCAGGCGGCGTTCTTCACCGAGGGCGCAGCCCCCGGCGACTCGGGCCTGATAGCGGTTCGCGAGTTTGGCACAGGCACGTGGTACTGGCTCAATGCCGATGCCGGGGTTCTCAATCCCTTTCCACTGAGCCTTGGACCGGACGACGGTCCGATCGCCATCTCGCCAGACGGCGCCCAGGCAGCGGTCTCGCTCCCCGACCACGGCGCC
Organism: Candidatus Dormiibacterota bacterium; assembly: GCA_036833175.1. GTDB lineage: Bacteria > Chloroflexota > Dormibacteria > Dormibacterales > Dormibacteraceae > Palsa-870. Next base: position 4,977 of record DAITQH010000009.1, read on the forward strand.
GTAATCGAATCCATCAACTCGGGCATCCCGCTGGCCTCGCCGAGCGCGAGCGCAAGCGCGGGCACCACAACCACGGCTTCGCCGCATCCATCACCGGCGCCGTCCAGCGCCACGAGCGCACCGCGACGGATCAACTCCAGCCTGCCCCACGTCGACGACATCTCCTGGAGCCCGGATGCCAAGCAGCTCGCCCTGGCGGTGAGCGGCGAGCTTCAGCTGTACTCAGCGTCGGGCGCGGATGGCACCGCTCCGCTCAAGAGGTACCTGACGGGCGGCAACGTGATCGGAGCTGACTGGTCCGCTCCCATGGCGAGCAAGACCGCGGCCATGCTCAAGCCAGGTCCCGGACCGCAGGCGATGGTGGATGCGCTTCTCATGGCCACCATGCTGCCCGCGGCGGCCGATACGCCGGCTGCCCGTCCGGCGACCAAGATCTACCTCTGGCAGTTCGATTCCACCAAGCCGTCGCCAATCTCCTCGATAGCGGATGCGACTCCCGCCATCCTCTCTCAATATCCGCCGCTGGTCGCGGGCGTCGTCTTTCACCACTGGGCGCCGTCCTCCACCTGGCAGCTCATGGGTGGATGCTTCCGCTACAGGGTCGTGGTCACCGGCAGCGTCGCGCCCGCGGCGTCCACATTCGGCCTTGGGTCGAACGCACTCTGCAGCGCATCGGCTCCGACCACGACGCCAACGGCGAAGCCGACCGGGACGCCCACTCACTAGGCCCGAGCTCGGCTCCGCTTCGCCGCGCCTAGGATTGGCCTGTGGCGGAAATCGACTTCCTGGCGAGCCATGCCAAATCCCTCCCGGCCAAGGCGGCGGTGATCCTCGGGGACACCGTCCTGGACTTTGCCTCGCTCGATCGAAGGGCGAACCGGGCCTCCCATGTCTTCGAGAGCCTTGGATGTGGCGCTGGTGACCGGATCGCCGTCATGTCGTTCAACTCCGTCGAAGGCTTTGAGATCGGAAACGGCCTGCGGCGGATGGGCATGGTCGGGGTGCCGGTCAACTACCGGCTGCGCGGACCGGAGATCGCCTACGTCCTCAATGACTCGGGAGCCAAAGTCGTCGTCGCTGGACCCGAGCACGTCGAGGCGGTGGCTGCGGCGCTCCCTGGCGTGACCGGTGAGCGGCGGCTGATCGCCATCGGCGACCGAGTGCTGCCTGGGTGGAGCTCTTACCGCACCCTGATGGACGCCGCGCCTGACACGCCTATGACGGGAACGGTCGGAGATGGGCTGGCCGCATCGATGATCTACACCTCCGGCACCACTGGACATCCAAAAGGAGCGTGGCGACCGAATGGGGTCAGCGTGGCAAACGTGCTGCAGATGATCTCCACCTTCGAGCTGAGCCAGTCGGACGTACACCTCCTCTGCGGGCCGGGCTACCACAGCGCCGTCTCGTTCTTCAGCGCGCTCCACCAGGCACTGGGCGCGACCGTGGTGGTGCAGCCTAAGTTCGATGCAGATCAAGCGCTCGACCTCATCGAGCGACACCGCATTACCACCGTGTTCATGGCTCCGACCCTTCTCCAGCGCCTGGTCGAGGCCCAGCCAGCGAGGCCGCGTGACACGTCGTCGCTGCGCGGCATCTTCCTCGGCGCGGCGCCGTGCCCGTACGAGCTGAAGGTTCGGGGCGAGGCCGCCTTCGGCCAGGTTCTCTGGGAGTTCTATGGAGCCACCGAGACGGGCATCAACACGGTCCTGAGGCCCGAGGACCAGCTGCGCAAGCCCGGGTCGTGCGGGACCGCGGTCCCGGGCCACGAGATCCGGTTGGTGGGGGAGGACGGTCATGACGTCCCTGACGGCCAACCCGGCCAGCTCATGGTCCGCAACGCCTGGCAGGCCGAGTACTACAACCGGCCGGAAGCTACCGGGACGAGCCTGCACGACGGATTCTTCTCGGTGGGCGACATCGCCTATCGAGACGCGAAGGGCTATTACTTCATCTGCGACCGGCGCATCGACATGGTCATCTCGGGCGGCGTCAACATCTACCCCGCCGAGATCGAGGCCGTGCTGCACGCGCATCCGGCGGTGATGGACGCGGCCGTGATCGGGGTGCCAGACGAGCAGTGGGGCGAATCGGTCAAGGCTGTCGTGCAGCTGCGACCGGGCGCGACAGCGACCGGTGAAGAGCTGATCGCGTTCTGCGCCGACCGGCTCGCGAGCTACAAGAAGCCGCGATCGGTCGACTTCATCGAAGAGCTCCCTCGCGACGCCGCCGGCAAGCTGCTGAAGCGAACCATCCGAGAGCCTTACTGGGCTGCGACAGGACGGCGAATCTGAGCGACTCGGTCTCCTTCGACCGCGCTGCGGACTACTACGACCGCACCCGCGCCCTCCCGGAATCGCTGATGGCGCGCCTGATTCCCATGCTTCTCGCCGAGATTCCGCCCCAGGGTCGATGCCTGGAGATAGGGGTGGGCACGGGTCGCATCGCGCTGCCGTTAGCCCGTGCGGGCGTGTCCATCGTCGGTGTCGACATCTCGCGCGAAATGCTGCGGCGGCTGGTAGTAAATGCAGGCGGGACGACGCCTTCGATCGGCATAGCCGACGCGACGCGACTGCCCTTCGAGGACCACGCCTTCTCTTCGGCGATCGCTTCGCATGTGCTGCACCTCATCCCGGGATGGGTTGTCGCCCTGGATGAGCTGTTCAGAGTGCTGCGACCTGGCGGCGTGCTACTCGCGTCACGCCGGGGCCGGCCGCCCCATAGCTGGGAGGGCACCGTCCGCCAGCATTTCATCGTCGAGTCTGGCACGGGGCCATGGCCGCCCGGCATCGATCGGATCGAGGAGCTCGACTACCACATGCAGTCTCGCGGTGCAGTTGTGCGCACGCTGCCAGAACTCCACGTCGATGGTTCGTCGAGCATCGGCATGCTGATCAACAACCTCGAAGCCGGCTATTGGTCTGGCTGCTGGAACGTGGACCAGGCCACGCGAACCCGAGCGGCGGAAGCAACTAGGCAATGGGCCAGGCATGAGTTCGGTGACATCGACGAAGAGCGTCCTAGCGAGGACTCGTCCGTCTGGCACGCCTACGTGGCTCCCTAGGAGAGCAGGGGAAGCAGGTACTCCAGGGAGCGGCTCACACGGCCCAAGGGCCGCTCGTCGGCAGAGGCGAGCCTGGTTTCCTGCCGGACGATGTACCAGCCGCGGTAGTCCGAGCTCCGCAGGGCCTCAACGACCCGATCCACGTGTGCGTTTCCCTCACCCAGCGGCTTGAACAGACCCATGCTCACCGCGTCCGCATAGTCGGCAGCGTGGTCGCGCACCTGCGCGGTCAGGTCGGGGTCGAGGTCGTTGAGCTGCACGTGGTGGATCCGCCCCCCGGCGAGCTCGAGGATGTCGATCGGGTCCGCCCCGGCCAGCACGAGGTGGCCGAGGTCTAGGCACACGCCGGCCTCTGAGCCGACCAGCAAGCGCTCGATGTCGTCGGGCCCCTGGATCGTGCTGCCAAATCGCGGCTGGACCGCAAGGCGCAACCTGTGTCGTGAGCAGACGTGCTGCACGGAGCCGATCGAGTGGAGGAGGTGCGCCCACTCCGCATTGGAAAGCACGATGCCTTGGTGCGCGCCTCCCGAACGTTGCGGGATGGCAGACAGCACAAGCGTCTCGGCGCCGAGAGCGGAAAGCCATTGGGCGTGGCCGTCGATGTGCGCGAGCTCGGAGGCGCGGATGTCGTGGTGGTGAAGAATCGCGTCGACCTGTCCCGCGACCAGGGTCAGCCGGTGGCGCCTGAGCAGCGGCTTGGCCTGGTCGCTGCGGTCTGGAAGAAATCCTGGTGGTCCCGCGGTGATGGCGCCCTCGCCCACCGCAACCGCTTCGGAGAGCACGCGCTCCGGCGTCAGCTGGTGCCCCCATCCGGGTACGTCGCTAATCCCCCAGCACACGGGAGAAACCGCAAGGCGGTGCGTGGCCCGGCGTGATCTCATGCCGGGGAAGCTCCGGCCCTGTCGAGCAATCAACGGGCAGAGATTAACCTTCTCCCGAGGGATGCCCGCAACCCACAAGCTCGAACTCGACCTCAGGCACGCGACCCTGGACGACGCCGAGATCGTCGCCGACCTGGAGGCAGCACGCGACCCGGAGGACCCGCGCGACCCCCAGGTCCTGCGTTTCTGGTGGACGGGTGGTTCGCTGAGCCAGGTCGTCACGCGACTCGTGGCCGTGCGCGAGGGAGCGGCTGTAGCCTTCGTCAGCGCGGGCCACGAGCGCTGGGAGGGAACTCCCGAGCGATTCGGCACCGTCCGGGTGGTGCTCCGCTCGGACGTCTGGTCGGAATCCGACTTTTCGCGCTTGATCGGCAAAGGCGAGGAATGGCTGCGCTCCGAAGGCGCCGCTATCGCAGTGGCGAGGGTTCGCGGAGACTTCAGGCACGAGCTCGAAGCCTTAGAAGTCATTGGCTATCGAGAGGTTCGCCGGCAGAACTTCTCGGAGCTCGACCTGGTCGCCCATCGTGACGAGCTGCTCGCAGCTGCTGCGCAACAGCGACGACTGATGGACGCGCAAGGCGTGACGCTGATCACCATCGGCGATGACAAGGATCCGGACCGTCTTACGAAACTGTACGAAATGATGTCCGCCTCCGAGCAGGACATCCCGAGCACGATGCCCGTCGTCAGGCAGCCGTTTGACGAGTGGATGCAGGCCACGTTCGACGACCCCGCCGTCCGCGAGGATCATTTCTGGATCGCACGCGAAGGAGAAGCCATCGTCGGTCTCTCCTACGTGCAGTTTCCGCCGGTTCGCGGCCTGCCCTGGACAGGGTTCACCGCAACGAGCAGGGAGGTACGGGGCCGCGGAATCGCGCGCGCGCTGAAATACGAAACGCTCGCGCAGGCGATCGAGCTGGGGCACGGGCGAGTGCGAACCGCCAACGACGGCGCCAACGCGCCGATCCTTCATATCAACGAAGAGATGGGATACCGGCTAGTCATGCCGCTGATCGAGCTGCACCGGAACCTCGAATGACCGACGAGCATTACGGAGTCAGGGCGCTCCCCGAGCTTTACCGTGAATGGGCGACGACGGGGATGGTCGCCAACATTGGGACGCGAATCGTCGAGGTCGCCCACGGCAGACTGGTGCTCGAAGGGAACATGACCGGCGAGTCACATGGGTTTCCCACCTCTCGGGGCACGATCATCCACGGAGGCGCGGTCGCGACCCTCGCCGACGAGGCGCTCGCTTCTGTGGCTTTCACAATGGCGGATGAGGGCGAGACGACCGTCACCGCAGACCTCAAGGTCGATTTCCTCCGACCTGCGAAGCCTGGCCGGCTGCTCGCTCGCGCCACCGTGCGCCACCGCACGCGCCGCCTCGCATTCTGCGAGGCCACCGTCGAGCAGGATGGAGGACCGATCGTAGCCGAGGCGCGTGCAGTGATCGCCTACGTGAAGGCCTGATCGGCCGGCGCGCGACCGTGGCTGACCTGCAGCTCGCGTTGGCGACAATCGACGACCTCCCGACCATCGTCGACCTCGCAACTGCGCACGATCCCGACGAGCCACCCGACCCGACGCTGGTTCGATTTTCCTGGTTGAGCCCGCCGGCAGGCGAGAAGATCGTTCGCATGCTGGGTACGGTGCGCGGTTCGGCGATCGGGTACTTCGCGGCCGGACACGGGCCGTGGATGGAGGGTGAGGGCCGCTTCGGGTGGATACGGCCTGTTCTTCCATCGGAGCACTGGACCGACGATCGATTCCTCCAACTGGTCGGCGCTGCGGAAGATTGGCAGCGAGCTGAAGGAATGGTGACCGGCGTGGCTCGAGTCCGCGAGCGCTTCAGTGTCGAGGTCGCGCTATACGGGCGACTCGGCTACACCGAGGTGCGGCGCGAGAGGAACTGGGAGCTCGACCTCGTCTCTCATCGTTCACAGCTGCTGGCCGGGGCCGAGCGCTCGCACGCGCGCATGAATGATTTGGGTGTAGAGCTGGTCACACTCGACCGAGACCCGGGCGCGATCGAGAAGGTCTATGACCTCGCGACCGAGTCCGAGCGTGACATCCCCACCACGGTGCCGATCCGCATCTTGCCACTTGAGGAATGGCGCAGGATCTGGTTCGACTACCCGAGCAATCGTGAGGATCGAGTCTGGCTCGCGAAGCGCGGCGACGCGGTCCTGGGAATTTCGATGATTGGCTACCCGCCCGTGCAAGGTGTGCCTTTCACCTGGCACACCGGCACCGCGCGGCGTGCCCGAGGACTTGGCATCGCACGCGCATTGAAGTACCAGACGATTGCGCAGGCGATTGCGCTTGGGGCAGAGCGAATCCGCACCAGCAACGATGGCGAGAACGCTGCCATCCTTCATCTCAACGCAGAAATGGGCTATCAGCCGATCGATCAGGTGATCGAGCTACACCGCGAGCTCGGCTCCTGACGGGACTCGTCAGGCAGCGTCTTTGACGGCCGGCAGGACCGTCATCTGCCAGTGGGTACCGCCGTCGCTTGTGTTCAAGAGCACGGCCCTTGTCCCCGCCATCGCGCCGAACCATGCATGGTGAGCATCCAGGACCTGGAGGGAGCCCGGGAGGGGCTGCGGCACCCCGATGTTGCGGGACGGCGTCCAGGTCGTTCCGCCGTTTGAGCTCGTCGACCAGGCGCCCGAGCCGATCCACCACCAGTTCTGGGCGTCGGAGTAGCCGATCGCTCCCGTCGCGGTTGGAGGCGCGATGAAGGTCCAGCGGGTCCCGCCGTCCAGCGAGCCGAGCTGGACCTGGTTGGGCGCCTGGACCTGGGTCGACGACCCGTTCCTGCTTTTGGAATCGATCGTCGCGATGTCGGCTTTCGGGATCGTGTCGGTCACCGTCGCGTAGATGTAGTAAACGGGCACTCCACCGTCGAAGGTCCGCACGGTCAGCGGCGGATACGCGACCACGCTGGCGCCGATACCTGAGCGGCCGAAAGTCGGCGCGAAGTTTGCCACGGTCGCGATCACGCCGATTCCTTGGGTCGCTTGGGCGCCGACGAAGAACTGGCCCGTTTTCGGCCATCCGCCACTCGGCCCGGGCAGCGGAACCTCTTGCCAATTCGCTCCGCCGTCGACGCTCTTGTAGGCGTAGGGCCGTGCCGACAATGTGTCCAACCAACCAACTTGTGGGGCGGTGAAATGGACCCGATATACCTCGTCACTCCCCACCACCGGGGACCCGAGATTGGACCACGTGGCGCCCCCGTCGTTTGTCCGGGCCAGCTCGGCTCCACTTCTAACGGTCGGAGTGCTCAGGAGGAGCCAGCCATGAAGTGCGTCGACAAACGACACGGACGACACCGAGGTCAAATAGGCGACGCCGTTGAGGATCGGTTTCGCGGACCACCTGCGCCCGCCGTCGATCGTGCGATAGATCACCGACTGCGATCCCAGCACCACCACCACGCCTTCGGTCGAATTGAAGAAATTGACGTACACACCGGCCCTTGCGACGTCGGCGCCAAGCTGGCGCGCCCAGTGATTGCCCGCATCGGTCGTATGCATGAGCACGAAGCGACCCGAGTCGAACGTCGCAGCGAACCAGCCCGTGGTCGGGCTCACGAAGTCGACAGACGCGAGCTGATAGGCGGCAGGCGCAGTCAGTGGGGTTGGGGCGGCCGATGAGGTGAGCGACGGCACCACGTAGGCGCCAGCGCTGACGGCGATCACGAGCAGTGAGACGACGATCAGGCTGACCGCTCGTCTCGCACGAGCCGGCTCAACCGGTGGTTCGTAGTCGGATTCGCGTTCTTCGAGCTCCACGCCTGTGGGTCAGCTTAGGACGGTTTGGGCACGTTGACGGGAGTCCAGTGGATGCCTCCGTCTGCGGTGGTGGCCAGGCCCGTGCCTTGAGGGGGGTTCGCGCGGGGAAACACGACCGTCATCTGAGCCCAGGCGTGCTTTGCGTCGACCAGCTGGGGCACGTAATCCCACTCGTCCAGCTGCTGCGAAACCTCCTTCCATGTCTGCCCCGCATCGGATGACTTGAACAGGGTTCCGTAGCGCATCGCCCACCAGTGGAAGGTGTCCTGGAAGATGAAGTCGCCGTAGCTGGTCTCTCCTGGCGGCGGGGGCAGGCGCCGCCACGTGCTCCCGCCGTCAAACGAGGTTAATCCCACGGGGCTGGCGTTCTGATCGACCGCGATCGCGAGGACACCGGATCCGGGCAGCAGGTAAACATTGGTCCCCAACAGCGGCGGGACTCCGTCCGAGAACCCTCCCTTGGCCGACGTTACAGGCAGCGGATGTGGTTGCCAGGTAGTGCCTCCATCGATCGTCGAATAGACAGTGGCCTGGTTGGCGGTGCCTCCGCCTATCCACCCTTCATTGGGCCCGCGAAAAGCAAAGGTGTTGAACCCACCCTTGCCTGGAAACTGCCAGGCGGGAGGTTGCGGTAGCGCGACCCAATGGTCACCAGCGTCAGAGGTCGAGAAAAGACTGGTGTCGAAGGTTCTGGGATCGGGCGAGAGAACCGTACCCAGAACCCAGCCGTGGAGCCGATCCGAGAAGTACAGAGAGGAATATGAATACGCCGGCATGGTCACGGCAGTCCAATGGACGCCGCCATCGTGCGTGCGGTAAACCGCTCCAGTTCCACCCAATGCGATGAGCCCGTTGTTTTGATCGAAGAACTGAATTTTCAGTGGACCCGCGGTCGGTGAGCTCGCTGAGCCGGCAAACTGCCGCTGCCAGTGCCTGGCCGCGTCCGTGGTCTTGAAGACCCAGAACTGCGGTGCGGTGGTGGTCCCCTCCTCCACCAGCGCCCACCCAACAGCCGGCGTCAGGAACTCGTACGCGGCGAGGTATTGCTCGGGGAGGAGCGGCGGTCCGGGCGCCTTGACGATTGGCGGTTTCGGGAGCGAAGGCAGGGACGGGTGCAGGTAGGCGATGCTCGTTCCCGCGATCACGACCAGCGCCAGCACCATCGGTGGAAGCGCGCGCCGGCCTCGCCGGCTAAGCCGCTCCTCGGAGACCGTGTCCATAGCGCGATAGATTGTGGACTCAGATGGTTCGACCAGCCACGCTCGACGACGCAGCGGGAATCGCCGATGTCCACGTTGCCACCTGGCGCACGACATATCGCGGCCTCCTGCCCGATGACTTCCTGGCCTCGCTGAGCGAGGAGCACTACGCGGAACGCTGGAGACGCGTGATCGGCGAGGGTTCGAGCCGCGTCTTCGTGGTCGACCTGCCCGAAGGGGTGGTCGGCTTTGCGTCAGGCGGACGTGAGCGCGCGGGGGAAAACGGTTTCGAGGGCGAGCTGTATGCGCTCTACGTCCTGGACAGCGCGCAGCGGCGCGGACACGGCCGCGAGCTGGTGCGGGCCGTGGCCCGCGCGCTGCAAGAGATGGAGATGCCCGACATGATCGTGTGGGTTTTGCGAGACAACGCCGCCGCGCGCCACTTCTACGAGCGCCTCGGGGGCGTCTACGTCCGCGCACAACCGATCACGATCGGGAGCGCGACACTCGAAGAGGTTTCTTACGGCTGGCGCCGCCTGGAAGACGTTCGTTACTGAGGCGGCGGGAGCGGCGCCTGTCCGAAATCGAAGCAATCTTCCATGCCGTCTGACGCGGCGGTGCGGGCGTTGAGAGACGGCAGCCCGAAGTTGACCTCGCAAAAGCGCACCAGGCTCACATGCGAGTGGCGGGCTTTGGAGATGTGTCCCTTCCGCGCGTAGGGGCTGACCACCAGGCACCCCACGCGGCCGCCGAAACGGAACTGCGTACCGTCAGTCCACTTCTCCACCTCGGGCGGCGTGACGTGGTCCCACCAGCCGCCCCAGTCATCCCACGTGATGAAGACCGCCACCTGTGGCCAGAGACCTGCACCGACGATCGCCTGGACCTGGCTCGCGGTCCACTCGCTGCCCTTGGTGACGTTTCCATTTCCAGCCTTCCGCTCGGCCGCGGTGTCGGCCGGGTGCTCGCTCAGTGCGCCATCCGAGTAGAGCCACGACACCGACGGCAGCTTGCCGGACGAAGCATCGGAGGCAAACTGCTGCCAGGTCCTCTGCTTGCCCGCCGTGTACTTGATGAACTCGAACGCGTAACCGCTGTAGTTGCCCCAGCTCAAGCCGGCGGCATCGAGCTGCGACGGAAGCGAAGGCAGGTCGTAAAGCGGCGGCCCTGGATTCTTGCGATAGCTGCGCGATGGATTGTCGACCAGTGGCGAGTCGGCCATGATCAGCATCAGGTGGTTGGGCGTCGAAGGACCCGCCACATCGGTGTAGTAGTTGTCGCAGAGGGTGAACTGGCTCGCGTAGCTCCAGTAGCGCGGGATGTCGCCTTGCTGGAACTGCACGTGCGGCGCCGTGGTATCGCGGGTCAGCCATGCGGCATGGCGGTGGTCAGGGTCGTGCGGCGGCGGGTTCGGGCTGTGAGGCATGGTGGCGCCGGCGCCGCCGGGGAAGGTTCCGAAGTAGTTGTCGTAGCCGTGATTCTCTTTGACGATGATCACCACATGCTTGATCGGCCCAGCCGGCATCAGAGGCATTTCCCGACTTTGTTCGACCACTCGAGCTGCACCGTGAAGGCGCCGACCTTCTTGGTCTGCCACGCGCAGATATCGCCGATCTCTCCGTTCTGATCGTCGTACCAACCCTGGCCGGGGATCGGGTCAGTGATGGCTTCGCACAGCTCGTGCGAGCTCGTCGACGTCAGGGCGTCCGTGACGGAAAGTGCGCCGGTGCACCCGGCGCAGTCCGGGTAAGGCATGACCGCGTAGAACACCTGGCCATTGATGTCGCTGTGATAGCCGCAGAAGTTGGAGCACGACGTTCCGCCGTCGAGTGAGATCGACACACCGGGCGGCAGATAGACGAAATAGAGCGAGTTCGGCGTGGGCTGCGGCACCGCCGAGTCGTTCGAGATCTCCTGCTGGATGAGCGCCTGGATGTCGGCGTCGGCAATGGTGGCAGGCGGATCGGTGCTCAAGATGACCGCACCGGTCCGAGACCCGTGAACGATCGTCATGCCGGCGACGCTGTACTCCCCGAGCTGGTCAAGCAGCGAGCTGGTGAGGATGAAATCGAAAAATTGGTTGATCTGCGACACGACCACCGCCTGAGGTCCGCCCCATGCAGTGCCCCAGAAGAAGTTGAAGACCTGGACCGCCGGCAAGAGCGGCCCGCCTCGGTACGTGAGCTGCGCTTTGGTGACGGGCGCGGCAAGCGCCTCACCGTGCAGAGGAACGATCTGGATCGGGTTCACAGCTGCCAACTCACGACACCTCGCTTGCGGCCTGAGTGCGAGCTCCCCGCGGTCGCAACGCCACGCTCGCTCCTAACAAACATACGGCGGCAATGGCGAGGAACGCATAGGTGGGGCTCACCGCGAACAGGGCGCCGCCGGCGAGCGCGCCGACGATCTGGATCAGCACCTGCACGGTCTGGAAAACGCCCTGGGTCCGGGCCTGGTGACCCGGTTCGGCGCTGCGACTTACCTCGGCGTTGAGGCTCGGGCCGCCCGAGATCGTCAGCGCCCCCTCGATCAGTCCCAACCCGATCAACCACGGAACCGATGCGATGAACGGATAGAGGCTCGCGAAGAAAGCGGTGCCCAGGAGCGCAGCCACGACGAGGCGGCGCGGCCCGAACCGGTCGCCGAGCGCACCCGCCTGGGCGCTAAGAAGCGTCGCCGGTACGGCAAAGGCCACAAACGAGATGCCCACCGCGAGGGTGCTGGCGCCCCGGTAGGTCATGTACAGCGGCCAGATCGTGTCGAAGGATCCGATCATGTATGAGGTTCCCGCTCCTAGGAGGATCAACGGCACAAGCCTCCGGATCATGTGCAGCGCTCCCAGCGGGGCCTCCAGCATCGGTAGCGCGCGAACGTTGGGCAGAAACGCGAGGCCGACAGTCGCGAGCCCGCAGACGCACGCCGAGATCACAAACACCGCGCTCAAGTCGAAGAGGGCGATGAAGCCGCCGATCGCGGGACCGACCAGCATGCCGGCCATCATGGTCGACTGCATGAACCCGAACGCGCGCCCGCGCTGGTTGGGTGGCGTCACCTGCGCGATCAGGCCGTTGGCCGCGGGCCAGTAGGCTCCCGATGCGGCGCCGTGCAGGAACCTGACGGCGACGAAGGCGGGCAGCGGAAGCGGCAGCAGGTAGGCAAGGTAGAGGGTCGCGTACGCCCCCATCGCGATTAGGATCACGGGCCGGGTGCCCCATCGATCGGCCGCCCAGCCGGCGGGATATCGAATTGCCGCGTTGGCCAGCAGTCCGGCAGCAAACACGGCTCCGACCAGCGCGGGCGATCCGCCGCGCCGGCTGATGAAGATGGGCAGCAGCGGCAGGAAGAACCACAGGCCGATCGAGGTCAGCAGGTTCCCGGCGTAGAGCGTCCACAGCGTTCGTCGATGCATGCGTATCCGGAATACTTTGGCAGGAGCCGTGACGAACGACCGGATGCGTGAGCTGGAGTGGGACGTGATCGCACCATCCCCTCATCCGGCTCACATGCACATGGCACTCGACGAAGTTCTGCTCGAAAGCGTGAGGGCTGGACGGCGCCGTCCGACCTTGCGCCTGTGGGAATGGATTGAGCCCGCTCTCGTCATAGGCTCGCATCAATCGGTGATGAACGAGGTCGACGCGGTGGCCGCGCGCGAGCTCGGATTTGTCGTGACCCGGCGCATGAGCGGAGGCGGGACGATGCTGTGCGAGCCGGGTCGCACGATCACGTATTCGCTCTACGTGCCCGAGTCGCTGGTGGAGGGCATCACATTCCGCAAGTCCTACGCGCTGCTCGACGATTGGGCCGTGCGGGCGTTCGTAGAGATGGGCATCCCCGCGAGCTATCGCGAGATCAACGACATCATCTCGCCTCGCGGCAAGATCGCCGGCGCCGCGCAGGCGCGCCGGCGCGGGCTCGTGCTGCACCACACGACTATCGCCCACGCGATGGACGTCGAGCTGCTCCCCCGCCTCATCCGGATCGGCCGGCCGGCGATCGCGGGGACCGGCGTACGCAGCGCCGACAAATCGGTATCGCCCCTGTCCTGGTTTACGTCGCTCACCTGCGCGGAGGTTGCGCGAAACCTGCAACGGTATTTCTCAAACGAGCTACGCGGCCATTCGAGCGAGGTGACTCCGGGTGAGCTCGAAGCCGCCGGCCACCTCGTCTCATCGAAGTACGGGACACCGGCGTGGATCAACCGTTTACCGTGACCTGCAGGAAAGAGACATGTTGAACGACAGCGATACCTACACGACGATCCCGGTCGCCGAGGGTGGGGTCATGTACCGCACGGGCGGCACGCGATTCTTCGTCTATCCGAGCGCCCACAAGGCCTCTGGCCACACCCAGATGAGCTGGGTGGTCGGTGACATCAAGGCCGAGGTGGCTGCGCTGAAGGCCAAAGGGATCGAGTTCCTCGAATACGACGTGCCGGGCGTCACGATGGTCGACAGCATCGCCCAGAGCGGTCCTGCCGTCTGGACCGCGTACTTCCGCGACCCGGACGGAAATCTCCTCGGCCTGACCCAGATCGGATAAGGCGTAGGGGAGGACAGATATCGCGCGCAAGCGCGATGAGGATGGGCCTTACTGATTGCTCCCCTACGGGAACCCCTCCCTCCTCAGCCACGTGGGATTGTGTTTGGAGCGTGGCGTGTTTTGGGTGACGGCCGGAATAAATCCGGCCTAAGGCTCCACATGGAATTGGTAAGGGAAGGTCGCTCCTACTCTTGGGCCGCGCCGGCCCTCCATTCGTCAACCAGGTCCGCGCTTTGCTTGACGTGCTCGCGGTAGTGGTCGCGCAGCCACTCGAGGATGTCATCAGGGCTGGTGGGATACGGATCTTGACCCTCGCCATACACCACTTCGGCCTTGCGCGACCAGTCGCCCGCCGGCATCCGGTTCACGGCGGTTGAGACGGCCGCGTGCAGCCGCCCCATCTCGTCCAGTGCCTTTGGCCGCTCGCCCTTAGCCAGCCCCTCTTTGGCTCGCCGGCCGGCCGCGTCGCCCTCGCCGGGCGCGTCCTGCGGACCCAGGGCCTTGAAGCCGCCGGCCACGATGCCGTCAAGGACTCGGCGGTAATGGATCAGAACCCAGTTGACGTGGACCTGAAGGCCGCCGAGCGCGTAGTCGTCCCCGGCCTTCAGGTACGCCAGCGCCTCATCCGGAACCTGCGCAAACGCAGATTCCCACTGCTTGCGGGCGGCCTCGAAGTCCGCGAGCGCGGCCTCCCTTTCCATACGGCCCGGAGACTAGCTGAAGTAGTTGTGCTGCTGCAGGTAGGCGGTGGCGACTGCGTCCGCGTCTTGGTGGAGGAGCTCGACCTGCCCGTTCATCGTCACCAGGTCGGCAGTCGTCAGGCCGGCATCGATCTTGTTCAAGATGGCGGTCACGTCGGAGGTTGCCACCTTCTGCCGAATGATCGGAACCACGTTGTCTGCGTTTTCGAGGTGCTTGTCATCCTGGAGCACGACCAGCCCGAGCTGGTTGAGGTCCGAGTCGCTGCTGAACACGAGACCCACCTGGATCGTCCCGTTCTTGAAAGCGGCGCGGGTTAGCGGCCCGTCGGTGTCGAGCGCCTTGAATGACTTGAAGTGAATGCCGTACGTCTTTTGCAGTCCGGGCTGGCAGAAGGGACGGGTCGGGCACTCCGGCCCTGCGCCCAGCACCAGCTGGTCTCCGACTGGGGTGAGGTCCGAGAGCTTGGTCAGGTTGTACTTCGATTGGATCGCCTTGGTCACGGCGAACGCGTTCTGGTCGACGGCCGCCGACGGGGTCAGCGCCTGGAGGCCGAGCGGCTGGAGGTGGGTGTTGAGCTTGGCAGTGGTCGCAACCGCATCGCCGGTGGCCTCGCCCGCGCCGCTGTTGTAGTACTCGAGGTCGGTGGCGGCATACCCCGGATAAAGGTCGATCTGACCGCTCTTGATCGCGGGCGCCACGACTTCGCGGGTCCCGAGCAGCAGCTTGTAGTTGACCGTGTAGCCGTTGTGCGCCAGGGTCTGCCCGTAGAGCTCCGCCAGGATGCTGCTCTCGGCGAAGTTGAAGCCGGCCACGGTGATCGTTCCCTTGCTTGCGGTGGTGCCGGGCGTGTTGGTTCCACCACACGCCGTGGCGACAGTCGCCAGTGCGGCGAAAGCGGCGACCAGCCAGACGGAGCCTCGTAAGCGGTTCATACCATCCTCCCTGGCCCTAGCGGGCCTTCCCGAACGAAACCTCGGGTGAACAGTGATTCTTCCACCTATGCGGTCTTAAAGGTGCGGGCGCGCGCGGCGACCGGAGCCCGCAGGAGCCGGATCCCACGGGGGACGAGGGCCTGCTCGAGCGCCCACAGGGACACCTCCGTCACCAGCGCGAGAGCGGCGACAAGTAGCGCGCCGGCGAATTCCTTGGCGTAGTCCTGCTGCGCAAGCCCGTCGATGATGTAGCGGCCGAAGCCCCCACCGGCGATCAGCGCCGCCAGCGCGGCGGTCGCCACCACCTGGACGGCCGACGTCCTGATACCCGCCATGATCAGAGGTACGGCAAGAGGTAACTCCACACGTACCAGCTGAGCCGGCCGGCGGTAGCCCATCCCCCGTGCAGCGTCCTTGACATCGGGGTCGACCTCGCGCAGGGCGACGTAGCTGTTGGTGACCATGGGCGGCACGGCGAGCGCTGTCAGGGCGATGAGGATCGGGGTGTTGCCGAGGCCGAACGCCTGGAAAGCGATGACAAGGATTGCGAACGAGGGCACTGCGCGCCCTATGTTCGACACCCCGATCGCAAGGTTGCCGAAGACGCCGAAATGGCCCAGCCCGATTCCGATGGGCAGGGCGATCAAGGCTCCGAGCGCAACCGACTCGGCGGAAAGCTGTACGTGCTCGAGGAGTCGTGTCGGGATGCCGTCGGCGCCCTGCCAGTGCGCCGGGTCCGTGAACCACTGGATGACTTGGGTGAGGATGCTCATCCGCTCATGACCCCCGCGACCAGGGCACGGCCAATCTTTGAAGACCGGCGAGCCCCCCGTCGGCCACAAGCGCAAGGGCGATGGAAAGCACGGTCGCGACCACCAGCGGCGTGTGGAAGCTTTCGATCAGACCTGTGAGGATCAGCTGGCCCAAACCGCCGAGTCCGATCACGGCGGTGATGGTCACGATTCCGATGGTCGAGACGGTCGCCACGCGAAGGCCGGCGAAGATCGCCGGCAGCGCGAGTGGGAGCTCGATGCGTATGAGCCTTGCGAGCGGTCGGTAGCCCATGCCGTCGGCAGCGTCGAGGACATCCGGTGGAACCGAGTCCAATCCCACCAGGACGTTGCGCAGAAGGATCAGGACGTTGTACCCGATCAGAGGTATCTCAGCTGTGACCGCGCCCAGCCCCGTGTAAGGGATCAAGAGCGCGAACAGGGAGATGGAAGGAATCGTGTAGAAGATTCCGAAGGTGGTCAGGGATGGCAGCCTCAGGTTCGTCCATCGATGCGCCGCGATACCGAGAGGCAACGAGATCGCAAGGCCGCCGACCAGCGCAATGACGGTCAGCGTCAAATGCTCCTGGAGTGCGGTCAGGATGAGCGGTACGTGGGCCGACAGCCAGCTCCAGTTGATCCATGGATCGACGATGTCCAGGAATTCGCGAGCCCGCATTCGATTACGGTAAAGGAGCGCGGGTGAGGACTGCGGTCCTCCCCCGCGGGACCCCCTCCTGGGGTACTCCACGCGACGATTGGGAGACCTGAAATTGAGTGTTTCGGTGACGGCCGGGATGAACCCGGCCTTCCGGCGACCATTGGGGTAAAGGCGTGATCCGCCTGGAGAACGTCACCAAGCAGTTCCCCGGCGGATCCAACGCCGTGCTCGACCTGACGCTCGACATCCCGACGGGCCAGACGTGCGTCCTCATCGGTCCCTCAGGCTGCGGCAAGACGACCACCCTGCGCATGATCAACCGCTTGATCGAACCCGACCGCGGCCGGGTGCTGATCGACGGAGAGGACACGCATGGCGTCGACCCAGCGGCCCTGCGGCTGAAGATGGGTTACGTGATCCAGCAAACCGGGTTGTTTCCGCACATGACGGTGGGCGACAACGTCGCCACAGTCCCGCGCCTGTGGAAGTGGGACAAAGCGCGGATCGACGCGCGCGTCGAAGAGTTGATGGTGCTCGTCGGCCTCGACCCCGCCCAGTATCGCGACCGCTACCCGCACCAACTTTCAGGCGGGCAGCGCCAGCGAGTCGGTTTCGCGCGCGCCCTGGGCGCAGACCCTCCCATCCTGTTGATGGACGAGCCGTTTGGCGCCGTGGACCGGATCACCCGCGAGCGCCTGCAGCACGAGTTCATCAACATCCAGCGCTCGATGCGCAAGACAGTCGTATTCGTCACGCACGACATCGACGAGGCGGTGCTGGTGGGAGATCGCATCTGCCTGCTCAAGATGCAGGCGGAGGTCGCGCAGTACGACACCCCCGAGCGGATACTCACGCGACCGGCTAGCGAATACGTTGCGGAGTTCCTCGGCCGGGAGCGGCTGGTGCGCCGGATGTCGGTGGTGCAGATCGATCCACAGACCCTGGAGCGCGATGGGTCGGAGCCCCGTCCGAACGAACCGCGCGTCCCACTTTCGAGCACGCTCAGCGAGGCTTTTGCCGCTGCCCTCGCGAGCCCCACCGAGCACGTGGCGGTC
This sequence comes from Candidatus Dormiibacterota bacterium, assembly GCA_036833175.1. Taxonomy (GTDB): domain Bacteria; phylum Chloroflexota; class Dormibacteria; order Dormibacterales; family Dormibacteraceae; genus Palsa-870. The sequence continues at coordinate 22,586 of DAITQH010000009.1, forward strand.
TACGACGGCGAACGTTACATGGGGACTTTCACTGCGACGTCGCTACTGGAATCGCTGCGTCGCGCAGGGACTGATGGAGGTGAGCAGGTTGCCGCAGGAGTTTGACGTTGTCTGTCTTGGCGGGGGAGTTGCCGGCGAGGCCATCGCCGGCGGCCTCGAGGGGAGCGGCATTTCGCTGGCCGTCGTCGAGCGGGAGCTCGTGGGAGGCGAGTGCCCGTACTGGGGATGCATCCCGTCGAAGACCCTGCTTCGCTCCGGTGAGACTCTTGAGGAAGCCGGCCGGGCTCGCACCCTTGCCGCTTCCCGCGTGGAATGGGAGGTCGACTTTCCCAAGGTATCCAAGCGCGTGCTCTGGATGGCGCGCGACCTGGATGACTCGCGACCGGCGGCGGCGCTCGAGGCGACCGGCGCGAAGCTTTTTCGCGGAGAGGGAACGTTGGTCGATCTCCGTACAGTCCACGTCGGCGCGGAAACGCTGGTGGCCCGCAAAGCTGTGGTGATCGCAAACGGCAGCACCGCGGCCATTCCCCCCATTCCCGGGCTGGACAAGGTCCATTACTGGACGAACCGCCAGGCGGCTGTGCCTCGTGAGCTGCCCGCGACGCTGGCGGTGCTGGGCGGGGGCGCCGTCGGCGTCGAGCTCGGCCAGGCCTTCGCGCGCTTGGGCTCGAAGGTCACAGTGATCGAAGCCGGCCCGCGCTTTCTCGGCCTCGAGGAGCCGGAGGCCGGCGCGGCGCTGCGTCCGCACCTCGAGGCTGACGGCATCACGGTGATGGTGGGCGACCCCTGCGTGGCGGTGGAGCCGCACGGAAACGGAGTCATGGTCAGTCTCAAGTCGGGAACCATCGTGGAGGCCGACCGGCTCCTGGTCGCGACCGGCCGGCGCGCCAACCTCGAAGCGTGGCGTGCTTCGGGTCTCGCGCAGACCGAGCGAGGATGGCTGAAGGTGGACCCGGCGACGCTCGAGGCGCATGCAGACGTCTACGGCGCGGGCGACGTCACCGGTCTCGGTGGTTTCACGCACCTGGCCTACTACCACGGACAGATCGTGGCCCGACGTTTGCGCGGCGAGGATGCGCGCGCCGACCACACGGCTGTGCCGCGGGTCACGTTTACAGACCCCGAGGTCGCGTCTGTTGGCCTCTCAGAGGCCGCGGCGCGCGACCGAGGCATCGACGTGGTCGTGGCGACCGCCGACCCGGCAGAAGCAGCTCGGGGCTACATCCACGATTTCCACGGCGGCGCGCTCAAGCTCATTGCCGATCGCAAGCGCGGCGCTCTCATCGGGGCGACCATGGTCACCCCCCGGGCCGGCGAGATCCTGGGCGAGCTCGTGCTCGCGGTGAAGGTGGGCACGCCTGTGCGCGACCTGGCCGACGTCATCCACCCGTTCCCTGCGTTCAACCGGGTGCTTGGAGCGGTGTTGGGAGATCTTGCTTCAAAGCTCGGGTGAACTCGGGAGATTGGCGCGCCTGCGCGTTCTAGTGGTGACGCCTTCCGACGTTTGTAGGGGTGTGTTCCAACATGGTTATCACCATCAACGGTTCGACGTTCACCCTCGACCTCGACACCATCCTCATCTGGGCGCTGGTCGGGTTGGTGGCGGGATTCCTCGCGAGTCATATCGCTCTCGGGCACGGGCTCGGGCTGCTGGGTGACATCGTCGTCGGCATCATCGGAGCCTTCATCGGAGGCTTCCTGCTGCTCGGCGTGCTCCACATCAGCATCGGTGTTGCAGGCCACCCGCTGATCACGCAGATGCTGATGGCGTTCATTGGAGCGGCCATCCTGCTCCTGATCGTCCGGCTCTTCGGCGGAGGCCGTAGCTCTGCCCGGAGGAGAGCTTTCTAAGCCTTACCGGTCCGCAGCTCGTAGTCAGCGATCAAACGCCTGGGAGCAGTCCGCTTCCAGGCGTTGGTCACCAATCGCTCGGCCAGGCCGACCCCCACGCCCGCCAGCCTCACCCTGACCCACCCGTACCGACCCGTGTAAGCGGAGGGCGCGAAGGTCTTGGGGTCCATCTCCACCAGGCCGCTCTGGTCGTCGAGGGACGCTTTCAGCGAGACGTAGTCGTCCTCGAGGGAGCCCATGGCGAAGATGCGATCCCTCACGCGGAAAGTTGGCTCGCCCCACGTCTCGCGCTCCTCGGCCTCAGGTAGCGAAAGGCACAGCTGCCGGAAGCGCTCGAACTTCACGCCGAGACCACCTCAAACGTGAGGCGCGCCCTCAGCCGTGTCAGCGCGGCCAGCACGGGAGCTCCAAGCGCAAGCACCATCACGACGTTTCCGACCGCGCGGAAGGTGTCGTAGGCGAGGGACGTGAGCAGGTAAAAGCGACCGAAATGGACAAGCGCTGTGACAGGTGACATGCCCTGCGCCCAGCCGAGCGTCGGGTTGCCGCGATAGACCGGAACCCAGTCGGTGATGTCCAGCAAAGCGCCGAACACCCAGCCCATTAGAGCACCGACGCCGGCGAGGACGAGTAGGTCTCGCCAGCCCGGGGGGCGGCCGCGCCAGTGGCCGGCCAGGCCCGCGGCCACGCCCACCCAGCCAAGGGCAAACACCTGGTAAGGCACCCAGGGACCCACGCCTCCGCCCGCGATGGCCGACACGAGGATGGAGAGGGCGCCGGCCAGGAAACCGAAGGACGTGCCGAAAACGTAGCCGGCGCACAGCACCAGGAAGTAGATCGGGTTGAAGCCGCCAATACCTTCGATCACGGCGAGGCGCAGGGCGGTGTCGATCGCCGCGATCGCCGCGAGCAAGGCAACCGCGCGGGAGTCGAGCTCGCGGGTGCCGGCCTCGACCAGGAGCAGGCCCGCCACGCAGCCGACGCTGAGAGCCCACGCAGGCGTGTTGGCCGGAAGCCCGGTGCCGAAGAACGGCCAGAAGAAGAGAACGAGACCCGCGAGCGACACCAGCCCGACCGGGAGCGCCTTCCTCAAAGGTATTTCCCTTCCCCCACCAGGGGGAGGGTTGGGTGGACCGGTGTTGACGACTCCACCTGCATGACCCTGCCATCGCACACGCGCAGCTCGCGGTCGGCAAGAGCCTCCCGCAGCTCGGCATCGTGAGTGGCTATGACGATGGACGACCCCAGGTCGCGCAAGCGCGAAACCAGCCCCACGAGCGCTGCGCGCGCCGCTGCGTCCATGCCTCGGGTCGGCTCGTCGAGCAGGACGATGGCGGGCCGGCCGGGCAGGACGGCGGCCAGCGCGGCTCGCTGCCGCTCGCCGCAGGACAGGTCGCGCGGGTAGCGGCCGGCGAGGTCCAGGAGGCCAAGCTCCTCGAGGATTTCCTCGGGCGGCTCAGGGTCGCCGGCGCGGCCGAGCGTCAGGCTTACCTCGGAGCGAAGCGTCGGACGGTGCAGGAGTGAGGTCGGGTTCTGAGGCAGGTAGGCGATGCGGCCCGGCCGTCGCTCGACCTTGCCGGCCAGCGGCGGCAGTGCGCCGGCGATCAGGCGCAGCAGAGTCGTCTTGCCGCCGCCGTTGGGGCCGCTGAGGGCCACCACCTCGCCCTGATGTCCGGCGATATCGACTCCATCGAGCACAACACGACCCGGGAAGCCGGCGCCGACGCCGGCCAGTGACCAGGCGACGGGGCCAGGGCTCGATGTCGCTCGATTGATCGGCTTCGCCTCGGGTGCTGGGTTCGGCGGCCACTCGTTGCTTACCGAGCCGCCGGCGACCGTGATCGACGCGCCCGCCATCGGCATCAACCGCTCCAGCCTGTGCTCGGCGATGACGGCGGCGCGACCGTGCTGCACGAGCGTCCTCACCGCCTCCAGCACCATCGCCGCGCCCTCAGGGTCCAGCTGAGATGTGGGCTCGTCGAGCACCACAAGGCGCGGGCGCATCGCGAGCGCCGACGCAAGGGCGACCCGTTGGCGCTCGCCGCCGCTCAGGGTGCGCACGCTGCGCCCCGCCAGATGCGACGCGCCCGCGGCGTGGAGAGCCTCTTCGACCCGACCTGACATCTCGCGCGGCGCGAGGGCGATGTTCTCCAGCCCGAAGGCGACCTCTCGGTCCACAACGTCGTAGACGGTCTGCAACTCAGGATCCTGGAAGACAAAGCCCACGGTGCGGGCCAGGATGCGGGTCGGTGTTCCGATGACGTCATGGCCGTCAACCTCGGCAGCTCCGGCGATGCGGCCGCCGTGGAAATGCGGGACGAGGCCGTTCAGGACGCGCAGCAGGGTCGACTTCCCGCCGCCCGAGGGCCCGCTGACGACCGTAAGGCCATCTTCGATCGCCAGGGTCACGTCTCTCAGGGCGGGCTCGCCTGCGCCCGGATACCAGTACGAGAGGTGGTTTATGCGCGCGATCGCCATGCCACTACCGGCGCAAAGAGGTGGAGACATGCGACCAGCGAGATCGGATCGATCGAAGGCAGCGTGAGCGCGGGATACGGCTGCCAGTCGGCGGCCCACCCTGCCACGCGCGCTGCCACGAACAACGTCACGGCGGCCGCCGACGAGGCGATCAGCCACCAATCCGCCGTCCGGAGCGGGGTTGACCGCAGCGCGGTGCGCGGTCCGGAGCCAAACCCCCTCGCCTCCATCGATTCGGCGAGCTGGATCGAACCCTCCACGCTGGTGAGGACGACAGGAACCACCACCTCCGCCCACGAGCGTGGACCTCGCGGGCGCCAACCGCGCAGTCGTTGGGCCTCGCTCACCTGCACGAAAGACGCGCTCACCGAGGGCACGAGGTTGAGCGATGCGGCGATCGCGGCGCCGGTCCTCGAGAGCGCTGCCGGTAGCGCGTCCATCACGTCGTGAGACGCCAGCATCAGAGAGAAGGGCGCGGCTGCGACGATGGCGGCGCCCACGGTGAGACCGCCCGAGATTCCGGCCACCAGGGCCTCGAGGGTGTAGTCCCCGCCAATGCCGGGCACGGCGTACGGGACCGTGAACACCACGGTGGCGCCGAGGTGCGCCGACGCGAAATTCAGCACAGTGGCAAATGCGGCGATCAGGGTGATGCCGGTGAGAAGGCCGCGCATCCGGTGCAGCCCGGCGCCGGCGGCCAGCGAAGCGATCGCTGCCGCCAGCACCACGGCCTTGTAGGCGGGGTTTGTCGTCGATAGCACGATGAAGAGGCAGGCCGCGGACCATGCCGCAACTGCCCGGGCGTTCAACGGAGTCGCTACTCCTTGGCCGCGGGCGGCGGAGCTGGTGATGGATCAGCTGCCTGGACGTAGTGCCAGCCCAGCGCGTCCTTGTCCTTCAGCACTGCATCCGTGTATCCGCTCTGTGCCTGGGTCCACTGACCGCCCGACTCGATGAAGAGCGCCCAATAGGGCTGGTTCTGGGGGAAGCACTGGCTGTACTGAGTGGGTTCGTTGTCGATCTGGCACACGGCAGAACCGAAGCTGAACTTCTGGAATTGATACTTGATGCCGGACTTGTCCATCAAAGTCTGGCCGTCGATCGCAACGGTGCTGAACCCGACACACGCCTGAACCGATGCGCCGGACAGGTGCTCGACCACGACGTATGCGTGGCGCGGCGCCGACGCGTTGACACACGTGCTGGACGGCGATGCGGTCGCCGCTGCGGGCGACCCTCCGCATGCCGTGATCGCGCCGACGATTGCAAGGGCCAGTGTCGCGCTGGTCCACATGGGGTGCTTTCGCACGTCGTGTCCTCCAGGCGGTCTGCCTTTACCGAACGCGCCGCTGAAAGCTGACCGCCAAGAGCTTCCGTGCCGTTGCGCGCGGACGGGTTCACGTCGTGGGCGTTCAGGTCTCCTGGCTCGCGGATCGCCGCCTCAGCCCGCCTTCCCGAGTCCTTCGGACTCAGTGGCGTCGTTTCGGCTGAGGCTCCCCGCTCACAGTTGCGCGACAGCTCCGGACTCGCACCGGATTCCCTTGGTGCCCTGGCCGAATCTTAGCCGTTTGCCGGCGGCTGATCGGACCTCGTCAGCCTGAGGTGTCCCGCCTCGCGCACAGCGGGCATGGCGAAGTTGAAGCGGTCTGGGATGAGAGAAAGGTCGAGGTCCGTGGGCGGGAAGCCCGGCCACGAACCGCTCATCGCCCGGGCATATCGCTCGCTGTCGCGAAGGCCCTGAAGGAGTCGATGAGCGTCGGGTGCTTCGCCGCGGATGACCGCTTCCATGTAGAGCGCGCACGCGTGGTCTTCAGGATGGTCCGCGGAGGCGATCAGCGTCACATGGGCCGGGCGTCTTGACAGGCAGGCTTGTACGGTCGCGCGGGCCACGACCAGACTGGCCGCGAAGATGACCACTCCATCTCGCACGGCCGCTGCGACCTGCGTACCGGCGGTGGACCGCTGGACCAGGACGCGGTCTTTCAGATCCGCCGCCGTGATCTGCGTCGGCGAGTTGCTGATCGCGATGCCGGGCAGGGGCAGAGCGTTCTCCTCCGCCGACACCAGGGCGCCGGGGATGCTCGCCGCGAGCGCGCGGGCTTCGTCTGTGGTCGTGACCAGGCGACATTCGCGCGCTCCGCCTGCCAGCGCGTAGGCGCTGACGGTGAAGGACCTGAGCACGTCGATTACTACCGCTATCCCGCGCGCCTCGCGAGCCCCTTCGATGCCTGTCGCGTGCATGATCTCCACGAATAGATCGTGAAGCCTATCGAGGGCTGATCGCGCGAGCCATGATTAGGGCGATCGTGGCAGCGCCGGGAGATTCACATCGTCCTTTTGGCTTCGAGCAGATCGCAGACTGCGGGTCGATGCGCGTGGTCGGCTTGCGGCTCGAGCCGGGCCAGAACGTGCCGGAGCACCGCAACGCGATTCCGGTCGCGCTCATCGTCACCGAAGGGCAACTTCACTTCGACGATGGGACGAGGTCAGGCGAGGTCGCGGCGGGGGGGATGCTGCTGATCAACCCCGGTGAGCGTCACACGTATCGGGCTGAGGTCGGGACCTCCGCGTATCTCGTGTTCGCCGGCCTGCCGGGCGTCCGCAGCCGGACCTGGAGCTTGCGGCGGAAGGACTGAGCGGCGTCAGGCCTTGGCGTCGGGCTCCGGCGCGGAGTTCCACAACGTGATCAGGCGGTGGCCGTCATCGCGAAGGACGCTCAGAGTCGCCACGTCCAGCATCAGGCCGGACGCGACGCTGACATTGGCGTGGATCCAGGCGGCGCCGACCGCACGCAGGATGTGTCCATGCGCAAAGGCGATGACTCTCCCACCTGTTTTGCCCGCCAGCGCTATGAAGGCCTGGGCGCGCGCGTAGATCTGCGCCGGGTTTTCGCCGCCCGGCGAGCCGTCCGAGTAAACCTCCCAGCTCGGGTTTGCTTCATGGATCTCCTTGGAGGTCAGGCCTTCGTAATCTCCGTACTCGACCTCCCTCAGCAGGTCGGTGAGCTGGGGGTTCGGGAAGCCGGCGAGCTCGGCCGTCCTCGTCGCGCGCTGCATCGGGCTTGAGTAGACGGCGTCGAAGTGGAGCGACGAAAGCCGCGGTCGCAGCGCGGCTGCCCTTTCTTCACCGCGCGGCGTCAGCGGCAAGTCCGTCTGGCCGGTGTGGCGGCCGCTCTTGCTCCATTCGGTCTCGCCATGCCGGGCGAGGTAGAGCTCGAAGCTCAGGCCGGTTTGCCCATCATCTCGGGGCGGCCCGAGCGAAGCGAGCGGCTTGCGCTCTCGATCACGGCGCCGGCGCGAACGCGCTGGCCGGGCCGGACGCACACCAGGCCGACGGCGGCCTGCGCGCCCTGCTGCTTGAGCGCCTCGTTGACTGCGGAGAGCACTCGGTTCGCGGCATGGGCGGTCCCTGCCACGTCGGTGTCGGGAAGGATGGCGAGAAGCTGCGGCGGCGTTCGACCGAGCACACCCGGAGTATCCACGTCGCGCACGGTCCCGGCGAGTGCGGCGGCCATGAGCTTGAGGGCCTCCTCCGCCGAGCCGGTGCCATTGGCTTCGATCAGCAGGACGCCCAGATTGCGCTGGTAGCGGTGCGCCCGAGCCAGCTCGTCCTCGAGCACCGGGCGCACGAAGCGATCGTTGAAGAGACCTGTCGTGCGGTCGACGATGTGAAGAGGCTCCGCCTGCGGGTCGTCGGTTTTGACACCGCAAGACGGACAGAAGACCGCGCCGTGGGGCAGGGGCGATCCGCACGCCTGGCAGGTCTGCCCCTCTGGCCGGCGGCGTAGGAAGTCGCCAATCGGCATTCGGTAAAGCCTATCAGTCAGCTGAACAGCCGCCCGGAGCCGGGGTCCTGGGCGCTGCAGAGTGACCGCGTTTCTTTACAGGCAGGGTTGACCTCGCGTCGATTGCGAAATACGTTTGCGGCAGAGTGCCGGTTGGGGGCAATCAGTAGGTCCCATCGTTATCGCCGCTTGCGCGCAGGGGCCGGAAAGAAAGGGACGGCCCGCGAGAGCTATGCGAGTTTCGGTCAGCCCACCGCGGCGGCCGCGGTTGTGAGCCAGGCCTCCGCCCAATCGGACACCGCAGCCAGCACAGGCTCGAGCGCTCGCCCTCGAGATGTCAGTCGATAGCTCACGCGCACTGGCGGGCCCGGGTCGACAAGCCTCTCCACGACGCCCTCGGTCTCAAGCTCGCGCAATCGCTCGGTGAGAACGCGGTCGCTGATTCCCGGGATCCCTGCGAGCAATTGGTTGAAACGAGCGGGGCCTGGAAGGAGCGCCTTGACGACCGCTCCCGTCCAGCGCTTGCCTATCAGCTCTATGGCGCGCTGAAAGGCCGCGCTGTAGTCGATACCCCCTCCGACCATGGGGAGTGATTCTATGCGCTATCGGAGGTATCCGAAAGAGCGCGCGCGGTGTTTTCCACAAGAAATTTTGCGCCGTTGATTTTTTCGGTCTGGGATAGTGGACCGCGGTGGACGTAACTGGGAGAGTAGTCGTCGTCACCGGAGGCGCCAGGGGCATCGGGCGCGCCCTGGCCACACGGTTTGCGAGCGCCGGAGCCGAGGCGGTGTTCGTGGCCGACGTCGATCTGGACGGGGCCTCGGCGGTCGCTCGTGAGATCCACGGGACCGCAGTGCAGTGCGACGTGTCTCGCGAGGCCGACGTGAAGAAGCTCGTCGACCAGGTCGAAGCAGGGCACGGTCGCATCGACATCTTCTGCTCCAACGCCGGGATCGCGGTCGGCGGCGGCCCAGAGGCTGCTGACGATCAGTGGCAGCGCATTTGGGACGTCAACCTGATGAGCCATGTCTTCGTTGCGCGCCACGCGCTGCCCGGAATGCTGAAGCGCGGGGAGGGATACCTTCTTGGCACTGTCTCCGCCGCCGGCCTGCTCAACCACGTCTTCGCCGCACCCTATGGCGTCACCAAGGCGGCAGCCCTTTCCCTCTTCGAGTGGCTGTCCATAGCGCACGGAGACCAGGGCATCCGCGTGTCGTGCCTATGCCCGCAAGGCGTCAAGACCGACATGCTGGCTGCCGAACGCAAGCTGGGCCTCAACTTCGTCACCGAGGGTGCGCTCGAGCCCGACGCGGTTGCCGAAGTCGTCCTCCAGGGCGTCCACGACGAGAAGTTCCTCATCCTTCCGCACCCTGAGGTCGCCGAATACTTTCGGCGCAAGGCCGAAGACTATGACCGCTGGCTAAAGGGGATGCGCCGGCTACGAGCGAAAATCGCCGCTTCGTCTTCCTGAGTGCGCTGGCTCTCCCTGGTTGTCGGATTCGGGTTGGTGGTCATTGCGTTCGTGGCGGCGAGCCGTGTCGCAGACACCCGCGATGGTCTTATCGCCGAGGTCATCACCCTTCTGGCAGGCCTGGTCGGGGTGAGCCTCGTCCTTTATGGGCTGCTGGCCGGCGCGCGACCGGTGTCAAGGCAGCCGGTCCCTCAGGCGCCGGCGGCAGCGCGAACACCATCAACGAGGGAGCTCACGATCGGCGCAGCCGGTCTGGTCATTTCGGTGATCCTCATCGGCGGCCTCGCCATAAGCGCCGGCTGGCAGTGGGCTGCCCTGGGCTCGGTGATGCTGTTGCCGATGATCGCAGGCAGTGCCTTTCTCTGCGTCCGATTTTTACGCGCGCGCCAGGTCTTGCGCCTCAAGCGCTGAGGGCGAGGACCTCCCCAACGAGGTAGAGCGACCCGCACACCAGCACGTTGCCCTTTGGCCCAGCGAGCTCGTGCGCACGCTCCAGCGCCGCGCGGGCGGGCCGCATCGCGGAGCCATTCGTACCGTATGTCTGGGCCAGCAGGTCTGCGGAGATGGCGTGACCGCCGGCGCTCCCAGGCTCGGTGAAAACGGCAGCGTCCGGTTCCAGCGTCCGCAGAGCGGCCAGAAGCTTCACCGGATCTCGCTCGCTGAGCATGGCGAACACGACTATCAAGCGCTCGCCGCCAATCAACCGCCGAAGGGCGGCTCCGGCTTTCACCATCGCGGCGGGGTTGTGACCTCCGTCAAGGATCACTCGGGGTTGGTTGGCGATCACCTGAAGCCGTCCTGGCCAGCGTGTGGACTTGAGACCGGCACGCACGTGATCGCCTGTCACGGCATCAAGCGCGTGCGCAGTCGCGACCGCAAGGGCCGCGTTGGCCGGTTGATAGTCGCCGACCAGCGGAAGCAAGAGATCCTTGTGCTCAAAACCCGGACCACTCACGTCCAGGATGTGACCGTCCCATCCGAGGGACTTCGACCTCAGGTGAATGTCTCGGCCGAGCAGCCACACCGGCGCGCCCGCTGCGCGGGCATGCTCTTCGACGATCGAGAGCGCCGGCTCTTCGCATCCCGTGACGACCTGGTTGCGGGGTTTGATGATTGCCGCTTTCTCGTGGGCGATCTGCTCGATCGTGTTGCCAAGATACTTCTGGTGGTCGAGGTCGACATTGGTTACAACCGCGACCCCTAGATCAAGCGCGTTGGTCGCGTCAAGCCTGCCGCCCAGCCCAACCTCGCAAACCAGCTGGTCGATCCGAGGCGCGAGATAGGCGAGCGCCATCGCGGTGAGCATCTCGAACTCTGTTGCCTGGCCCATCTCTGCGGCAATCGCATCGAGGACCGGCATCAAACCTTCCAACGTCTCGGCGAATTCGGCTTCGCTGATGGCTCGGCCGTTGAGCTCGATCCGCTCTGTGTAGGAGACGAGATGTGGCTTGGGCATGAACCCCACGTTGCGACCTGACGACCTAAGGATCGCCGCCAGGCAGGCACCGGTCGAACCCTTTCCGTTGGTGCCCGCGATCAGCGCACCCCGGAGGGCGCGGTCTGGCGCACCCATTCGATCGAGGATCGCCCGGGTTCGTTCGGTACCGAGCTTCATCCCGAAGCGCCCCTGCTTCGAGATGTAGGCGAGGGCCTCGTCGTATGTCAAGCGGATGGCGGGCGGCGGCGCACCTCGGCCTCGAACGTGTTCTTGATGAGCATCGCCCTGGTCATGGGTCCGACCCCACCGGGATTGGGGGTCAGCCAGCCGGCCACCTCGTCCACGCCCGGGCCGAGGTCGCCCACCTGATGTCCATCGGACCAATTGGTGCTCACATCCACGACCGAAGCACCAGCCTTGACCATGTCCTTGGTGATGAGATTTGCCTTGCCTGCGGCCGACACGAGGATGTCCGCGCTCCGGGCGTGACTCGCCAGGTCCTTGGTCCTGGAATGGCAGACCGTGACGGTCGCATTTCGCTTCAACAGCAGCTGGGCGGTGGGTTTGCCAACGAGGTTGCTCCTACCGACGACCACGGCATTCGCGCCTTCGATCTGTATGCCCATCCGCACGAGCAGCTCGATGATGCCCGCGGGCGTGCAGGGCTCAACTCCTCCGGGAAACCCGAGGGCCACCAGGCCCGCGTTGATCGGATGGGCTCCGTCGACATCTTTGACGAGATCGAGCGCCAGCAACACGCGCTTCACGTCTATCTGACGAGGAGTGGGCTGCTGGACCAGGATCCCGCTGACGCTGTCGTCGGCGTTCAAACGGTGGACGAGGGTCAGGAGCTCCTCGGTGGTTGTGCTGGCAGGCAGCCGGTGATCCTCCGATTCGATTCCTACCTGCTTGGCGTTCCTCTGCTTCAGCTCGACATAGTGAGCTGAGGCCGGGTCGTCACCCACCAGCACGGTCGCCAGCTTCGGTCGTGAGCCGCCCGAGGAAACGCGCTCGGCGACGGCCCGGGAAACCTCTTCAAAGATTTGCCTGGCGACGGCTCTTCCATCGAGCACGCGTGCGGTCACACGCTAATTGTCGCGGCTGGTTTTCGACTCCGTGGGCTACGGCGAGGGAGTGGCGGTGGGCGGGGCCGTGGCCTAGAACGCGCAAGGTGGGCCGGAAGACCTGGCCTCAGGCGGCCCTAGCCGAGATTCAGCTCCTTGCGCGCAGCCTCTGAAAAGAGTCGCATCACCTCACGCAGATCCACGCCGGACGCACGCGAGATCCGCCGGCAATCCTCGTATTCCGGTGCGATATCGATGGGTTTCCCACCAAGCTCCTTGACCTTGACTCGTGCGGTACCGAGCGGGGTGGTCACCTCAATGATCCTTCGCTCTGCCATCACTCGCTGTGCAGTCGTGATGCGCACGCCCAGCGTCGTCGAGTGTCGAACGAGATGGTCCGCAAGCAACGCGACAAGCTCTGGCGGCGCCATGACGGTGATGAGATGCCCGGGTCGTCCTTTCTTCATCAATGCCGGGGTTACGCTGACGTCCAGGGCCCCAGCCTCCATCAGGTCCTCGCACAGGGCCGCGATGAGGTTTGGCGCCATGTCGTCGACGTTGGTCTCCACGAGTGATACGCCGGTTTGGCTTTCGATCCTTTCACCAACCCAGACGGCGAGTGCGTTGCCTGGAGTCTCGCGAGTGCCGATCCCGTATCCGATAGAGCGCAAGGCCATCGCCGGGCGCTCGAACCTCGCGGCGACCGCAAGGATCGCTGCTCCGGTCGGAGTCACGAGCTCGCGGTTTTCAACTGTCCCCTCGAATACGGCGCCGGTCCCTTCGAGGACCCGGACGCTGGCCGGTGCGGGAAGGGGCATCTGGTCCTTGCGACCGCGAGGTGCGGGCAGCGCCGACGAGTAGACCTGGTCGACGTCCAGCCCGTGCAGGAGCCAGAAAGCGCCCATCAGATCGACCAGGGTGTCGGCGCCTCCCAGCTCGTGAAGGTGAAGGTCCTCTTCAGGCAAGCCGTGCAGGCGCGACTCGGCAGCCGAGAGTCGATCGATGGCATCGAGGACAGCGGTCTTGACGGGCTCGGGGGCGTCAGCCTCCTCCACGACGGCTCGCAGCGCCGGAACGGTCCGCGAGACCCGGTCGGTTGCCTCGACCAGGACCCGTGTGCCTCCGACATGGCCGCGAGCTTCGCGACGGACCTGGATCGTGACCTCGTCCCCCAGTCTCAATGCTTCGACCGCGGCATCGAGCGCGGCTCGGTCGGCCCCCGCATCGATGAGTGCGCCAAGGGTCATGTCGCCTGAGATGCCGGCGAAGCAATCGAAATAGGCGATGGTCATGCGCGCGTCCTATTGATGCGAACGGCCGCTGCATCGATGGGCTGCATGCTTTCGGGCTTCTTCGCGATCCGCACGGTGACACCGCCAACCCACTCGAGCTGCAGCACGCGCTCTGCCATCTGTGCGGCCAACGACTCCAGGAGCTTGTGTGATTCCCCTTCGATCACGTCCTTCGCGATCGCGCGTACCTGTCTGTAGTCGACCGTGTCCTCGACGCGGTCGGTCCTTCCTGGTGCGCTCAGATCGCAATCGACCTCGATATCGACCTTGAACTCCTGCGGCCGCTCGCGCTCGGCCGCCCGCACGCCGTGACGTCCCTGGAAAGACATGCCCTCGAGGAGGATGCGATCCATCTAGCAATTGTGGGCTGATCCCCTGAGGCGATTCGCGGCAGAACAATAAACTGGGCCTGATGGCCAACCCGGAAGTTGAGGTTCGGCCCGCGACCGCCAACGACCTGGCGGCCCTGAACGACATCTACAACCAGTACGTGGCCGAGGCGCACTACACGTTCGACGTGGAGCCGATGACAATGGAAGCCCGTCGCGAGTGGTTCACGCATTACGGCACGACCGGCCGCCACCGGCTCATGGTCGCTGTTTCAGAAGGCCGGGCGATCGGCTATGCGAGCAGCAGCCGCTTCTTTTCGAAAGCCGCTTACGAGACGTCAGTAGAGACCAGCGTTTACCTCGCCCACGAGTCCGTCGGCAGGGGGGCCGGGTCCCGGCTGTACGAGGGCCTTTTCAAACAACTCGAAGGTGAAGATGTGCACCGGGCGTATGCCGGGATCGTGCTGCCAAACCCGGCCTCGATTGCGCTCCACGAGCGTTTCGGTTTCAGGCGAGTGGCTCACTTCACCGAGCAGGGCCGGAAGTTCGGGCGCTACTGGGACGTCGCCTGGTACGAGAAACCGATTGGCGAGGAGACTCGGGAGCTCATCACCGAGTAGGCACACCCGGAGCGGGCCCTCCCTCCTCTTTTGGCTCCCTGCGCGCAAGCGGCGATAAGGATGGGACCTACTGATTGCCACCGAGCCGCGCACCTGGGAGTGAGGCTACTTCGAATTCAATCGGGTGCCAACCCTGCCTGTTAGTTCGCTATCAGACAGACTATTTGACTTCGGGTGCTCGCCCCACGTATATTCCATCTAGAATATGTCAGACGTAGCCCCGGACATCTCGCCGCTCGCGCTGTCCGTCCTCGAGCTCCTGGACGAGCGCCCCATGCATCCCTACGAGCTTGCGGCCACGATGCGCGAGCGCCATCACGACATGTTCATCCGGCTGAACTTCGGCACCCTCTACCACACGGTCGAGATGCTCGAGCGGACTGGAATGATCCTGCCGGTCGAGCGCGCAAAGGAAGGCCGGCGACCAGAAAAAACGATCTACGAGCTGACCGAGCCGGGCCGCCAGCTCATGATCAAGGTGGTAGGCGAGATCCTGGCGCAGCCGATGCGCGAGTACGCCAACTTCGCCGCCGGGCTCATGTTCATGCACCATCTCGACGCCGCTCGGGCGGCAGAGCTCCTACGTGAGCGAGTCGTCGCCCTGGGTGCGCTCACCGAGAAGCTCACGCGGATCATGACTGAGCTCCAGGACAGCGGCGAGACGCGGTTGGCGCTGATCGAGCTGGAGCACAAGATCGCGATGCTCGAAGCGGAGCGCGAATGGGTTCGCAAGCTCGAGGGAGAGATCACCAAAGGCAAGTTGGAGTGGGTCGCTGGAATCGGTTCCGACCATGAAGGGTTGAGGAGAAGACATGGTTCAAGCACGCACTAACCCGTGGCTGGTACTGGTCGTTTTGACCACGGGATTTTTCATGATCCTGCTGGACAC
>DAITQH010000010.1:0-37728 GCA_036833175.1 Candidatus Dormiibacterota bacterium
ATTCGGAAAGCGGCCGCTCGAGCTCATGCAGGACCTCGGCTGGACCGGTGATGACGTGTGGTTCGCGCACGGCATCCATCTCAACGACAAAGAAGTTGCAGATGTCGCGGCGACCGGAACAGGCGTCGCACACTGCCCATCGAGCAACCTGCGTCTAGGGGCAGGCGTGTGCCGCGTCGCGGATCTAGTTCAAGCCGGCGCAAAGGTGGGTCTGGGCGTCGATGGCGCCGCCAGCAACGAGGACTCGAACCTGGCGATGGAGCTGCATCAGTCGCTGCTCCTGGCGCGGGGCCGAGCCGCGATGAAGGGCGATCCGAATGCGGCCACCACGCTCGACGCGCGAGGTGCATGGCGTCTGGCGACCGCGGGAGGTGCTGCCTGCTTGGGCCGCGACGACTGCGGCACGCTCGAGCCAGGCAAATGCGCCGACGTGGCGTTCTTCCGGCTGGACGACCTGGCGCATGCGGGCATAGAAGACCCCCTGGCCGCGCTCGCCCTCGCGCCACCGGCACACGCTGAGGCAGTCGTCGTGAATGGCAAGGTCGTGGTGCGCGATGGGAGGCTTGTCACAGGTGACGAGGGGCGGATCGCGCGCGAAGTTGCGGCCGAGAGCAAGCGCCTTCGGGAGCGCGCGGGTCTCTAGGTCGTTCGAGTCACGAGGCGCGAGGAGAGACCTGCTACGGGCCGGTCCTCCGCAAAGACGGTCTGGCCGCGCACGAGCGTCCGAACGGTGCGGCCGCGGATGGCTTGTCCTTCATGCGCGCTGAAAGGATTGCGGTAGAGCAGGTCTTCTCTTCGGACGACGTCTGTATGGCTGAGGTCGACCAGCCAAAGATCAGCGTCAAATCCAGAAGCTATGTGGCCCTTGTTCTTCAGGCCAAACCGATTTGCCACGTTCGTCGAAGTCAGAGCCGCTATGACAGGCAGCTCCAGGCGGTTCTGCGCGAGCAGCAGCTGTCGCGTGGACTGGCAACCAGATATCCCGCCCCAGATCCTGAGGAAGTTTTCGCCTTGCTTGAGCGCGAGAGTGCTGGGCGAGTGGTCCGAGACCACCATCTGAAGCCAGCCGTCGGCGAGGCTCGTCCACATGGCCTCGAGACTCCCGGCCGTACGGAAAGGTGGTGCGCACTTTCCAAGTCCGCCCATCCCTTCCAGGTCGTCCTCCGAGTACAGCAAGTAGTGCGGGCACGTTTCGCCGCTGACGTCGCCGCCGTTTTCACGGGCGACCTGGATAAGGGCGGCGCTCGGAATCCAGCTGACATGCACGATGTGCAGCCGGCAGCCAGCTTCGCGAGCCCACGAGATCGCGTTGTGGACCGCAGACAGCTCTGCCTCCCACGGCCGCGAGTCCAGGAAGTCCCGCGCGGTAGTGCCTTTTGGTTCGGAGAGCTTGGCTGGATCCTCCGCGTGCACGAGCAGGATCGAGTCGAGCTCCGCGATCCGTTTCATGCCTTCACGCAGCGTCCACTCGTCGCAGGCGGGGAACTCGTCGATGCCGCTTGGGCACATGAATGCCTTGAAGCCGAGCACGCCGCGCTTCGCGAGCTCGCCAAGGCGTTCCTGGTTGCCCGGCACGAGACCGCCCCAAAAACCGAAGTCGACGACCGACGACCGCTTCGCGGCTGCGAGCTTGAGGTCGAAAGCAGGACCGTCGATGGTCACCGGCAGGTTGTTCAGCGGCATGTCGATAAAGGACGTGTAGCCGCCCGCGGCGAGCGCCGCCGATCCGTTGGCGATCGTCTCCCACTCCGTGCGGCCAGGCTCGTTGAAATGGACATGTGAATCGATTCCGCCCGGGAAGACGTGCAGGCCGGAGGCGTCTATCTCTTGCGTGGCATCGCCCAGATTGGTTCCGACGGCTGTGATGCGGCCGTCCGTCACAGAGATGTCGGCAGCGCCCATTGAGGTGCTCGTGACGACGGTCCCGCCGCGGATAACGAGGTCGCTCACGGCTGGGCGGTCAACAGCTCAAGGAACCCGCCCAGGACATCGAACGCATCAGCGACATCCGCCTCCGCCACCGATTCGGCGGGGTTGTGGCTGATCCCACCTTTGCAGCGAACGAAGAGCATCGCGACGTCGGTCAGACCTGCCATCACGACCGCGTCATGGCCGGCGCCGCTCGCCAGCCGCGTCACAGGGTGGCCGAGCTCCTCAATCGCTTTCGCGAGCAGCTTCGACAGTTGCGGCGAGCACGGGACTGTTGGGTTCGCGGTGATCTGACTTGTTGTGAGACCAATGCCGCGGTTCTTTGCGATCTCGCCGGCGGCGCCGAGCAAGCTCTCTGTGGCGAGGAGCCGCTCGCCGTCGTCCGCGTGCCGGACATCAAGACTGAGTGATACCTCGCCAGGCACGACGTTCGCAGCACCAGGTTGCACCGTGAGCTGTCCCACAGTGGCGACGAGTCCTGGTTTGCCGACCGCAAAGTCCTCGACCGCCTGCACGAACTTTGAGGCTGCGACGAGCGCGTCCTTGCGGTGGTTCATCGGCGTGGTGCCTGCATGAGCGGCCGCTCCCGTGAAGGTGAGGTGATGCCGCGATTGGCCTGCGATCGCTGAGACAACGCCAACCGGCAACCCGCGAGCCTCCAGCACCGGGCCTTGCTCGATGTGGACCTCGCAGTATCCGAGCAGCTCGCCCGCGTCCCAGCGATCCTCCGCAACTCGTTCTGGGTCGCCTCCGAAGGAACGGATCGCCTCCGCCATCGTCACTCCCGCGACGTCGGTGCGGTCCAGGTCCACAGCGTCGAACGAGCCTGCCAGCGCTCTGCTGCCCATGTACGTGGTGCCGTATCGCCATCCCTCCTCGTCAGCGAACGCGATCACCTCGATCGCAAACGGCAGCCGCCGGCCATGGTCGTGGAGCGCCTGCACAGCGGCGATCGCCACCAGCACGCCCAGCGGCCCGTCGTATTTGCCTGCATCGCGGACGGAATCGAGGTGCGAGCCAAGAAGCAATGTCGGCGTTCCCCCCGTTGCGGCTTCGTAACGCCCGCGCAGGTTGCCGATGTTGTCAATGCGCACGTCCATACCCGCCTCGCGCATCCAGGAGGCGGCGTGCTCATTGGTTCGTCGCATCGCGTCCGAAGCGAAAGGCCGCGTCAGCCGGTCAGGCTGCTCGCTGATCGAGCCGAGCACGTCGCACCGGCGCATCACCTCCGCCGCCTCGCGACCCACTGTCAGATGGCTTCGAAAACGATGTCCTGCGCGCCTTCCCACAAGACGAGCTTCCCAAGCGCCGCCAGGTGCTCGACGCCGTCCTCGATGGTAGCGAAATGGTTTCCCGCGAGCTGGCCCATCTTGCTTGCGAAGACCGTCCCGCCGTAGGGAAACAGGATCTCGGTCTCGCTGATGCCCCCCGGGTACAGAAGAAGGTGCCCCGGCGCGGGGTAGCTCGTGTGGTTTTCAAATCCAAGGTCCAGGTCGAGATCGCCAAATGGGATCCACGCCGCCTCCCCGCTCCAGCGCGCCTGGATGATGCGGTTCTTGAGCGGCAGCATCGAGATGAACTTGGCGCACGTCTTGGGGGCCCGCTCGGTTTCGAGGCGCGCCTCGAACTTCAGGGCGCCGACGGCGATCCGGATCCTGCTCACGCCGCGATCTTGACACTTTCCGTTGCGCGCACGGACCGCGATGCAGGCGCAGATTCTTTGTCAAGGCGAGCGAATTAGGGCTAGGATGCCGCTTCATGAAGGCACCCGCGAACGTCCTCGACGTCGCGGGAGACCTCTAGCCTCCCGGCCCTCCGGGCCACCGCTGGAGTTTCCTCCCGATCCTCGGATTGATTCGCCGCGCCCACGGGCCGGCGGGAGGAGACCGTCCAGTTGTCCACTCGTTCCAAAGACCCGACTTTCGTCTATCTCGTCCTGAGCGCCGGCTGGCCCCTTTTCTTCAGCATGCTCGCAGTCACGAACCTCGTCTACCAGGTCCAGGTGGCCCATCTCAACCCACTGCGGCTGCTCCTGGTCGGGAGCGTCCTGGAGCTCACCTGTCTCGTCTTTCAAGTTCCTACCGGACTGTTCGCCGACGCCTTCAGCCGCCGCTGGGCGGTGTCGGTCGGGTGTGTCCTCGTGGGAGCCGGCTTCACCCTCGAGGGCTCGGTTCCGAAGTTTCCATCCATCCTGGTCGCCCAGGTCGTATGGGGCATCGGCGCGACGCTTTCGAGCGGCGCCGAAGACGCCTGGATCACCGATGAGGTTGGCGAGCAGCGGGCCGGTCCACTCTTCCTGAGGGCCTCACAGGTCGGAGAGGCGACCAGCCTGATCGGGATATGCGTAGGAGTTGGCCTGGCTTCGATCCGGCTGAACCTTCCGATCGTGGTTGGAGGCGCGCTCCTCGTGATGGTCGGGGTCTACCTGTTCTTTGCGATGACCGAGGCCGGCTGCAGCGCGGTGCGTGCTGAGCCGAGAGGCAGCCTGTCGGGCATGGCCGCCGGCGCCCGTGCGTCAATCGGTTCGCTGCGCAGCCGGCCGCTGATTGTGACGATCCTTGCCATCACCGTGGTGTTAGGCCTGTCGAGCG
This sequence comes from Candidatus Dormiibacterota bacterium, assembly GCA_036833175.1. Lineage (GTDB taxonomy): Bacteria > Chloroflexota > Dormibacteria > Dormibacterales > Dormibacteraceae > Palsa-870. The sequence goes on from DAITQH010000010.1 coordinate 4,521, forward strand.
AGGGTGTCGATCGCCTGTACCAGGTCCACTTCCTCCGGGACATCGGGCTGCCGAGCTTTGCCGGCCTATCGCCGGTGCTGTGGTTTGGCCTGATCAGCGGCGGCTCGTCGCTGATAGGCATCGCCACCACTTGGGTCATCAGGCGCAGGCTCGACCTTGGAAACCATTCGCACGTGGGTCGCCTGTTGTTCGCATTCACGGCCGTTCGAGCTTTGACACTCGCCGGTTTCGCGCTGGTAGCCAATCTCTACCTTGCGATCGCGCTGTTCTGGGTGGCCGGTGTGATGCGACAGGCCTTCTCGCCGGTGCAGCGCGCGTGGCTCAATCGGTCGCTGGACCCTGCCAACCGGGCAACGCTGTTCTCGGTCGACGGCCAGGCCGACGCATTGGGGCAGATCGTCGGAGGACCGATCATCGGCGTGGTCGCATCCGGGATCTCGATCCGCGCCGCGCTCGTGAGCAGCGCTGCACTCCTGACACTTGCGCTGCCGCTATTTGCGCGCGCCCTCGGCCAGGCGCCAGGCCTGCGCCTGAAACCCGATCTGAAATCTGAGCCCTAGGCTTCGATAATGGGGACGCACCGACACGTAGAAGAAGGGGGGAACACATGGCTGGGCAGATCGAGTTAGGCGGTATCCACCACCTGCGGTTGACCGTTACCGACATCGAGCGGAGTCGCGAGTTCTACACCGGGCTCTTGGGATTTGACGTGGCGGTCGCGGCGCCCGAGTCGGACGATCCGAAGTCCGACCCGAGCTACCCGGTGCTGTGGGGCGGGGTCGTGATGTCCAAGGGCAACTACCTGCTCGGGCTCCGCCCGGTCGCCGTCAAGGGCGACCACTTCGACGAAAACCGCGTCGGCCTCGACCACCTGAGCTTCAGCGTCGAGAGCAGGGCCGCGCTCAATGAAGCGATCAAGTTGCTCGATGAGCGCGGGGTGCCTCGGGGCGAGGTCCGGGAGCTGACCTCGTTCGGCATCTGCGTCGTGTCGTTCCGCGACCCCGACAACATCCAGCTGGAGCTGACGTCGCCGCTGTGAGACTACTCGTGGGGATGATCCACCTCGTGCAGGGGTTGATCGGTTAGGACAACCGGCTACTTCGACCACGTGCGGCCGCCGCAGCTGGATGCGTTCGGCCTCGGCATCAGAGTCCCAACGTGGGTCATCTCGCCGTGGGCGAAGCCCGGCCACCTCGAGCCGAAGCTGTACGAGCACACTTCGGTCCTCAAGTTCATCGAGACCTTATTCGGGCTGCCGACATTGGCCTCTGTCAACCACACCTTCGATGCATCCACGCCAACGGGGCCGAATTACGAGGCGGGCGGGGCGCCAGCACCCCCGCGCGATGGTCGAAGGGAGACCGGCAACTTGATGGAGTGTTTCGCCTTTTGAGGGTGATTTACTCAAATTGACCCCGTGGGCTTGATCTTTGGGCGCGCCCGGACTAGGTTTGAGGATCGGAGCCACCGGGAGGTAGTCGCTATGCACCAACGATCGATCCGGGCCGGGCGTGCGCAGGGCGCATTTCAACTGGGGGCGGTGCTGCGAAAGTTCATCGTCAGCGCTCCTATCGCAGCCGCGATCGTGGTGGCCTTGAACGCCAACGCGTCCGCTGGATCCGTGTACGTCAGCGGAAGCACCGGCTACGACTACTCATATATCCAGTGCGGGTCTGCTGCGCCGGCGGCGAGCTTTGGTGTGGTCGGCGTCAACGCGGGATATCCGTTCACCTACTACAACAGCTGCCTCGCGGTCGAATACGCGGCGGCAGCGCGGACCGGCAACGCGGCGGTCTACGTCAACACAGGCTATGACCCGACGTACACCGCGATTGACGGCCGCCATACGACACAGGAATGTGCCAACAGCTCTGCCGGCGTGGCCGGTACACAAGCCCAACAGGCCGCATGGGCCGTGGGATGCAGCGAAGCGCAGCGCGACGCGGCCTACGCATCAGCGCAGTCGGCGACGGCGCCGACTACATGGTGGCTGGACGTGGAAATTGCCAACAGCTGGTCTACGAGCGACCTGACGCTCAACACGTACACGATCCAGGGACTTGTAGCGACGCTTCGCCAGTCCACTTCGGTTCCGGTCGGGATCTACTCGACGGCATCGCAGTGGAACGCGATCACCGGCGGCTACAACGCGCCGGTCGACGCGAACTGGGTCGCCACAGGGCAGCGCACGGCGAAACGCGCAAAGCAATCATGTGGTTCGCCCGGCTTTACCGGAGCAAAGGTCTGGTTGGTCCAGTACCTCGCGACCTACGACCACGACCTCGCCTGCTAGGAGCAAAGAAAAACGCCCGCCGGGAGGCGGGCGCCTTCGTCGTATGTGGTCGGTGAGGGCTTAAGCCCAGAACTCGTCGGTGGCCGCCTGGTTTTCGTGGAACGCCCAGAACTCGATGTTGCGGCCATTCGAGTCGGCGTGCACGACGTGCACCGCACGGCTCTCCCATTTCTTGCCGTTTCTCTCCGCGCTCTCGGTGACCAGGCCTATCGAGTGCTCGTCGTTGGCAAGCGTGTCGTGCACGTCCAGCTTGAAGGTGCCCCCGCTGCGCTCCATGAGCTTGCCGAAGAATCCGAACACTGCATCCTTGCCTTTGTAGTCGCCGGACAATGGGTTGCGGCCGAGGATGTGCCAGGTTGTGTCGTCGTTCAACAGCTCGCTGAATGCCGCCATGTCGCCGGCGCCGAACGCCTTATAGGAACGGCGCAGGTTCTCGAGGTTGACGTTGGTCGCGGTCGTGGCCATTAGCGGACCTCCTCTCAATCCGAGTGGTGGGCACGCCCCAGGCCGAACGCCTGGGTGGGAAGGCCAGATTTTGCACCTAAACCGAGCCGATGTCTATTGGCCGGTTTCGCCTAGCCCTTGAAAGCCGAAGGCGGCCCCGGGGGCAGGTAAGGTGTCGGGTCGACCGGCTTCTGGTTGATGCGCAGCTCGAAGTGCAGGTGCGCTCCGGTCGAGTTTCCGCTCGAACCCTCGAGACCGACCGGTTGGCCCTGCGTCACCAGCTGCCCAACCTTGACCACGGCCGTCGAAAGATGGCCGTAAAGCGTGTCGAGCCCGCCCGAGTGGGCGATGACCACGTAGTTCCCGTAGCCGCTGCTCGAGCTGCCCACCAGCGCCACGACACCGTCATCGGCGGCGTAGACCGGCGAGCCGAACGGCTCGACCATGTCGATGCCGGTGTGGAAGTGGGGGTACTGGCCGTAGGCGGGCTCGAACCAGTAGGTGCTTGGGCCGAAGCCCTGTGAGATCTGAGCCTGGGGCTCGGGCCAGATGAAGCGGTACTGGGTCGAGTGGCCGGCGCTCGCGGCGATCTGGCCGACGTTGTTCGACTGGCTCCACAGCTGGACCTGCGTCCAGACCTCCTGCATGGCCGCGGAGATGATCGCGTCCTGCTGCTGCTGCAGCATGTCTGTGACCTGTTGCGCCAGCTGCGCCGACTGCTGGTTGAGCAGGTACAGCTCGCCTTGTGTCTCGACGATCTTCACTTGAAGCTGGGCCACCGAGCTCTCCTGCTGGGCTTGCAAAACTTTTAGCTGTGCCAGCGCGGCGTCCAGCGCGTCGCGCTGCTTGATCTGTTCGTCGCGCGCGGCTTGCTCCTTCTTGCGCTGCACCTCGAGGTCGCTGAGGTCGCGCGCCAGCGACGCCTTGAGCTCCGACGCGCGAGTGCCGGCCACGTTGAGGTCGGCGACCCGCGTCAGGAGGTCGCTCAGGCTCTGCGCCTGCGCGACGACCACGAGGACCGAGCCGGGTTGCTGATAGATCGTGCGCGCTAGCTGGCGGAGTTGAGCGCGCTCGGAGGTGATTCGCTCGGTGAACACCCCCTCCAGGCGCTGAGCGTCGGCGATCTGAACGTCCAGGTCCGCGATCTTGGCCTCGACGTCGGCGATCTGCCCTTGTAGGACTTGCTGCTGGGCCGCGTTGTCCACCAGCGACTGCTTGAGCTGCTGCTGGGCCGCCATGGCGTCGGCGAGGTTGCTGCCGAGCTGCGCGCGGATCTGGTCGATCAGCGCCTTCTGTTGCTGCGGGTCCGTCGAGGTGGCGTCTGCGCTCACACCCGAAGGCGCCGCGCCAAGCACGAGCAGAGCCGCGCCCAGCGCGACGAGGAGCATGCGGCCGGAGGGCCAGCCGAGAGATTTCACGACTCGAGGTGCCGCCGCACGCTGATCAGTGATGACCCTGAGCCAAGGCCCAGGCCGATCGCGAAGACGATCGTCGCCGCGACCGCCGCGACGGTGACCGTGATTCCTGGCGCAAACTGCGTGAACGACGCGTGGCCCGCGCCCATGCCTGCCATCGCCAACCCGAAGGTGATGAGACCGGCGACAGCGCCTGATAGGGCGCCCGTGATCGCGCCTTCTACGACGAAGGGCCCTCGCACCATCCAACGTGGTGCTCCGACCAGCTGCATGATGGTGACCTCGTCGCGCCGGGAGTGGATCGCGGCGCGGATGCTGTTGGCGGTCACTGTGACCGCGACGAATCCAAGCAGCAGAAGGAACGCCGAGCCGGCGACGGCGAGACCGAACAGGACCGACTGGATGCGCTGGTACGCGCCCCTGTCATACGACGTCGGGTCGAGGGGATCGACCGCGATGTCAGTGCGCACCAGGTTGTCGATCGCGGCAGCGTCATCGATGCTCCTCACGCGCACGTCGAGGCTGGCCGGGAATGGGTTGCCGTCGGTCGCCGCCGCGAGCTGAGGCAGCCCGGGAATCTGCTGCGCGCGAGCAAGCGCTTCTGCCTTGGTCACATAAGTGACGCTTGCGACTCGCGGGTCCTTCGAAAGGCGATCCCATAGCAAGTCGACGTCACCGGAGGGCACCGCGTCGCGCAGGTACACGTGCAGCAGCGACGCCTGGCTTGCCTGCACCTGCTCCAGGTTGTGGAGAGCGAACCCGACCAACCCGACCAGGCCAGACAGCAGCAAGAGCAATGTCATCGAGCTCAGCGCGGGCGCGGTGCTGCCGAGGTTTCGGAACCAGTTGCGAGCTGCACCGCGGAACAGGTACCTGAACACGTTGGTGATGACCACCTGGGCGATCTGCCGCCGCGGGAAGTGTCCCTTTACGACGAAGCCAGCCATGCCATCCTCCCGGTGCGGCCGGCGGGCTGGTCTCGAACCAGGCGCCCCTGGACCAGCGTCATCACGCGGCGCTGGAGGCGCGTGACGATCTCGACGTTGTGAGTCGCGATGAGCACCGCGGTGCCGAACGTGGCGATGTCCGCGAACAGGTCCATCATCTGCCAGGAGGTTTCGAGGTCGAGGTTGCCGGTCGGTTCGTCCGCGATCAAGAGACGCGGTTGCCCGACCACCGCCCTCGCCACCGCGACGCGTTGCTGCTGTCCGCCCGAGAGCTGCTGGGGAAAGGAGCCGCCGCGATCGCCCAGGCCGACGGCCTCCAGCGCGTCCATCGCGCGCTCCGAAGCCTCGTCATCTGATATGCGCAGGTCGCCGACCTGGAGAGCCAGGGCAACGTTCTCCTTGGCCGTCAGGCGGGGCAGAAGCTTGAAGTCCTGGAACACGACGCCTACGTGGCGCCGCAGCTCGGACACGCGCGAGGCCTTCAACGTGTGGGCCGGCAAGCCGTCGACGTAGATCTGGCCGGAGGTTGGGCGGATCTCGCGGTTGATCAGCTTCAAAAGAGTCGTCTTGCCCGCGCCGCTCGGACCGACGAGGAACGCAAGCTCGCCCGGCTCGAGGGCCAGGTTGACGTCATCGAGCGCAAGGCGCGGCCCGTACGCTCGAGTCACCGCGGCAAATTCAAGGATGGGGCCCACCACCTATCTGTAACGGGAAACTCCCGAGTTCCCTGAGGATGTGAAGTTAAGCGCTGTTAGCGTTAGTTAAGCCTCTTCGCCCAATGACCCAGAATTTCTGCAGAAATGGACGCACATTGCTACGCAGTGCTATACTTCACAGCTATCGAAGTCATGGAAAGTGGCAGTCTGCTTAATACAAAAGAGGCCGCGACCTTCTTGCGCGTGAGCGAGGCGTCGATCCGGCGTTGGAGCGATAGCGGGCTCCTTCCGGTGCGGCGGGTGGGCCGTCGCCAGGAACGGCGTTTCGCGCGCACAGACCTGGTCGGGTTCCTCGGCCAACCGACCGGCCTTGTGACACCACGCGCCGCAGCACCTCCTACTGTGAACGTGGGAGGTATTGCGGTCCCTCTCAGGAGTCACCTGTCGCCAATCTTTGGCACGGACGCGGGCGGCCTCCGCCTCTCGGTTCCTTTTCTCGCCGACGGACTGCGCGCCGGACATCGGTGCTTCCTGGCAGCCACGGGCCCGGTTCTCGAGCGCTACGCCAGGTCGCTGGCCGACGATCAATCCATCGATTTCGCCGGCGCCACCAGAGAGGGCCGGCTCACGATCGCCGGCTGGCCAGGAGCGTCGGTTGCGGAAGCCATCGCGGGTTGGGAGCTGGTCTTCGGGAAGGCTCTAGCCGAGGGTCCCACTGTTCTGCGCGTCGTCGGTGAGATGACGTGCGAGCGATCGATGTTCGCGTCGGACGCCGAGATGCTGGCTTACGAGCAGGCGTACGAGCTCATGGCGAGCCGGTATCCACTGGTGACCCTGTGCCAGTACGACGCTCGCGAGTTCGATGGTGAAATGATGCTGCACGTCCTCAAGTCCCACCCCGACATGTTCGAACGGAACATGGGGGCATATCTGAACTAGCCAGATGCAAGCTTTGGCCGGCGGAGACGCCAGATTGCTGAGCTCGGTAGATGTGCCACGGCGGGCTCACCTGCCGATGCCTCCCGGATCACTCGACTTTCTTTCACTTGTGACCGAGGCGAACCGTGGGCGCTTGCTCGCGGGCTCGACGCAGGGAACGTTTCCTCCTGGGTCGATCGTGATTCGTCCAGATGGTCCGCCCGCGGCGTACCTGCTCGAAACCGGCCTTGCGCGCACTTACTGGAGCGTCCCTGACGGTAGGCAGGCGACCATGGCCTTCACACATCCCACGGAGCTGGTCGGCGTGACCTCGATCACCGGCGAACCACCCTGGCTGTTCCTTCAGGTGATCACCGAGTCCAGGATGACGATTCTCGACATAAACGCCGTGCGCAAGCTGGCCGCGACCGATGTCGAGGTCTCAACGGCCGTCGGCGCTCACCTCCTCAGGCGGCTTCGAGAGGCCTATCGATTGATCGCCGTTCGGACCCTGGGCAACATCAAGGAGCGTGTGGCTTACGACCTGCTGGATCGCGCTGCTCAGTCCCAGCTGGTTGTCGGCAGGCTCGAAGTCAGGGCGACGCAGGCGGACCTGGCGGATTCTGTCGGCTCGTCGCGTGAGGTGATGAGCCGCGCTCTGCGAGAGCTGCGCGTCGAGGGAATCGTCGAGACAGCACCTGGCGTTATCCGTGTTTTGGATCCGACACGTTTGGCCGCGATCGTTCGCGCCTTCGTGATTTAGGTCACAACTGCGACCCATGTCACGGTGAAACGCACATCCGTTCAATTAGCGTCCGTTCGTGCGCGTCGCATCCGTGAAAAGAGCGTCGACGTTTCAGGCTTGAGTCCAGCCTCGGTCGGCGCCGTGCGCGTGCTGGTGGTCCAGGACCATCCACTCTTGGCCTCGGCGATAGCCCGCGTCCTGGAGAGCGAAGAAGACCTCACCGTTTGCGGTATCGCTCGCCGCGGCGATGAGGCTGCGATTCTCGCCGCCCGGGAGATGCCCGCGGTCGTGCTCATGGACTACCGCCTTCCCGACCTGAGCGGGCCGGCCGCAGCCGCGAAGATACGGTCCGCCGTTCCCACTGCGGCCATCGTGTTTCACAGCGCCGAGGAATCAGAGGATGCGCTTCTCGACGCCATCGACGCGGGCGCCATTGCTTATCTGACGAAGGCGGCCACTGCGGACGAGATCATCGAAGCAGTCCGCAAAGCAGCGGTCGGCGAGGTCCTGATACCGGTCGGTCTTTTCGCCAAGGCGATCGCCCGCCAGCGCAAGGTGGGCAACGAGAAGGAGGCCCGCGAAAAGCTGCTAGCCGAGTTCACCCCGCGCGAGCTCGACGTGCTGAAGCTGCTGGCCGAGGGCCACGATACGCAGGCTCTGGCCCGGCGTCTCGGCATCGCTCCCCACACCGTCGAGTGGCACGTGACCCACGTGATCGAGAAGCTGCGAGTCCACTCCAAGCTCCAGGCGGTGATCGCGGCCGCCCGGCTCGGCCTGATCGAGATCTAGCCCACTCGCGACTCGGCGGCCCGGCCTCCGTTGTTACTGGCCTGTTTCGGCACTGCGCCCACCATCCCCCGATGGCTGACGGCATCGTCGAGGGCGACGTCTCTCGCGCCGACGGCACGTACTTCAACATGGCTGGGGTCGCCGTCGTGACCTGGGACGCCTCGTGCAAAGCGGCCCATATCGAGTGGCAGGGTTGGGCCAACCCAACCGAGTTTGCGGGCGCGAACGCCGCCATCATTCGGCTTTGATTGAGCATCGCGGTTCAAGAGCCCTGGCCGACCTCCGCCAGTTGAAGCCGATCCAGCAGTCGGACCAGGACTGGGCCAAGGCCGAATGGATTCCGGGCGTCCTCGCGGCGGGCCTGAGACACATCGCGTTGGTAATCGCCAACAGCGGCTTGCCATGACCAACATTGAAGCCATCCTGTCCAAGGTGCCGGGCACGAAGCTGGACGTTAAATACTTCGCGACCATCGAGGAGGCAAGGGCCTGGCTCCAGCGGCCAGGACCGACACCCCGGCCATCCTGGAAACAGAGCCGCACGTCTAAGGGAGGGGAGTTGAGCACCTACTCCGCCGGCGACGTGCACATGGACGAGCGCTGGTTGTTCATCGGCTGGGATCGCGCCTGCAGGTGCGTCTACGCGGAGTTCAAGGCTTTCGCGACCAGCGCAGAGTTTCGGGAGGGCACCGCAAAAATCCTCGACGTGATTCGAGAGAAGCACGCCATCGCGCTCGTCAGTGACAACAGAAGGCTCGAGGGCGTCGCGCCTCATGACCAGCTCTGGATTCGCGATACGTGGGTGCCCATGGCGGTGGCGGCCGGGCTCACTCGCATCGCCGTCGTCGTGGCGCACAGCGGGCTGGGCAAGATCGCCTCCGAGGAGATACTCGCTCAGATCGGCGCCGCGACGTTCGCGACGTGCACGTTCGACTCACTGCCCGCTGCGATGAGCTGGGCGGGCGGCGAGGCGGGGCTTAACCCCTCGCAGTAGCCTGGCTACTGAAAAAACACGGATAGGCATAACGCTGGTTTTCCGATAGTGTTGGCCGTGGCCCCGAGGGACACGTTCGACGGACTCGGAACTGGTCGCAAGACCGGATCCGAAGCCGAAGAGGCGATCCGTTGGGGTCATTTCTTTTTCCACCGACTTGTGCTTCGTTGCACGTATCCGCGCAGTGAGGCACAATCACCGGTGAGTCTCAGCGTGAGACCGCACGCGCCTGGTCACAAGGTGAGCGGGCCGTATCACGAAAGCGAGGAGGTAGCAAACATGGCTGCAAAGAAGAAGGCCGTCAAGAAGGCTGTAAAGAAGGCCGTCAAGAAGGCCACCAAGAAGAAGAAGAAGTAACGAGCTTCTTTTCCGTTTAGCGTTTCTGTGCCGGGGTTCGACTTGAGCCCCGGCGCAGCTCATTTCACCCCGGCGGCGCTGGTGCACGTTTGGACCTCAGGACCAAGCACGCGGCTCCCCGGGTAGTGGAATAGCCACAGACTGATCTCAGTTCTGATCGGCTAAGCTACCGTGACGATGTGTAGATCCATGGCTCGCGGCATTTGCCTTACTCGACGGCGAGCGATCGACTACGTCCTCTGCGCCAGCTGCTTCTGTAGCTAGCCGACCTCCCTGACGGGGCTTCGGGCTCCATCCGCGCCCTTGGGCGCGCTCTTGTCGGCATCACGTATTTCTCCGGAGGCGCATTTATTTGTCGAATCTCGCGGACACCTCATCCCAGGACGCGCTGTCCAGGAACGAGACGGTCAAGGTCACGAGCAATCATCTTCGAGGGCTCATCAAAGAAGAGCTGCTCGAAGACACGCCTGCCTTCGGAGACGAATCCGAGGTGCTGCTCAAGTTCCACGGCATCTATCAGCAGGATGACCGCGACCGCCGCAAGGAGGCGCGGGCGAAGGGGCTGGACAAGCACCACCAGCTGATGATCCGCACGCGCATACCTGGTGGCGTCGTATCGGCTGACGCCTACATCGCCCACGACGACATCAGCCGGAGGTGGGCCAACGGAACACTGCGCGTCACCACCCGGCAGGACTTCCAGCTGCATGGCGTCCTCAAGGGCGACATCAAAAAATCGATTCGGGGCATCAACGACGCCCTGCTCACGACGCTCGGTGGCTGCGGCGATGTCGAGCGGAACATCATGTGCTGCCCCGAGCCGCTGGCCGATCGCTTTCACGGCGAGGTGGATCGCGCGATCGGGTCCATGGTATCCGAGCTCACACCCAGGACTCGTGCCTACCACGAGATCTGGCTCGATGGAGAGGTCGTCAAGTCCTCGGAACCCGAGGTCGAGCCTCTGTACGGCGAGCAGTACCTGCCTCGCAAGTTCAAGACCACGGTCGCGCTCGAGGGCGACAACTGCGTTGACGTCCACGCCCACGACCTCTCCGTCGTTGCCATGCGCTCGAGCGACGGAAGCCTGCGCGGCTTCAACGTGCTGGTCGGCGGCGGCCTCGGGCGCACGCACAACAAACCGGAGACGTTCGTCGCGGCCGCGGTGCCCCTGTGCTTCGTCGAGCCGTGCCAGGTCGTCGTTCTCGCGCGCGAGGTCGTGGCCGTCCAGCGCGACTACGGCGACCGGGCCAACCGGCGCCACGCGCGGCTCAAGTACACCATCGCCGATCGCGGCCTCGACTGGTTTCGAGAAGAGGTGCAGCGTCGCGTGACGTTCGAGCTCCAGCCGCCCGAGCCGCTGACCTGGAAGCCGGTGGACGACCACCTGGGCTGGCACGAGCAGGGCGACGGCCGACTCTACGTCGGCATCTTCATCGAGAACGGCCGCATCGCAGACGTCGATGGCGTGCGGTCGCGGACGGGGCTGCGCCGGATCGTGGAGGAGCTGCGCCCGCAGGTCCGCCTGACCGCCCAGCAGAACGTGATCCTCGCGGGGATCGCGCCCGGCGATCGCGCGCGGGTCGACGAGCTGATGGCCGAGCACGGCATCGCGCCTGTCGAATCCATTCCCCATGCAATCCGCAACTCGATGGCGTGCCCCGCGATACCCACCTGTGGCCTGGCCGTGGCTGAGGCGGAGCGGGCGCTGCCGGGCTTGATCCGCACGCTGGCGACCTTGCTCGACGAGGTGGGCCTGGCCGACGAGCGGATCAGCTTCCGGATGAGCGGATGCCCCAACGGCTGCTCGCGGCCGTACCTGGGCGATGTCGGGTTCGTCGGCACGACTCTTGGCAAGTACGACCTGATGCTCGCCGGAGATTTCAACGGCACGCGCCTCAACCGCGTCTACGCGCCCAACGTTCCCATCGCCGGCATCCCGGCTTTGCTCCGCCCGATGTTCGTGAGGTTCAGCTCCGATCGTCACGCAGGAGAGGGTTTCGGCGACTGGGTCAACCGGATCGGCTTCGAGGCGCTGCGGGAGAGCACGGCCACCGAGGTCACGGCGTGAGCGTGCTGGACCTCGCCGAGATCTCAGCAGGAGCCGCCCCCGAAACCGTTTTGCGGTGGGCCTTCGAGAAGTTCCCTCGCGTCGTCATAGTGGCGAGCTTCCAGGCCGAGTCTTCGGTGCTGATCGACATGGCGTCGCGGGTGGGGGAGAAGGTGAACGTGCTGACCCTCGACACCGGGCGCCTTCATCAGCAGACCTACGACATGATCGATCGTGTCCGCGACCGTTACGGGATCGACGTGCAGGTGGTATCGCCCGGCGCGGTCGACCTGCAAGAGATGGTCGGGAAGCACGGCGCCAACCTCTTCTACAAATCGGTGGAGATGCGCCGCCTGTGCTGCGAAGTGCGCAAGTCGCGTCCGCTGGGTCGCGCCCTGGCCGGGTACGACGCGTGGATTACCGGCGTCCGCCGCGAGCAGGCCGCCACCCGCACGGAGACCGCTGTCGTGGCGCCCGATCGCGAGCACGCGGGCCTGACCAAGATCGCGCCCCTTGCCGCCTGGTCGAAGGACCAGGTGTGGTCGTACATCCGCGACAACGACCTCCCATATCACTCGCTCTACGACCTCGGTTACACGTCGATCGGCTGCGCGCCGTGCACGCGCGCGACCACCGCAGGCGAGGACGAGAGGGCGGGTCGCTGGTGGTGGGAAGAGAACGAGGTCAAGGAATGCGGCCTCCACTGGGCGCCGAAATGAACAGGTATGGATTGGCGGCTGTCGCCGTCGCCGCGATTTTCGCCGCGGCCTGCGGCCAGGCCGTCAGCTCGGCTGCCCCGAACGACGACCAGCCGCTCACCATCCGGCTCGGCTACTTCCCCAACCTCACGCACGCACCCGCGCTGGTTGGCGTCAAGAACGGTTTCTTCGCGTCCGCCCTTGGGAGCGGCGTGACCCTGGAGACGCATACGTTCAACGCCGGCGGCGATGCCGTCACGGCGATCCTGTCGAACTCAATCGACGCGTCTTTCGTCGGCCCCAGCCCCACGACGAATGCATTCGTGCAATCCCACGGTGAGGCTGTGCGTGTCATCGCCGGCTCGACGTCTGGCGGCGCCCTGCTGGTGGTCAAGCCCAGCATCGCTTCGATCGCCGGCCTGAAGGGCAAGAAGATCGCGGATCCGCAGCTGGGCGCAACGCAGGACGTGGCGCTGCGGTGGTTTTTGAAGAGCAACGGATTCACGACCGACACGGCCGGAGGCGGCGACGTCAGCGTCCTGCCGCAGGACAACGCGCAGACGCTGACGGCCTTCAAACAGGGCCAGATCGATGGCGCCTGGGTGCCAGAGCCATGGGCGAGCCGCCTCGTAGTCGAGGGTAAAGGCAAAATCCTCGTCGACGAGCGCGACCTCTGGCCGCAGGGCAGATTCGTGACCACCAACCTCATCGTGAGGACCGATTTCCTGCAAGCACACCCCAAGCGAACGAGAGCCTTGCTCGAGGGCCTTTACCAGGCCGTCGCCTACCTCAACTCCAACCCCGGCGACGCACAGACAGTGACCAACGACGCGGTGGCCGAGATCACAGGTAAGAAGCTGGCGAAAGGCGTCGTCTCGGCCGCGTGGCCGCACCTCGCATTCACTCTCGATCCCCTGGCCGCGACGCTGAAAACGTCGGCGGATCACGCACACGGTGTCGGCTTGCTGGCAGGAGTTGACCTGAAGGGCCTTTACGACCTGAGCTTGCTCAACCAGGTGCTCGCTGCACACAGCGAGCCGGCGGTGGCCGGCCTGTGAGCAACGTCCTTCAGCTCTCCGAAAAGCACTCGTTGAGCGTGGACCGGCTGACCATGTCGTTCCCGCACGATGGTCGGCTGCTGGTCGCTCTCAAGGGTGTGACTCTCGAGGCGGACCGCGGCGAGCTGGTGTGCATCGTCGGTGCCTCGGGCTCGGGTAAGAGCACGCTTTTGAACATCCTCGCCGGGCTGGACGAGCCGACGGCCGGCCGCGCTCACGTGCACGGGCGCGTGGCGCTCATGTTCCAGGAGGCCGCGCTGCTCCCGTGGCTTACTGCCGCGGGCAATGTCGAGCTTGCGCTCGAGCTTCGCGGCGTCAAGCGATCCGAGCGCGCCCAGGTTGCGCGCGAGCTGCTCCACCGGGTCCACCTGGACGGCTTCGAGAGGAGGCTGCCTCACGAGCTCTCAGGCGGTATGAAGCAGCGTGTCGCGCTCGCGCGGGCGCTCGCCCAGGACGCCGACGTCCTGCTCATGGATGAACCGTTCGGAGCGCTCGATGCGATCACCCGTGACCGCTTGCACGAGGAGCTAGAGCGGATCTGGAGGGACAGCGGTTTGACGATCCTGTTCGTCACGCACAACGCCCGAGAAGCTGTTCGCCTCGGCGACCGCGTGCTCGTTTTCGCCAGCCGGCCCGGGCGCGTCGCCCACGAGGTGAAGGTGGACCTTCCGCGGCCGCGTTCGCTGGACTCCCCCGAGCTGGCCGTGATCGCCGGCCGCATCACCGACCGCCTGAAGCACGAGATGTCTGGGCGCCTCGATGGCAACTGAGATCGCGACGGGACTCTCGGCACGGGACATGATGGAGAGCCCGGCGCCCCGCCCGGGCCGGCTGCCGCTGCTGGACGCCTGGTCGTGGTTGTGGCCCAAGCTCGCCGCGGTCGCGTTGGCGCTCGCCGTCTGGCAGGTCGTCGTGTGGTCCGGCTGGAAGCCCGACTACGTCCTGCCCGGACCTGTTCCTGTCTTCGAACGCCTTGCCCAGGACCTGGGCAACCGAAATTTCGACCTGGGGATCGCCATCACGATGCGACGCGCCTTGATCGGATACGCGATCGCCGTCGTGATCGGAAGCGCCGTCGGCATTCTCGTCGCGCGTGTCGCGGTGCTGCGCAAGGCGATCGGTTCGGCGATCCTCGGGCTGCAGTCGATGCCTTCGATCGCGTGGTTCCCGCTCGCCATCCTGCTCTTCGGGCTCAACGAGACGGCGATCTTCTTCGTTGTTATCCTCGGCGCTGCGCCGGCCGTCGCAGGCGGGCTGCTGAGCGGAGTCGACCACGTTCAGCCGCTGCTGGTGCGGGTTGGCCGCGTGATGGGGGCAAGAGGCTTGCGCCTGTACCGGCACGTCATCCTGCCCGCGGCGCTGCCGTCGTTCGTCGGTGGCCTCAAGCAAGGATGGGCTTTCGCCTGGCGAAGCCTGATGGCCGGCGAGATCATCGGCATCGTCGGCCACCAGATCTCGCTAGGGCAGCAGATCCAGGCTGCTCGCGACTTCGCGGATGCAGAACAGCTGCTGGCGCTGATCCTCGTGATTCTCGTCATCGGTATCGCCATCGATTCGCTGTTCGGCTCTCTCGATCGTGTGATAAGGCGCCGCTGGGGCCTGCTTGGAGCTGAAGCATGACCAAGGGATTCGTCGTCTGGTTCACCGGACTTTCGGGCGCCGGCAAATCGACGATCGCAAACGCGCTGCAGGCTGAGCTCGTCGCGCGCGGTCGCCACGTCGAGCTGCTCGACGGCGACGAGGTGCGCACACATCTCTCCAAGGGACTGGGCTTCTCGAAAGAAGACCGTGACACGAACATCCGCCGCATCGGCTATGTCGCGCGGCTGGTTGCGCGCAGCGGTGGCGTCGCCATCACCGCCGCGATCTCGCCCTATCGCGAGGTGCGCGACGAAATCCGCGCGCAGACTCCCGGGTTCGTCGAGGTGTTCGCGCGCGCGCCCCTCGACACGCTCGTCGAACGCGACGTCAAGGGCCTCTACAAGAAAGCGATTGCGGGCGAGATCGCCAACTTCACAGGCGTGAGCGACCCCTACGAGGAGCCCCTTCGCCCAGAGGTCGTGTGTGACACCTCGACGGAGACCCTCCAACAGTCGCTTGCGAAAGTCATCGACACTCTCGAACGCCTGGGCCACCTCGAGCGCAAGGTGGGAGAGAGCCTGCCCGACGGTGAGGAGTTGAACGGACTTCGGGCTGAGGCCCGCGCGCTGCCTCGTCTCGAGGTTGGCCAGCGCGAGCTGTCGGACCTGTTCATGCTCGCGACAGGCGGCCTGTCCCCTCTGGCCGCATTCATGGATGAGCCGGACTACCAGTCGGTGATCGAGGCCGGCCGCCTCGCGAGCGGACAACCTTTCACGATCCCGATCGTCCTGCGGGCGGAGTCCGCGCCGAGCGCGGAACGGATCGCGTTGTTCGTGGGCGACCAGCCGGTTGGCATCCTCGACGTCACCTCCGCTTATACGACCTCGCACGAGACGGAAGCGCAAAGCGTTTACGGAACGACGGACGACGCCCATCCAGGCGTTCGAGTGCTCAAGGATTCGGGGCGCTGGGCCCTCGGAGGAAGAGTTACCGCCCTGGCACGACCGACATCGGGGTTTCCCGAGTACGACCTGACTCCGGCGCAGGTGCGGGCGGTGAGGGCCGAGCGTGCCTGGAAGACCATGGTCGGGTTCCAGACACGCAACCCGGTCCATCGCGCGCACGAGTACCTGCAGAAGGTTGCGCTCGAGATCGTGGATGGGCTGCTCCTGCATCCGCTGGTCGGCGAGACCAAGAGCGACGACATCCCAGCCTCGGTCCGCATGAGCTGCTACGAGGAGCTCCTGCACGGCTACTTCCCGCAGGAACGCGTCCTGCTCGCGACCAACCCGGCGTGGATGCGCTACGCGGGGCCAAAGGAGGCGGTCTTCCACGCGATCGTCCGCCGCAACTACGGCTGCACGCATTTCATTGTTGGGCGCGACCACGCCGGGGTCGGCACCTACTACGACACCTACGCGGCGCATCGCATCTTCGACCAGTACGCGCCCGGCGAGCTGGGCATCGAAATCCTCCGCTTCGAGCACACGTTCTTCTGCTCCGCCTGCGGAGGCATGGCATCGACCCGCACGTGCCCGCACCCGTCCGAGCTCCATCGCACGTTGAGCGGAACCGCCGTGCGCAAGCTGCTCGCGGAGGGCAAGGACCTGCCGGTCGAGTTCACCCGACCCGAGGTTGCGCGCGTGCTGCTCGAGGCGGCCAAAGAGGAAGTCACCGCTTGAGGTATTACCCGGTCTTCCTAGATCTCGACGGCCAACTATGCATCGTTCTGGGTGACGGGAAGTTCGCAGTCGAAAAGGCCGCCGCGCTGCGGGAAGCCGGAGCGAATGTGCGGATGATCTCCTCGCGCGACTACAGGCCGGGAGCGCTCGCGGGCGCGCGACTCGTGGTCGATGCGAGCGAGGACCCTGAGGTGAACCGGCAGAGCTGGGATGAGGCGGAAAGAGCCAGCATCCTGATCAACGTCGTCGACCGGCCGGCGCAGTGTCGCTTCATCGCGCCCGCGATCGTGCGCCGCGATCCGCTGCTGATCGCCATCTCGACCTCCGGGGAAAGCCCGTTCCTCGCCTCCATGGTGCGGGCGCGCATCGAGCGTTGGCTCGGGCACGAGTGGGGACCGTTCGTCGCCCTGGTCGGAGACGTGCGCCGGCGCCTGCGCAGGCAGGGGCAGCCGATCGCTGAGCAGACGCGCGTCTACCGGCGGCTGCTCAACTCCGACGTGCGATCCCTCTTGCGCGGCGGGCGTGCTCCCGAAGCCAACCTGCTGGCCGCCGGAATCGCCGCCGCGCGTGGGGAGGGCGCCGGGCGCGTCGCCCTCGTCGGCGCCGGGCCGGGCGACCCCGACTTGATGAGCGTGAAAGCCCGCGAGCTGGTCGCCGACGCGGATTACGTGCTGCACGACGCGTTGATTGCGGCCGAGACCCTGGACCTGTGCGGTCCCGACACGCGGCTGGAGAACGTGGGCAAACGGGGAGGTCACGCCAGCACCCGGCAGGCCAACATCAACGCCCGACTGATCGAGCTCGCGCGTGCCGGCCACTCCGTGGTGCGGCTGAAGGGTGGTGATCCATTCTTGTTCGGCCGCGGGGGAGAGGAGCTCGATCATCTGCTGCGAGCCGGGATCGAGGTCGTGATCGTGCCCGGTGTCTCTTCTGCTTTGGCGGCGCCGGCGGCGGCGGGGATTCCCGTCACCAAGCGTGGAATCGCCTCTTCGGTGGCGATCACCACAGCGCAGGGCGCCGGCTCGCGAGATCGCCTTGCAGACCTGGCCCGATCAGCTGACACCCTGGTGGTGCTCATGGCGCTCGGGGAGCTGGCCGAGGTGGCCGATGCCATTGGTCGCGCAGTCGGTGGTTCGCGCCCTGCCGCTGTGATCGGCAACGCCACGCTGTCCACCCAGCGCAGCGTCAGCGGAACGCTGGATCGCATCGCCCGCCTGGCGGCTGATGCAGCTATCGAAGCCCCCGCGACGCTGGTCGTGGGAGACGTGGTCGCGGCGGCGAGCGTCCTGGCCCGCGCCGTGGGAGAAAAAAAGGCCGGGACCCCCGCGGAGTCCCGGCACAAAAGGGTTTTGGTCGCGCGCTAGGCGGTCGTCGGCACCGGTATCGGAGCGTGGACTCCGGGGATCGAGGGAGCCGCCGGCGGGACAGGCATGAGCTCGTAGGCGGCGTCTCCATGGACGGCCTCGTCACCGATTTCGAGTTGCTTGTCTGTGAGCCGGAGCGGGATGAAGATCGAGATCACCTTCAGGATCGCGAAGGTCATAACTCCGTCCCAGACCAGGATGAAGACCAGCCCGATGATCTGAGCGACGAACTGCTTCGGGTTGCCGAAGAGCAACCCGGTGGCGGCGATTGAAGCGGTGCTGCCAGTGCCGGGATAGACAACGATATTGGGGTTGGCCAGAAGTCCGACCATGAGCCCGCCAACCGCGCCGGCGATCAGGTGCGTGTGCATGACGCCAAGGGTGTCGTCGATGCGGTTGAACGGCGGCAGCTTGACCAGGTAGTTAAACGTGAAGAAGGGGATGACTCCGGCCGCGATGCCGATCGCGAAAGCGCCGTAGCCGTCCACGTAACCGGCGGCCGGCGTGATGCCAACGAGGCCGGCAACCATTCCGTTGACCAGGCCGCCGACGGTGACCCGGCCGACGATGAAAACGTCCAGAAACATCCAGGCGATCATTGCCGTCGCCGCGGCCAGGTTGGTGTTGAGGATGGCCGCCGAGGCGTCTGCGCCCGCGAAGTAGGGGTCGCCTCCGTTGAAGCCGTTCCAGCCCAGCCAGAGCAGGCCGGCGCCGGTGATCACCGCGATCAGGTTGCTCGGCCGATTGTTCTCACGATCGGTGAGCAGGCGCGGACCGATGACGGAGGCCGCCACCAGGCCTGAGACGCCGGCGGCGACATGGATCACGTATCCGCCCGAGAAGTCGAGAGCGCCCGCCCCCGCAACACCGCTCAGCCACGAGGGGAACGCGCCGATCCAGCCGCCGCCCCAGATGCTGAATGCGTTGACCGAGTAGACGATCGTGATCCAGACCGGCACGAAGACCATCCACGCCTTGAAGCTCGTCCGTCCAAGGATCGAGCCGGCCAGCAGGATGACCGTGATGGCCGCGAACACAAACTGGAAATACGCAAGCGCGGAAAGAGGGAATTTGAGTGCGGGGATCGCGCCGACGAGAAGCGGGATGACGGCCTGACCCTGAAGGTCATTCGGGGACAGGATCGTGCCCGGGGTTCCGACGAAGTGCAGCACGTCGGTAAGCTGCGTGCCGAACGACATCTTGTAGGCCCAGAACGTCCATACCAGAAGGGTCGCGCCGAACGCGTAAAGGACCATGAGTGCGGAGTTGAGCGCCCATTTGCGCTTCATCAGGCCGGAGTAGAGGATGGCCAGTCCCGGAACGCTCATCAGCCCGACCAGCGTCGCGGCGACGAGCTGCCACGCAGTGTGGCCCGGATCCAGCCACGTTGGCGTGGGCACTACGTCGAGATAAATCGAGAGAACCAATGGCTTCCTCCTCCACAGTGGGTTGCAGCGTGGGTTGAAATTTCATTCGCGCCTTGCGGTTCGCTTGATGAAGCAGCCTAGGTTTGGTCAAGGTCCTCCTCCTACGGTGCTTCACACCGGAAAGCCCCGGATCTTTATTAGGTGTTTGACACAAAGCGGGGCGGGTGCCGGCCGTTAGGCCACCACGCTGACGCGATGGAAAGGTCGGCTCTAAAGTGCGTTGAATGTGGCCGACACAGGGGTCCGGGGTGCGAGTCCCGACGAGGCGATGGTCCGATCGCGGGCTGCGCTCTCGCGTGTTGGGTGGCGTCGGGATCACCGCGCTGCTCGTGGCCGCCGGAATCGGTACCTGGCTCTCGATTCGCGGCGGGCAGCCCGCCACGCCCCCCATATATGGGACCGCACGCGCGACGCCCGGCGTGTTGTGGAGCTGGGACGGCAGGAGCTACACGCATCAGCCCATACCGGCTGCGGGTCCGTCCAGCAACAACGCCGACATGGCGTACGACCGGACACGCGGTGTGATCGTGCTGTGGGACCACGGATGCTCCGCCCTGGTCATGGGCTTCCAGGGCGGTTGCGTCAGCCACGCCAACCGCACGTGGACGTGGGACGGCAGCACCTGGACCGCGCGGATAACGCAAACCAGCCCGACGGCCGTGGGCCACGGGGCGATGCTTTTCGACGCCAGGCTCGGGCAGGTGGCCTACGTCAACGGCGCCGGCCAGGCCTGGACCTGGACCGGCTCCGCATGGGCGCCGCTTGCGTTGCCGGGGGCGCCATCGATCGCAGCCCCGGGCTCGGCGAGCGAGTCAACGAGCTTCGCCGTTGGATATGACGAGAGTCGCAACCTGCTGGTGTTCGCCCTTTCGAAAGCCACGTGGTCGTGGGATGGCAGCAGCTGGCGGGAGGTGGCCGGTGGAATCGATGCCGGCGAGGCCCGCGACGACTCGCACATGGTTTACGACAAGGCTCATCAACAGCTCGTCTACGTGGGCAGCCGCGCCACGCTGACCTGGGACGGCTCGCGCTGGGCGCAGCACGACCAGCCCGCGATCACCCTGGGAACGCTGGGCTATGACGGGTCCCGCGCGACGGTGATGCTCGTCCAGCAGGACAGCTCAGCCTGCGATCACACGGCGTGCCGGACGACCACCTGGACGTGGGACTCGACGACGTGGGCCCAGACTCCGATCGTGGGCGGACCGCTGCTGCCCCTGACGCGCTCCGGGGCGTTCGCCCTCCCGATGGCCTTTGACGAGGCGCGCGGCGTGATGGTCCTGTTCGCAAGCGCCAGCTGAGTCCCGGTCTCGTCCCCCCTCAGAAGCATGTCCTTCGTGCTCGCACGGTCTATTTGGCGAGAAACAACGTGTGGTCCACACAATTTTCAATGCCGAAACTTCGTGTTATCGTCGAGCCATGAGATTTCTCAGCTCCGTCCCGCTAGAGGTTGCCAAACCACTGTCCAACTCGGATCCCGACGTTCGCTCGATCTCACGCCTGCCTGGTTTCGTGCGGCTGGAGCCCGTTTCCGGGCACGCCGGTCGCTACACGCTGACTTTTGAGGTGGAAGCAGGCTCCAGGCGCGACGCCATGGACGCCAGCGACGAGCTCATGGTGGAGTTCCAGAACGCTCTCAGCGCGTACCGCCCCCGGCTCCTCGCCGAGGTGGCCACGGAGTCGCGGTAGCCGTAGCCGTCGACTGAACCGTGTCAGCTCGGGAGCTGACGCGGTTCTTCTTTTCCCGCAGCCGTACGCGTTGCACGGCGGCCATCGCTAACTCACGTGACCTCCGCACGTAGTCGCTGAGGCCGGATATGCGGCATCTCTTGTACTCACATGCGATGGCCTATCGACGACAAGACCGAGCAGGACCTGGCAGGCCGCCTCTTCGGTCCCCGCGTCGGTAAGCAAGTACAGGAGCGCCTTCTTCTCGAGCGCAGCATCGCCAAACGTCATGGCTTTCTCTGCTTCGCCGACTACTACATCGCGCGACGCCGGTGCGGCTGGGGCCTGGACCGCCTGGCGCTAGAGACCGGACAGACCAGGGATTGGGTGCGGGGCGTGATGCGGCGCTATGGCACAGGCCGCAGCAGCGCAGAACCTGGGTCAGGCTAGGCCGGTCAGCGCCCAGGTTGTCGCGGTGGCGACAGAGTTGAAAGTTCGCATCGACAGCCCGTGACTGTCCATCGCGGTGGCTGCGTCGTCATACGCCATCTTGCCGAGCCCGGCTGACGCCGTCACGATGGCCATCCGCTTGAGGCCCGCGGTCACTGCTCGCGGCAACCACACCTCTCTACCCCAGACCTCATCCTCCGGCCCGATCACCCTGGCCTTGCGGGCGTCGCTGACGTAGCCGACCACGTGGTGCTCGCGGATCGCACGCACACCGGTCAACAGCGCGCTTCGAAACTCTGCGCTAGTGGCAAAGGCTTTCCATTCCGCATACAGGATCTGTGGGACGCTGCGCCACCGGATCGAGATGTAAGGCGCGTCCAGGTAGGTCTCGTCATCATTCACGCGCGAGGTGGGTCGGGAAGCGGCGCCGGCAGCCTCTGTCGCCCCGTCGATAGTCATGTTCACGGTATACGAGGAACAGGCCTCGCATGTCATCGGCAAATGCACCTGTTCCGCCCCAGCCGAACTGACTGCCCGAATACCCATCCGAATGCATGGGCTGCTCAGTTCCAGTTGCGCCAGCTGTCGCTGAACCGCAGCCTCGCTTCGGGCAACCTGTCCCGTCCTGGTCTGGCTTCTGGCCGCCTGCAGCGGCGCCAGCCAGCCTGGGCCAACCTATCCCCGTTACGCATTCTCGTGCTGCGCGCGGACGACCTCCAGGGGTGGTACCCGGGCAAGACCGTCAACCTTCATTGGGTCGCCCAGAGCGCAGGGGTGTCGGCGGACAACCGAGTCGTGCCGATCACCATCACCGTCACTCTGACCGGGCCTTATCCCGACGTCACCTTGCTCAAAGCGGGTGCGGCTGCGGCCAAGATCCTCAGCCTGCCAACCCTGGTCGCGGACAACCGCGTTTCCACTCCGATCATGAGCAGCTTCACGCTACCGGCCGATCTGGCTGCGTCTGCGTCAGCCAGTCAAGGCGTCGCGGCCAAAGAAAAGCTGTACGGCATGCAGGTGGTTGCGCACACCCGAGCGGGGGCGCTCGAGCTGAAAGCGGTGACCTCGACGTCGCTCTGGAGAGCGTGGTTCGGGAGCTTCAGCACGACCGGCCCAGGATGCTTTGGGCTCCAGGTGGACGGCGACGGTTTCACGAAGTTCATCGTCTTCCAAGTTCACGCCGGCCCGGCGCCGCCGGGCTGAGCAGCCAAACGGGTTAGTGCGTTGATGAGCGGGTGCGCGCCGTCTCGGGACCTGCGATCACGATGCGGCGCACGATGACTACGATCATCACGAGAACGACCGCAGCCCAGATCCAGTAGGTCAGGCGGTGCACGTTCAGGAACGCCTCCATTCGCGGGCCGAAGTTGACGCCGATGACCATCACGACGCCGGCCCAGATCGCCGTCGAGACGGCGACGCTGGCCGCGAACACCGGATAGCTGACCTTCAAGGCGCCTGCCGCCACGGTGATCGGGACCCTGAACCCGGGAATGTGGCGGCCGAAGATGATCGCAACCACCCCATATCGCTTGAACCACGCCTCCGCCTTCTGCAGGCGCTCCGGGCTCAGGTGGACAGCTTCGGCGTAACGGCTCTCGGCGAGCCGCCGTCCGAACTTCCGAGAGATGAAGAACAGGTTGGTCGCGCCGAGCACGACGACGCCGATCAGTCCGAGCCACGCGGTCACCCAGGAGGCGAGGTTCCGGGGAACGTGCGCGCCCACGTACATCACGAACACGTCGCCAGGCGCCGGAAGTGGGATCCCGGACTCCTCGATGTAGAGCAGGCCGTAGCTGGCCAGGTACGTGTAGCGACGCAAGATATGCCTGATCCACACCGTCCCGGCTTGCAAGACGTCCGGCACGTCCCCCTGCAGGATCGCCGAGATCACGATGCCTGCGGTGATCAGCAGCACGAGGCCGGCGATCCTGACGTTGCGTCCTCCAGAGGCTCGCGAGGCCCAGGTGAGTATGCCCGTGGCGTTATTGCTCACTACTCGCGACGCCGCTCCATAGAGGTGATAACGAGGGTGGTGGCACTTCCGGTAACGCTCACCGGGACAGGATGCGACAGATTCATGGCAACTTTGTGACGAGACGGCCGTTCTTTCCCCGCGGCCTGCGCTCGAACCAACATCACGTGGACGAGCGGTTCTGCGCCTTCGAGGTGGCTAGGGCGTGATCACCTTGCTGCAGTTGTTGACCTCGGCGTCGATGGTGGCGGCGTCGGGCTGTAGCGAGATATGAGAAGGAACCCAGATGGTTCCTTCTCATGACTCATCTTCCGAAAAGGATTGGATTTTCGGAATAGTCGCTCCCAGCCATCGCTAGGAGACATCAAGCAGGCGGGGTAGACGGCCTGGCGAAGCCAGGCCTACTGGCGACCTAGTCCTAGGACCTAGGCTAGGGCGTTATTACCTTGCTGCAGTTGTTGACCTCGGCGTCGATGGTGGCGGCGTCGGGCTGCAGCGATTGGGCGACCGAACCGAACTCGGACAGGCCGGCGTTGATCTCGTCAACGCTGTTGTCCCGGTAGGCGCGCAGAGCCAAACCAACGCCGCCGCCCATGCCCTGGAGGTCCGCCCGAAACTGCTTTACGCCGACTGCGATGCAGGGCGGGATGCCGCCCTTATCGATGATCGCCAGGGCGTGGTTCATCTGGTCGTTGGTGGCGCTGAGCGCGGTGTAGCACTGAGCCGACAGGGTCCCGGTGCACCCGGACTTCACGGCCGGGAGCGTGTTGGCAAGGCTGACTATGGCGGGGCCGAGCGACAGGTTCAGGAATCGACTCGCCTGGTCGTAATCCGAGACGAGGGGCTGCGGCGACCCGTGCGCCATGGTCACTGACGGGCTCGAGGTACCCGGCCACGGGATCTGGATGATGTTGGTCGCGTTCAGGACCACAAGCAGCAGGACGATTACCACCGCGGCGCCCGCCGCATACCTGTAAATGCTCGGTCCTGACGGAGTGCGCTGTTGCCAAGCCGGTGTGCTTGGCTCGGGCGCCAACACCTCCATGGACGGGATCGGGACCCACCTCTGCCCATCCCAGACCCATTTGCCGTCTGGCGAAACTTGTGGAGGTCCGATACCGACGCTCATGCGACGTCAGCCTAGGGGGCGGGATCTCCAGCCGCTCTAAATTAAGTCGTTAAGAGTTGTAAAGCGACCTGGCCTGGAACAGTCGATTTTTGGTCGGCTTCCGCGACGTAGTACGTTTGGTGCGCGGCGGATCTAGCCGCCCTTATGCACTGGAGGTGAATCGATGGCGGCTGTGAGTCGGGCGGATGCGGTTTGGGAGGGCGACCTGCCCACCGGAAAGGGACGCGTCAAGGTCGCGAGCGGCACGTTCGAAGAGTTCCCGGTCACCTGGGCGAGCCGCGCCGAGCGGCACCACGGGGGAACCAGCCCGGAGGAGCTTCTGGCCGCGGCCCACGCCGCGTGCTACTCCATGGCTTTTTCCAACGGCCTGAGCAAAGCCGGCCACAAGGTGGAGCGGCTCAACACCACCGCAGAAGTAGAGTTCGTCCCGGGCACCGGCATCACTACCATCACGCTCACGACGGTCGGCCATATTCACGGCATCGACGCCGCCGAGTTTCAAAAAGAGGCAGACGCGGCCAAGGACGGTTGCCCGATCTCCAAGGCGTTGCACGGCAACGTCACGCTCAAGCTCAACGCCCGACTGGACCTAGAGCACCACTAGCGCGCCGGGCCGGTCAGGCCAGGGAAGTCGACGACGCCCTGCAGGCGGAGGTCCCGCAGCTGGCCCGCGAGCCATTTGCGCGGATCCTTGATCGGCTTGTTTCCGTCCGCGCAGTCCCAGCACCGGCCGCTGACGTCACGGGCGACCAGGAGCAGGCACCGTGGCTGGCCGGCGCGCTGCCAGGCCTTCATCGCGGGCTGGAGGACGATCCTCCGCGGCTGAGCCTTCTCGGGCAGGGTCAGCTCCCCGGCGTACAGGTCGTCGGCCGCCTGCACGATCACGGCGCCGGCGGTGAGCGTTCCCCCAAGGTTTTCGACCTCGAGCTCGATCGGCTGGCCTGGGCTCGGTGTACCGATGAAAGTCAGGTGAGGCACCGGCCTGGTGGTGGCCTCCCACCGAGCATCGGCAATCTTGAGCGCGCGTCGGGACGACATGTCTGCGCGCGTCGCGAACACTGCCGCCCACAGCGCCAGCAGAGCCGAGCCTGCCGCCAGCACGATCAAAAGGAGTTCTGAGCTCATCGCTACTCCGGCTTGACGTCTCCGAGGAGTGGATCTGGCGCCTGATGGTAGCTCCGTGCGTCGTACGTGCGGAAGGCTGGCAAGGCCAGCGCGCACAACAGACAGCCGGCGACGCACAGGATTCCGCCTGACACAATCGAGAATCGGATGCTCGTCAGCGATGCCACGACACCCGCTTCGAAGTTGCCTAACGTCGGCCCGACGGAGTAGCTGAGCAGCTCGATCGAGGCCAGCCGCCCACGTAGCGAGTCGGGGATGGTCTGGTTCCAGATCACCTGCCGGAAAACGCCGCTCATCGAGTCGGCCGCGCCGGCGATTGCGAGGAAGACAAGGGCGGCCACCAGTCCCGGAACTACCCCGAACCCGATGATCGCAACTCCCCAGAGCATCGCCGCGATGATCACGCCCATGCCGTGGCGGTGGACTCGGCGCGTCCATCCGCTCGTCGCGGCGAAGGCGAAAGCACCGACCGAAGGCGCCGCGTAAAGAAAACCCAGGACACCGGGACCGCCAAGGCCCTGGGCGATGGCTGGAAAGAGGGCCATCGGCATCCCGAAGAGCATGGCCACGATGTCGACCACGTAGGTTCCGATTAGCTCGGGCCGGCTCCGCGCGTACCGGATTCCCTCTACCACCCGTCGCAGGCTCGGCCGCTCAGCGCCGGCCGGGGGCGGCACCTCTTTCATAAGAGCCAGGCATGCCAGCCCGACCACGAAGGTCGCCACGTCGACCAGATACGTCGCCGGCAAGCCGGCCACTGCCACGAGCACGCCCGCGATGGAAGGCCCGGCGATCATGCCGAGTGTTCCGCGCACACTGCCCAGGGCCGCAGCAGCGGGCAGCTCGTCGACGCTCACGAGCCGTGGCAGCAAGGCGTCGAGAGACGGCCTCTGTAGGGAATCGACCGACGCTTGAAGGACGACGATGGCGAAGATCAGCCACATCACGGGATGAGGGAGGAGCGAGTTCCCCACGAGGAGAAGGCTGCCCACCATGAGACCGGCCTCGGTCAGAAGGACCATCAAGCGCCGATCGGCAGCGTCAGCAAGCGCACCGCCAAGCAACGCAAAGATCAGGATGGCAGCCAGCTCGGCCAACCCCAGCATGCCGACGAGCAGCACGCTGTGAGAGAGCTGGTACACCTGGTACGGGACCGCGACCGAAGTGATCATGGTGCCGAAGAACGACACCAGGCGGCCGATGAACAGAAGTCGGAAATCGCGGTGACGCAGAAGCGGTGTGATGTCGACCGTCGCCATGCGAAGCAATCGACGTTTGGGTGGCGGAGTGCCTGGGGCATTCATC
The DNA here is from genome assembly GCA_036833175.1 of Candidatus Dormiibacterota bacterium. GTDB lineage: Bacteria > Chloroflexota > Dormibacteria > Dormibacterales > Dormibacteraceae > Palsa-870. The sequence continues at coordinate 31,587 of DAITQH010000010.1, forward strand.
GTGAGGCGCCCGATGGTAACGGAGCGCCGATTTTGGGCACAGCATCGTGCAACTGGGTTGCGTGCACCCCAGTGTCTATGCTTGCCGGGCGCGCGCAGGGCGCATTTCGAAGGAGATGAGATGGAAAAAGCTACTTTTGCGGGCGGATGCTTCTGGGGCGTTGAGCACCTTTTCAACGAGATGCCGGGTGTGATCGATGCGGTTTCGGGGTATGCCGGCGGCACCCGCGACAAACCCACCTACGAGCAGGTGTGCTCCGGCAGGACGGGTCACGCCGAGGCCGTCGAGGTCACGTACGACCCGGCCAAGGTCTCTTACAAAGAGCTCCTCAACACCTTTTGGAACATGCACGACCCGACGACGCTGAACAGCCAGGGACCGGACCACGGTCATCAGTACCGGTCGGTCATCTTCTTCCACAACCCGGAGCAGGAGCGGGCCGCACTCAAATCGAAGGAAGACGCGCAGAAGTATTTCGATGGGCCGATCGTCACCGAGATCGTGCCCGCCCCCCATTTCTGGCCTGCCGAGGAATATCACCAGCACTACTTCGACAAGCACTCGGGTCACTACTCATGCCATTTCATCCGGGGATGGGTGCCTGAGCAGCCCGCGGAGGCAGAAAGCGCTAATCCAGCGGTAGGTCACTAACCGGGTACTAAACGGCCGCGGCGAGCCCTATCCTTACCGCCCAGCGATTGGGGGTTTAATCCCCAGAGCGACGGAGGGAATGGCGTGCGGTGTGACCACTGTTCGAATGACGTCCCCGATGGGGTGTTCTGCACGCGATGCGGAGCTCACCAGGGGACAACCGAAGAATTCGGTGATGCGAAGACGCGCGAGCATCGCTACGCGGCGCATCCGGGCGAGCACGTCGCACAGCCGTCGATATTTACCACGCTGTTTCCGCACCTGGGTCACCACAAGATCCACGAATTTCGCTGGGCCTTCACCGCCGGCATCGCCGGCATCCTGGTCCTCTACCTCGCGGGCCTGATCTCCGCCGCCATCCTGGTGGCAGCGTTCCTGGTGCCCGTGCTGTACCTCATCTACCTCTACGAAGCGCAGGTCTACCGCGACGAACCGGCGCTCGTGTTGGGTTTCACGATCGGTGGCGGAATCATCGTCGGCATCGTCGTGACGGTGCTATCTCGCATCATCTACGACCCGCTGCACTACGCAGGCAATCCCTTCAGCAGCGCCGGCGTGAGCGTCGGCGGGCTGCTGATCGTCGGCCTGCTGCTGCCGGTCGTGCAAGAGGTGCTGAAGCCACTGCCTGCGTTGTTCCTCCCGAACCGTGCGGATTTCCCAGAGACAGTCGACGGCCTCGTCTTCGGAGTAGCCGCCGGCCTGGGCTTCAGCCTCGCGGAGGCGTTGATCGGGTTCAGCAGCGTGCTGACCAGCTTGCCGGCGCACGTCGCACCAGGCAACTGGATCTACGACCTCGCGACGCTCGCAATCTTTTCGCCGCTGCTTCAAGGAAGCGCCACCGGAATGATCGTGGCCACGATCTGGCGCTACCGGCGGGGCCGGCTCGCCGGCCGCGAGATGGGAGGCGTCTTGATGGCGGTCATCGCGCACATCGCGTTCGCGGCGGGGACGCAGGTCATGAAAGAGACCTCGGTCAACGCGCTGTTCATCCTCGTCTGGCAGGCGGCCATTGTCGGCGCCCTGCTCATCTACATCCGCTATCTGCTTCACCACGCTCTGCTCGAGGAGGCCGCGCACATGGGCTACGCAGAGACCGTGTGCCCAAGCTGCCACATGCACATCGTCGCCTCCGGTTTCTGCCCCAACTGCGGCATGGCCCTGACCGCCGCGCCGAATTCCATCAAGCGCGGCCGCCGTCCGCGCGTGGAGACGCCGGTGAAATCGGTGGAGAAGCGATAGATGGCGCTTGCCTGCGCGAGGTGCGGCGCCCAGAATCCGGACGGCAACCAGTTCTGCCAGGCATGCGGCACGCCGCTGACGGCGGCGGCCGTGGGCGCTCCGCCCGGTCCGCCACCGGGAGCACCGGCGTGGATCGCGGCTCCTCCGCAGCCGGCTCCACCACAGCAGCCTCCCACGCAGTCACCACCGGTGCCGCCAGGGGCGCCTGGGTGGGCCGTTGCGGCGCCGCCTCCGCCACCTACTGGGGCGCCGCCGGCCGCGTCACCCCTGGCCTACGCGTCGCCGCCTCCGCTTCCCGTCGCGTACGCGAGCCCGTATTACGCGCCCGCGGCTGGGTCTCCGCAGGCCGCGGTGCACCGCACACCGTGGACGCTCATCATCGCGGGAGTCGTCGGCCTCGTCGTGTTGATGGCCGGCTGTGGCACGGCGATCGCCCTCTTCAACAAGGCAGGCAACGTCAGCGGTGGCATCACTGCCGATGTGCCGAGCCCGACTCCTGCCGGGTCACCCAGCCCCATCGCGTCGCCGACCTCGCTCAGCGGACCGATCGCATCGAACGATGGCGTGACCATCTCTGTTCCGACCGGATGGGTGGTGGACTCCAAAGACACTGTGCAAATCACGCTCACGGACCCCAGCACTACCGGCGTGTTGACGGTCGCCAGCGCTCAATCCAACCCGACGTCGACGGCAGAGCAGCAGAAGAACTCGGTCGATTCGGAGTTCGCGAGCAAATACCCCGATACGAAGGCGTGTCCGAACACCAAGACCACCAACGGTTCTCTGAACGGAGTCAAGGGAATCTTCTGGACGCTGTGCTTCACCCTGGTTTCGGGCTCGCAGTCTTTCCCGGCCGCAATATCGGCGTTCGTCGGAGTCAACAACGACGGCAGCACCTTCTACGGCCTGCTGCTGCTGTCGCGCCAGGACAACTTGCAAAACTTCGTCACCGCGGCCGCGCCGGTCGTGAAGTCAATCCAGTGGAAGCTGAAGTAGCGCGGCCCCTAACCTAGGTCGCCGTCAGGCCGGATTTACTCCGGCCGTCCCCATGCATTGCATGCAATTCGCCATGCATGGCCGGGAGCAGATATTTAGGTAATCCCATCCCGCGGAGGATGAGCGCCGGCCCTGCTGGCGGCTGCTCTGAACTGTATCTGGCTGAGGGCCGGGTCCCCGTCGGCGGAGCCGACCGGGCGATGCGATCAGTAAGTCACATCCTGCTCGCGCCTGGCGCGCAGAAGGAACCGGCCACGGTTCCTTCTCATATCTTCCCGGTTACCCCGGCCGGTATCTTGAGTGGCCATGTTTGCCCGCTGGGGTCGTTTTGTATACCGGTTTCGCTGGGCCACGCTCGTCGCGTCGGCGCTGCTGCTTGGCCTGTCGGTCGTGTCCATCCTCACCGGGGCCAGCCTAACCAGCAGCGGTAACTTCGGAGCGAACCTGGCGGCCGGCCAGGCGAACAAGCTCGTCAACAGTGAAATTCACCCCCAGGGGGCGGTCGCCGGCTCCAGCTTCACGCTGATATTCAGCAGCGGAACCCTGACTGCCACCGACCCCGGGTTCAGGTCGGCGCTGCAAGACGCGGTGGCGTCGCTTGACTTCGATTCGCGGGTGACCGCGGTGCGCACGCCGTACAACGTGCCGCAAATCGAGCAGGCCGCTTTCATCTCCCGCGATTCGCATAAGGCGCTCGTGATCGTCGAACTCAAGGACGACCTGACGAAAGCCGAGACGTACATAGACCAGGTGACGGGCGAGGTCCGTCCTGGGCCTCTCGGCGTCGTCGTGACCGGGAACGTCCCCATCAGCTTTTCTTTCAACTCCACCCTTCAAGATGACCTGCAGCGCGCGGAGTACGTCGCGCTTCCGGTCACCCTGCTTCTGCTGGTCCTGATCTTTGCCGCCGTGGTCGCCGCCTTGCTACCGCTTGGTGTCGGCCTGCTCGCGATCGTCGGCGGCTTCGGCGGCACGGTGTTCCTCGCGCACTTCACGGACGTGTCTCAGTACGCGACGAACGTCGTGACGCTGATCGGCCTGGGCGTTGCGATCGACTACTCGCTCTTCATAGTCAACAGGTTCCGCGACGAGCTTGCGGCCGGCGCTACACGCGAGGAGGCCATCGCCATCTCCATGTCGACCGCCGGACGCGCGATCACCTTCTCCGGCGTCACGGTTGCAATCGGGCTCTCGGCGATGATCTTTTTCCAGGGCACGTTCCTGGCCTCGATGGGCGCCGCTGGCGCGATCGTGGTGGCGATCGCCGTCCTTTATGGGCTGACGTTCCTGCCCGCCGCACTGTCTGTGCTCGGCGGCCGCGTCGACTGGCCGGCCTGGCTGCGGAAGCGGCTCGCCGCGCGTAAGCCTGCCGGCACCGGTGCGTGGCACTCCATGGCGCTTTGGGTGATGCGGCGCCCCTGGGTCGTGCTTGTCCCGGCGCTGGCGGTCCTGGTCCTGGCCGGAACGCCGTTCACGCAGCTGCGGCTGGCGCAGGGGGGCGTGGACCAGCTGCCTCCGGCCAACATGGCACGCCAGGGCTACGACACCCTTGTTCGAGATTTTCCCGGGCAAGACCAAACCTCGATCGAGGCGGTCGTCAACTACGCCGACTCAAGCCCGTTGACTGCGTCGCACGTGGGTGACGTCTACGACCTGAGCCGGCGCCTGGCCGCGCTGCCCAACGTTCTTCGCGTGGAGAGCATCGTCGACATCGACCCGAGCCTCACGAGGGCCGACTACATCCGGCTGCTTTCGGGGCCGCAATCTTCTCTCCCGGCCGCGTTGCAGCAGGCCGTGACAATTGGAAGCGGCAGCCACATCGTGCTGCTGAACGTCGTGACCAACCAGCCGCCAACTAGCGATGCAGCGCGTGCCATCGTCACAGCGGTTCGGGCCGAGCATGTGAGCGCCGGCCAGGTGCTCGCCACCGGTGAGACCGCCTTCGACCTTGACGTCGTCAACTTCATCCTGGGCCGGACGCCGATCGCTATCGGCTCGGTGATCCTGGTGACGTACATCGTGCTGTTCCTCCTGACCGGCTCCGTCGTCCTTCCGCTGAAGGCCGTGCTGACCAATCTTGTATCGATCTCGGCTTCGTTCGGGGCGCTGGTGTGGATCTTCCAGCAGGGTCATCTAAGCCAGCAGCTGGGATTCACCGCGCAGTCGATCGACCCGAGCGTGCCGGTGATCCTTTTCAGCATCGTGTTCGGCATGTCGATGGACTACGAGGTGCTGCTGATCAGCCGCATCCAGGAGGAGTACCGGCGCACAGGGGACAACCAGGCGGGTGTCGCGATGGGCCTCGAGAAGAGTGGTCGGCTGATCACAGGCGCGGCCGCGATCATGGTTGCGGTCTTCCTCGCATTCGGCCTTTCGAACTTCGTGATCATCAAGGCCATCGGCATCGGCCTTGCCGTGGCGATCGCCATCGACGCGACCATCGTGCGCATACTCATCGTGCCCTCGGTGATGCGCATCCTGGGCCGCGCGAACTGGTGGGCGCCACGTCCGCTGAGCTGGCTGCACAACCGGATCGGGGCGGGAGATTCGCGGCCGGTCGTTGCTGCTCCGGCGAGAGGATGAGCCTCCCCGCAAGTAAGGGGTGCTAGGGGCACCCCCTACTGTGTGGGGGAAGCGGAGGGGTCTATCTGATGTCACTCAGCATGCGGTCGCCCTCTAAGCGCGGGCTAAGAAATACCTTGGAACCTGATGAGAGTTAGTCTCGCGGTGGCCCTGGCATCGGCGACGCTTCTGGCCCTGTCCTGCGCTGGGCCCACATCGCAGCCAACTCCGCCAGTTGGTGATGCCGGATGGCCGATGTATCGCGGCGATCTCGCGCGCGACGGGCACCCAATTGCAGCCACTCTCGATGCGACCGGCGCGGCGCGCCTTGCCCTGGCGTGGCACGCGCATCTCGCTGGCGCGATCGACGGTTCGCCCGTCGTGTCGGCCGGCAAGGTAGTCGCCGGCAGCGCGAACGGCGAGCTCGCCGCCTTTGATCAGAAGTCGGGAGTGCAGCTCTGGAGACGGCCCGGCCTCGGACCGATCTCAGGCACGCCTGCCATCGCGGGAACGCGGGTGTTCGCCGCAACCTTGAGCGGGCATCTTCGAGCCTTTGACATTGCCGACGGCCGCGACGTGTGGGATTGGAAGGCGCAGGGCCAACAACCGGCGCTGTGGTCGTCCCCCACGATCTTTGCGGGGTTGGTGCTGATCGGCGTCGGGTCGCAGGCCGGGGATACGCCACTCGAATCCG
>DAITQH010000011.1:0-35576 GCA_036833175.1 Candidatus Dormiibacterota bacterium
CCTCCGCACACCCGACGAATTACGCGAAGTCGATCGGCGCCATTACCTCCCGATTCACCTCGAGCTTGAAGATGTCCGGCCGCCCGTAATGCCCCGCCACATCCAGCGTCCGCTTCGCCGCGGAAGCAACCGCCGGATCGCACTCTGCATAGAGAATCCCGTGCTGCTCGTGCAGCGGCCCGGCGACGATCCGCCCGCCCGGGCTCACGATCACCGAATCGCCCGGGTTGTACCACTCCTCGAGGTCAGGAAAAATCTGCGCGCGCTTCGGGAAATCCTTGGGGATGTCCTTGCCGCGCATCGCGGTCCCGTTGCCCAGGACCCAGCACCTTCCTTCGGCCGCGATGTGCCTCATGGTCGAGATCCAGGTGCTCCCCTCGTCCCACGTCGGTGCGATGTAGATCTCACAGCCCTGCGCGAAGATCGAAAACCGCGCGAGCGGCATGTAGTTCTCCCAGCAGATCAAGCCCCCGACACGACCCATCGGAGTTTCGCTCACCCGCAGCCCGCTCGCGTCGCCCGTCCCCCAAACCATCCGCTCCGGGTTCGTTGGCATGAGCTTGCGGTGCCGGTTGAGCACCTCGCCATCCGGTCCAACCAGGACCACCGTGTTGTAGAGCGTCCCGCGGCTGAACTTCCCGTCACGCTCGTGGATGCCCATCGAAACCGTGACCTTGAGCCGCCGCGCCGCTGCCTGGATCGGCTTGAGGTCTCCCGCGCTCAGGTCGACAGCATTCTCGATCAGGCGCCCGTGGATCTCTCCAGTGAGCTCAAAGTCCGCTCCCGGACGCAAACGCCACAACCACTCTGGGTATCCCGGCAGCCAGGTCTCGGGAAAAGACACGAGCCGGGCGCCGCCCGCGGCGGCTTCCTCGAGCAGGTCCACGCCTCGCTCCAGCGTCTTCTGGCGGTGGAGGGTGACGGGCGGGTGCTGGACAACCGCGACGCGGTCCGGGCTTGCGGCCTTCTTAGGCATGGCGCACATGTTGCGCGCTCGAGCTCAGGCCTTGCTCGGAAAATCCCCTGCCCGCGCCACCATCCCCGGCAGCTCCTTTCCCAGCCGCCCCGCCAACCACTGCGACGTCCCAATGAGCGCATCGAGGTCGACCCCGGTGTCGACCCCGAGGCCGCGCAATAGATAGACGAGGTCCTCGGTGGCGATGTTGCCCGTCGCCTTCGGCGCAAACGGACACCCCCCCGCTCCGCCCACCGACGCGTCGAGCGAAACAACACCCTCGTCCAGCGCCGCCACCGCGTTGGCGTACCCCGTGTTGCGCGTGTTGTGAAAATGCGCACCCACTGACGCGCCCAGCGCCCGCGCCCCGCCCACCAGTTCCTTGACCTGCGACGGCACCCCCACCCCGATCGTGTCCGCCAGGCAGATCTCGTCGGGAGGGATCTCCATCAGGTGCTCGACGATCCGAAGCACCCTCTCGGCCGGCACCGGGCCCTCGAACGGACACCCGAAAGCGACGCTCAGCGTCACAGTGATGGGCACCCGCTCGCTTCGCGCCCGCGCGACGAGCGCCAGCGCCGTCCTCAGTCCCTCTTCGGTGGTGGCGTTCTGGTTGCGACGCCCGAACTCGTCCGTGGCGGCGAACGCGTAGTGCACCTCGTCGACTCCCGCCGCCACGGCGCGTTCATAACCCCTGTCGTTGAGGACCAGGCCGGCATACGTGGTGCCGGGCTTGCGATGCAGGGCCGCCATCACATCCTCGGCGCCGGCCATCTGGGGCACGAGCTTCGGGTTGACAAAGCTCGCCGCCTCGATCCGTTTCAGGCCCGCGGCAGCGAGCCGATCGCACAGCTCCGCGCGCACGGCGGGCTCGAGGAGGCGGCTCTCATTTTGAAGCCCGTCGCGCGGACCGACGTCACAGACCAGCACCGCCACGCGATAAGGCTAAGACGCGCGCCTTGATGATGAGGGGCGCCGTCGGGCGCCCCCCATGAAGCAATTCGTTATCCGGCGGTTGTGAAGCCGAAGATGTCGGAGTTCCCGAACGTCAGGCTCGGGCAGTCCTGCTCGGGCGCCGGTCGCGCCACAGTCGTTCCGTTGCGCAACGACATGCGCCAGGTGTCGATGGCCGGGCAGTCGGACGCATTCCGGGCGTCGTTCCAGACCCCCGCCCCGTACGTTCGTGTGGCGGCGGCATAGACGTAGTCGCCAAGGAACTCTGCCGTGAGGCCGTTCTGGCTGGTGGCACGAGGATCGCCATTCGCACCACGGTGAACCTCAGCGAACGCGCCTGTGCCCGAAGCACTGACGGTCGCGTGGAGGAAAACCCCAACGAGGTTGCGCGGATCGCTGGTGTTGGTCCGGTAGGGCGTGGTGAAGGCGTTGTAGACGACATACACGTTCTTGCCGTCGGGTGAGATGGCAGGCGCAGCGTAGTACCCGCGATCGCCGCCGGTTTCAATTGCGGTCGGATTAGACCACGTCGCGCCGTGATCAGCCGACTCGGTGAAGAAGACATGGGGTGCGTCGATCGTGCCGCTCACGTAGCTCATCACCATCCGGTCCGTCGCGTCGGATCCGGTCGGCGCACCGTTTGCGATGTCCACGCTTGGCGCGGGAGCAAGGTCGCTGCGCGCGCCCGCGATGCCGTCGATGGTCGGGCGGCCGATGACCGGGTCGATCACGCCAGGCTGGGTCACTGGGCCGGCCACCGGAGTCTGGGGCGACCACGTGGCGCCACCGTTGTGTGACACCGTCATCATCTCGAACGCTTGGTGTCCGCCGGACGAGCTGGTTCCGACCCCAAACACGTAAGCGTTGCCGTTGCTGTCGGTGCGCACGGTGCAGCCGTCCATCGGGTTGCGCTGACCGTTGTTGGCCGCCGGCGAGACCAGGTGCTGCTTCCAGGTGCTGCCGCCGTCAGAGGAAACCGCCACGAGCAGCGGCGCAGGAGCAGCGTTGGGGCTCAGCTCCTGGCCCAAGAAAGATGCCCAGCAGATGTACACATTGCCGAAGAACGGGCTCGACGACGCGTTGTCGGCCCATACCTGCTCCTTGTCTGAGAAGGTGGTCGATGACTGGTGAGAGACCAGCACCGGCGGCATCCACGCCGCCTTGCCGGCAGCGCCACCCGCCGCCGCGACCGCGACGTGGTCGGTGCGGGAGACTCCGATCGCCTCGAAGCCGTTGAAGGCCTTCGAGCCTGGGAAGTTCGACGTCAGGTTTGCGTAGTAGAGGCGCGAGCCGTTGTCCCAGCTGAAGGAGCCGTTCATAGGCTTGGGGCCGAATGCCAGGGCCGGGTCGCCGTCCGACACCAGGCCGTTCTCGTAGTACCAGGGAATGGTGCCGATCGCTCCAGCTGCCCCGACGCAGTTGGGGTCGGTGTCACCCACGACGCCCAGGCAATGCCTTGCAGTGAACCCGGTGTACATCGGCTGCGTCCAGGACTTGCCCGAGTCTGTGGAGACGTAGAAGCCAGACACGCCGACGCCTGGCGTGAATGGACAGGTGTTGTCTGTTCCGGCGTTGCAGGCTTCCTCGTCGATCTCGTCGTTCGAGCCCGCCACAACGACCGTGGGGTGATTGGCGTCGATCGCGACCGCGGGTTCGTTCTGTTTGTTCTGTGAGAATGGCCCCGACGGGCTGCCATTCGAGACAAGCACGTCACCTGTAGAACCTGACGCCGAAGCTGACGCCGCAAGCAGCAGAGTCAGAGCGGTCGCGAACAAGACAGAAACTCTTCGCATTGACGTTCCCCCATGCCACACCCGAAGCCGACGATTGCCCCCGAGTGTAACCCTGGTTGACCCGGAAGTTCAAACAGCAGCTTCCCTGCCCTTAAGGAGCTGGACGGAACGCGGTTCTAACCGCGCGAGAGCATCACCGCCTCGCTCGCGTCAGGCGTGGCCGGGATTGTCCGCCGCGGCCGTGACCACCGCCGCGTTATGGTCGCCTCCATTCACTCCGTTGATCGTGCACGACACGTTGGTCGTGGCGCTGTGCACGACATCGGGCTGCACCGTAACCGTGCAAGTGCCGAGCACCGCGTTCGTCTGCGGGTCGATCATCGTGAAGGTGACAGTCGACGGAGCACGCGCGTCGCTCCTGCCGCCGAGATTCTTCAGCGCAGCAGCCACGACGCATGGAGACGCGCATCCAGACGTGTCGACGGAAACGACCGTATAGACCGGAGGCAGCGTCGAAAGGTCGGCGAAGTTCACCGTAGCGCTGGGAGCGGCGATAGCGAAGTCGCGGCCGAAGTCGCTGTAGCGAAAGTCCGCGTCGGAGATCCCGTCGACCACGGCCCCGCGCTTCATGTGTATCCGCACCACACGGTAAGGAGAGGCCTCGCCGATGAAGACGTCCGCCCGCGGTCCCGACAGCTCGACCGTCTGCACGCCGCCCACCAGGACGTGGTCCTTGCGCGAGGTCACCGCGGTGCCCAGGAAAGTCGAAGCCAGGCTGCTGCCCTTGGTGAAATCGGGAAATTCTGGCGCGGTCGCCGACAACCCTGTCCACCAGGAGTTGCCCGTCGCCTGAACCAGGCTGCGGGAAAGCGGGTCTGAGCCCATGTGGTTGGAGAGGAACTTCTGGCCGCGGAAATATGAACCCTGGTCGGTGATGATGATCGCCTCGAGGTCGTCGTTCGGACCGCTCAGGAGGACGTGCGCTGTCGCGGGCCGGACCAGCTCGAGATCGACCTTCCAGGCGTTCCCGGATTCGGTGTACGAGCCGGCGAGCCTGAAGGTCTTAGCCCCGTCCAGGCTGGTACCCGCGCCGCCGTTGAGCGCTCGAATGCTCGGCTGCCCCAGCCCGAACGGAAGGTCGCACGCCGCCAGCGCCACGAGCGCCGCCGCGCCGACCGCCAGTTTCCCGAAGGCCTTAAACACTCCCTTAGTAACGGCCGGAGTATCCTCCCCGTTACCCCACCGTGGACCAGCCCAGCCCGGCGGTCGGTCTCCCGCAGCAGGTGAGCGTGCCGGAGGGCGCGGGACCTTCTGCGGCCGGGCGAAGCAAGCCCCCAAGTGTGCGCATCCGGGATCGCGAGTACCCGGTGATCCTGCCCGGCATCCGCGACGCCAGGCTGCATGTCGCGGCGGTGCTTCTGACCCTCCAGGTCCTCGGTCAGACAGTGCTCGGGTTCAGGCTGTCGATTGCCCAGATCCTGGTGTGCCTGGCCGTCGGCGCGCTCATCGAGTCCGGCGTCGCGTTCTTCAAGGATCACCTCATCCTGTGGCCGGCCAGCGGACTGCTCACCGGCAACAGCACCGCCTTCATCCTGCGGGTGCCGGGGACTCTCCACGGCCAGTGGTGGAGCCTCCACGGGATCTACATCTTTATCGGCGTGGTCGCGCTGGGCATGGCCACCAAGTACCTGATCCGCTGGCGTGGAAGGCACATCTTCAACCCTTCCAACGTGGCACTCGTAGCTGCGTTCATCGTGCTTGGGCCCTCACGCACCGAGCCCCTCGACCTGTGGTGGATACCCATGGGCCCCTTGATGATCGTGACCTACGCCATCCTCATCGGCGGCGGCGTGTTCATCGGCTGGCGGCTGGGACTTCTGGGCATGGAAATCGCCTTCATGGCGAGCTTCGCCATCTTCGTGGCGATCGCGCTGGCGCCGGTTCCCGACCACTGCATGGTCGCCAGCTGGCACCTGTCCCCTCTCTGCGGGAGGTCGCTCTGGGAGATCCTCGTTACCTCTCCCGAGATCCTGATCTTCGCCCTGTTCATGATCCCCGACCCCCGGACCGTGCCGGACGGCAAGGTGGCCCGAATCGTGTTTGGCGTCATGGTGGCGCTGTTCGCGGTCCTGCTGCTGGGCCCGACGACGCTCGAGTTCTGGACCAAGACCGCGATCCTGGCCAGCCTGGTCATCGCGTGCTCGCTCCGATTCGCGCTCAGCGCTTTCATCGCCTCCCTGCAAGAAGGGATTTACCGCGTGTCGTCTTTTGTGGTTCCAGGCTGGAGGGTGCCGGCTGCGATCGCAGTCTCCTGCATCCTGGTTGGCTGCCTGCCCGTGGCCTCCGAGCTCTCGACCTACAGCCCTCAACCGGTGGCGGGCCTCTCCGACGGCACGACGCCGACCGTCCCTCTCATGGTGGGGACCGGCCCTGCGCTCGCGTCCTGGCTCGACTCGTCAGCTCGTGATGCGTTGCCTCCGCCTGGTGACTCGCAACCGGTCGCCAGCGCCTCTTCCGGGCGCGTGTGGGTGGTGCCGGCGGTGCCGGCGGTGGCGATTCCCTCGAACGTCGCTTACTTCAACTCCAAGATGACGCCGCAGATCGCTGCGCGCCTGGGACACGACGCGGTACTCGATCTCATCATCGAGGCCGAGGCCCGACGGGCCCACGACACGAAGCTGGCCGAGAGCGGCGCCGCCGCCGATGGCCTCACCGAGTTCGTCGGCGTGATCAACCAGGATGTCGCCGCCGGCCAATTCGTGCTGAAGACCTATAAGTTCGGCAGCGCCTCGCTCAACCTGTTCCTGCCCAAGTTCTCCAGCCAGGCCTCGAGGCTGGTCGGCCTCACGCTTACCGGGACCTCGACGCTGACCACCAGGGACCAGTCGGGTCGCGTGCTCTCGCAGAGCACATCGCCCTACTCGAAGAGCTGGAGCGTATTCGCGACCGCCCCAGACGGCCACATGCTCATCGACCAGGACTACTCCGACCTGGAGCTCGCCCCCTGACGGCTAGAGATCGCGAGTTATGGCGCCGGGTATTCCAGACGGTTCATAAATCGCCGGCGGCTCGATTCCAAACGTGTCCGCCAGGCGAACGAACAGGCTGAACAGCGCCGCGACATATGCGGCTTCGGCGATCTGCTCATCCGTCCAGCCCACCTCCCGCAGGCCCTCGACCTGCTCGTCGGTGACGCGATACGCCCCGCGCGCAATGGTGCCGGCGAATTCGAGGAGGAGGTGCTCCCTGGAAGGGCGGCCAGGGTCGAGGTCACCGTTCCGAAGAGCTTCCGCCGCCGCCTCGAAGTCTTTGCCCTGCAACTGTAGGAACCACGTGTGGGAGCTGAGTCAATACCTGGAGCGGTTGATCGCAGAGACGTAGGACGCGATCATCTCGTGCTGAGCGCGGGTGAGCGCTCCGTCGGTGAAGTGCATGCGCGAGGCGGACTGGATGGCGGCCAGAAAGTCGGGCCGCAGGCTCATGGTCTGGAGGATCGGCGCGACGATGCCGATCGGGCTCTCCGCCTTCGCCGTCGCGTAAAGCTCGGCCAGGGGGCCGGTCGCATCCGGCTCCCGGACCATCTTGATCCGCGCCATGAAAGCGATAACGGGCCGGCGGTCCGAAAGGCTACTCGGGTCCGTCCCAGCCGCAGCGGGGCACGGGGAGCTCTTTGGGAACCTGTGACTCGGCGGGCGCGTACGACATGACCTCGGCGGTCGCCCATTCCATGTAGGCGCGAAGGGCGGCCCTGAGCTCGGGAATCCCGGGCAGGCCGGCGTCATCCACCGCCTGCACGAAGCACCCGACAAACCGCTGGCCCCAGTCTTCCGCCGCTCCCGTTCGAGCGTGCATTTCGAGCATTCCCGAGTGACCGCCGTGCAGCTTCGAGTAGCGCGCCGGGCCACCAAACACCTCGGCCCAGTAGAAGGCGAGATTCTCTACATGGTCCGGTTTGAAACCATGTGAGAAGGCATGACTGATCTCCGGTTCCTGGAGACAGCGCTCGTGATGCGCCGCCGCGAGCGCGAGAAACGCGGGGTCACCGCCGGCGAACTCGTAAATGGATGGTCGAGCCATAGACAATAGTCTTGGCGATGAGGACCCTGATGACGACAGGCGGGAAAACCGAGACGACCGATCTTGCGGAGGTGAACCGATGTTTCGCCGAAGCACCCACGGAAGGATTCTGGTTGGACATCGAGAATCCCGACGCCGACGACTACAGGCTCCTGGAGGAAACGTTCAAGGCCCACCCGCTCACCATCGAAGACATCCAGCAGCAGAACCAACGACCCAAGATCGATGAGTATCCCGAGTACAACTTCGTCGTCATCTTTCAAGCCGATTGGCAGGGCGATGACGTCAGCTTCCTGGAGCACCACCTTTTCGTCGGGCCTGCCTACCTGATCACCGTCCACAACGAACCAGCGCCGGCCCTCAAGGAATTGCAGGATCGCATCCACAAGAGCCCGGCCCTCACCAAAGGCCAGCCCGCCTTCCTGACCTACCTGGTGATTGACGGGCTGGTCGATGCCACGTTCCCGGTCCTGGAGAAGATCGATGAGACGGTCGACAAGATGGAGGACGAGATCATCGAGAAGGCAGCGCCCGATTCGCTCAATCGCATCTACCACCTGAAGCACTCGGTGACCGAGCTGCGCAGGTACCTGGGAGCGCAGCGCGACGTCTTTCAGCGATTGATCACCCACGGCATCCACCTGCAGCAGCAGGACATGACGCTCTACTACCGCGACGTGTACGACCACATCGTGCGCCAGTACGAGACCGTCGATTCCCTCCGCGACCTGCTGTCGAGCGCGATGGACGTCTACCTGTCGACGGTCTCGAACCGCCTCAACACGACCACGAAGGCGCTCACCGTGATCGCGAGCGTGTTCCTGCCGCTGAGCTTCCTGACTGGCTTCTACGGCATGAACTTCTCGTACCTGACCACCGTCCTCGAAGCGCCGTACTGGGCCTTTGCCGTTGGCATCGGCACCATGCTGATCTCGATCGCCATCCAGCTCTACTTCTTCCGGCGCCGCGGCTGGATCTGACCCCAAGCGTCGAGGGCCGGTCCCGGGCTGTGCCCGAATTGTGGACATTCGCTACTCGCCAATTTCCTTGGCGTTGCTGGCGCCGGCTGCCTTCGCCACGGGCTGAATCTGATCCTCGACGGACTGGCCAAGCTCCGAGCCGCTGGGAACGTTAACTAGCGGTTAGGGCACCACAGTTTGTGTTGATTCCGTTGACCACACGACCAGCAGTGGTCGGGATGCAGCTCGGTGTTTTGATCTGCTCGCCAACTGAAAGCGAATACAGATCCCAATAGCAAAGCACCCAGTACTGTTGCGAACACACCCATACAACGGTGCCGCAACCCTTTGTGTTCCGGGGAGCCCAGCTCGCCGGGCCTTCGAGATCGAGATCATGCCGCCACTCCCGCCGGCCGCCAAGCGAACATTGGCCACATTCGAGGTGCGGTTGGGGTGGCTAGCGGGATTTGAACCCGCGACAGCCAGATCCACAATCTGGTGCTCTGCCATGCTGAGCTATAGCCACCACGGTGCGGGCCTGGAGTCGCCAGCCCTGTAGGAAGCACGATTTTACCCGCACTCGTGGTGGACAATTAAGAGCGATGGCAACTCCCGCCGAGTTCGACCAGATGATGAAGTCGGGGGAACTGATCGAGTCCCCCAACGAGATGACGCCCGGGTACCTCCGCGAGCTGAAGCACACGCTCATCGTTTCGGGAGACACGGAGCTGATCTCGGCGCCCGCCTACTACCTCGCCGCCAAGCGCGCCCCCTCGATCAACGCCTTCATGACCGGCATCGCGATCATCCAGGACGAGCTGGCGCACGCTCACATCGCGTACCACATCCTCGAGGACCTCGGCGAGGACCAGGAGAAGCTGATCTTCAGCCGCGACCCCAAGAGCTTCCGCTACCCCTACGCATTCGACGTCCCGCTGGACAGCTGGACCGAGCTCGTGGTCGCCAACGGAATGTACGACCAGGCCGGCTTCTGCCTCCTCGGCGACATCCACGACAAGTGCTCCTACGGCCCCTGGAAGCGCGGCCTGAACAAGGTGATGGCGGAGGAGAACTTCCACCTGCGCAACGGCCGCACGTGGATGAAGCGCATCAGCGCCGCCGGCGGCTCGGCGAAAGATGAGTTGCAGCGCGCCGTCGACTGGATGTTCCCGCTGAGCGTCGAGTGGTTCGGCCTGCCCGACTCGCTGAAGATGCACTCCGCCCAGCTCGAGTACCGCCTGAAAGGGCTGACCAACGACCAGCTGCGGCAGTGGTGGCTCTCCACCGTGGTTCCGTACTGCGAGCAGATCGGCATCAAGGTGCCCGCGCACAAAGAGGTACGCGACGGCAAGGACGTGTGGCAGCTCGACTATCCCTTCCCATGTGAGTTCGATGCCGAAGAGAAGCGGTGGGACTTCAAGCAGCCGACCTCCTGGGACGACGTCCTCGTGCGCTGGCGCGCGCGGGGCCCTCGCAACGCTGAGATGGTCGCGATGTTCCAGGAGGAGTTCCACAAGTTCCGCAAGACCCACGAGAAGAACGGGTCATGACGGAGCGGCTGTGGGCCGCCCTCTCTGAGGTGCAAGACCCGGAGATGCCCGTGAACCTCGTCGACCTCGGCGTGATCTACGGCATCACTGAGCAGAACGGCGTGGTCGAGGTTGAGCTCACGT
The DNA here is from genome assembly GCA_036833175.1 of Candidatus Dormiibacterota bacterium. Classification (GTDB taxonomy): domain Bacteria; phylum Chloroflexota; class Dormibacteria; order Dormibacterales; family Dormibacteraceae; genus Palsa-870. The sequence continues at coordinate 10,352 of DAITQH010000011.1, forward strand.
TCACCGCGATGGGCTGCCCGGCGTCGGAGTTCATCCTTGAAGACGTTCGCGAGCGCTTGCTGCGCGAAACCGGCGTGACCGACGTGCGAGTCAAGGTCGTTTGGGACCCGCCCTGGACGGTCGCCCGAATGACCGAGGCCGGCCGCGACGCGCTCGAGTCCTGGGGCCTCGCCGTTTGACCTGCGTGTCCCGTCCCCGAGGATCCTTGCATCTTCACGGCCTAGACGGGCGGGCGCCGTCTCACCCCAGGGAATCTGACGATTCCGTGAGGCCCCGAGAGGGCGCTGAAGCCGGCGTCAAGGGGCCCGGCGCCGCGTCGTCGCGCATCCACGAATGCGCTCCTCCTAGCGCCACCCTTTTCTTGGCTCCGCCCGTCGATGCCGCGAATATGCGGCGGACCTCGGGCACGTGACACGCTACAAACGAGTCAGCGGGGACGCGCTCGAGTACGAGGTCTTCGCCCGCAAGACTCGGGCGGAGCCGCTGCACCAGGTAGGCAGCGTGGTTGCGCCCGACGACGACCTCGCCATGGCGTACGCGCGCGCGACCTACGACGAGGAGCGCTGGTGCGAGATGGCCATCGTGCGCAAGGAACACGTCATCGAGCTGTGGCAGCCCGGAGAGCCATGAGTCTTTCAGATCTCGTCCTCTCCATCGCCGACAACAAGCAGATGCTCGGCCTGCGGTACGCCGAGTGGGCCACTCGCGCGCCCTCGCTCGAGGCCGACATCGCCGCCGCCGCGATGGGTCTCGACGACCTCGGCCACAGCCGCGTGCTGTACGGATGCCTCGAGCCGCTGGGCGAGGATCCTCGCGGCCCTGAACGGGAATCCGATCCCGCGAGCCTTCGTGCCCTTCCCTACTTCGACGAGCCGTGGACCGAGTGGGCGGAGTTCGTGGCGGCGAATGCGGTCCTCGACACCGCGTTCACCCTGATGATCGAAGCCTGCGTCAACGGTTCCGTCGAGGTCCTCCAGCACCGCCTGCGCAAGATGCTGATGGAGGAGCGCTATCACTTCCTGCACGGACGGAGCTGGCTCAAATCCGGCATCGGCGCGGAGCCGCTGAACCGTGCCTGGAGCGAGGCCATCGAATGGTTCGGGCCGCCCGACGGTGAGGTGGCCACACTCAATCAAGAAGGAAAGCTCAGCATGGGGCCCCGTGAGTTGCGGGCAAAGCTCGAAGAGCAGCTCCAGAGCAAGGCGCCGGATGCTCGAATCGACTGGAAGGCATGGGACCCCATCCGCCGACGGAGTCGCCCGGGCGCCATCGATGAGCACACTTTCGGCATGCTGCGCGGTCTGGAAGAAAAGAAATTTGCACCATCAAGTGCCGCCAAGGAGGTCTGAGAAAGTGGCACGCCCCCACCCGGCGGTGCCCGCTTCGCGGTCAGAGCCGACCTCCCCGGCGAGCGGGGAGGTGAATCCGCCGTCAGTTCCTCGTTCGGACCCCAAGTGCCCCCACTGTCACGTCCGTGACGCCGAGGTTATCTCGCTCTTTGGCACGCAGGCGATGACGCTTCAATACCGCTGCCGCAAGTGCGGAACCGTGTTCGAAGCGATCAAATACGACTAGACGTCGCCTTCCTCTTGTGTCTCGCCACGCGACTGGCGGCGGCGAAGGATCGCGAGCGGAATGCCGGCGAGCACCACGAGCACGATAAGCACCGCCACGATGATCGGCAACGTCTGGTTTCCTCCGCCAACGCTCACCGCTCCGGGCGGCGGCGAGGCTGAGGCATATCCGGCGGCGAAGTAGCCGAAGGACTTGGTCGACGTGACGATCGTGAACGGCTGCGCCTGTTGCGCCGAGCCGATCGACTTCCACGGACCCGCCGGGTCGCTCGCATAGTAGACGTCCGTCGGGGCCGGCTCGAGGTTCGAGAAGCGAAGGACGAGGTTGGCGGACTTCGCGAGAGCAGCGGACGCGGTGACCTGGTACACGTTGGTAACGAACTGGATGCCCGGCGGTTGCGGGCAGGTCGGCAGCGGTGTGACGTCAACCGAGATCGTCGTCTTGCCAGTGGAGTCGAAAGCCCCCGGCAGGAACCCGATTACGATCTGGCCGTCCCTGTCGTAAGCGGAATTGGCGTCGCTCACCCCACCGGTCACCTTGATGTCCAGATGTCCGGCGCTGGGCTTCGTGTTGGCCCCCGCCTGCGGCGGAGGGCAGGTCCAGTTGTACGGCTGCGGCGGTCCGAAACCGTCGTAAAAACCCGGCGCCACCATCCAGGCCGCGACCGCGTACGCGGCCACGGCCGCGGCAAGCAGGCCGGCGCGCCTCACAGCGCGAGGTCCGCGATCACGTGGCCGATGATCGGCGCAACCAGGTCGCGGCATGCCCAGCGCCACAGGGCGAGCAGCAATCCCGCGGCCGCCACCGCCCAGAGGAAGGCCGGCGGGTGGGAGAGCGCGTGGGCGGCGGTCCACACCACGGTGCTCCCGCCGATCGCGAGCGGTGCGCCGCCCCATTCGTCGAGAGCGGCGTAGAGGGCGCCGCGGAACGCCAGCTCCTCCCCGATCGAGATCGCGATGGCCGCGACGGCCAGCCCCGCCGGCAGGATCGGGACGGCGCTCGACCTCACCGCGGCCGGCAGCAGCAGGACTGCCCCGAGCGCGATTCCTCCGACGATCCTCAGGCCGAGCCGCGACATGCCCAGGCCCAGGCGATCGGCCGGCCAGCCCGCCACGACGATCGCAAGCGCGGCGCCTCCGAGGACAAGAGCGGGAATAGCCATGTAAGGCTCGTTCTGGATCAGCGCTCGCGACCACTCCACGACCAGGACATAGGCCCCGACCAGTGAGGCTTTCAGAGCCGGGTGGGCGCTTTTGAGTACCGCGCTCACGAAGCCAGGCGTTCGGGTCCCGAGTAGACGTTGAAGCGGTCGCCGCGGAGGAATCCGACCAGGGTCTGGTTGAACTCGCGGGCCAGCGCCACGGCCAGGCTCGACGGCGCGCTGACGGCGGCCAGCACCGGGATCCCCGCGCTGATGGACTTCTGCACGATCTCGTAGCCCGCCCGACCGCTCACGACCAGCACAGCGCCCATCGCCGGCAACGCCCCGTCCAGCAGCGCCCGCCCGACGACCTTGTCGACCGCGTTGTGCCGCCCGACGTCCTCGCGGAGGTAAAGCAGCTTCCCCTGCGCATCGAACAGGCCCGCGGCGTGGAGCCCCCCGGTGCGGTCGAACACGCCCTGTCCCTGTCGCAGGATTTCCACCAGTCCAGGCAGCGTCGATGGATCAACCTTGGGGCCGTCCGGAAGCACAGCAAGGTCGCGCCGCAGGTCCTCGATCAACACGGTGCCACAGACCCCGCACGCCGAGCTCGAGAGCATCGACCGCTCCGGTTTGCGTCGCGCCTCGCCTGCGAGATGGACATCGACCTGGTTCGATTCGAGGAGGTCGGATTCGACCCGGATACGCCCTTCCGCCTCGCCCGACTCCGCGCTGATGCGGATTAATTTCAGCTCGTCGAGAGAGCGCAGGACGCCTTCGGCGAACATCAGGCCGAGGCAGAGCTCGAGGTCGTGGCCCGGCGTGCGCATGACCACCGACAGGGGCTTGCCGTCGAGCAGGAGCTGCAGCGGTTCCTCGGTGACCACCGCGTCGGGCGAATCGGTCCACTGCCCGGCCGACCACTTGCGGACATGCAGGATGGGCGCCGCCGGCTTGGCCATCAGGCTTGCGCGACGCGGAGGTTGCTAGCCGACCGCGGGACCATGGTCGTGATCGCAAAACCTCGCCAGGAAGTCACGCGCTCCGCGCGCAGATCCATCGCCTGCGGCGCCTCGTCCGCCTCGATGCCGTATCGATCGGCAATGCCAGATGCATCCGTCGCGCCGCCAAACGTCCCGCGCACGCAGGCGCCCACCATCAACGAAGGACGGAACCGGTGATGCGACTCGACCACCAGGGCGCCGGGAGATCCACCGCGTGGGCGCTCGCTGAAAGGCGCGATCGTGACCTTGCCACGATCCACGTCCCACAACGCGGGCCGGATGACCGGCATTCCGCCTTCGATCCAGCAGGCATACCCACGGGACACGCCCGCGAGGCTGCGGCTGACATCGGCAGGCACCGCAGGAACACGAGCCGCCTGCGCGGCGGGGAACTCGATGCCCTCGATGATGTCGGCCTGGCTCGGTCGCAATCGCATGACGACCCGGTTGTAGGGCAGCCATTCGCGCGGCAGCCTGGTGACATCGAGCATGTAGCCGGCTACGAAGGGCGCGTTTTTCAACGCGTAGCCCGCCATGCCCAGCACATAACCAGGCCCGTCGAGCATGGCGCGCACCTGGCTCGATACGGACAGGGGATCGAACACCTCGATCGCCCCTCGCAGCAGGACCGCGCGCGCCCCGCCGTCGACCAGGAAGGCGGCTCGCGGGTCGCGGCGGGCGAGCATGGTCTTCGCGGCAAACCGCGATGTCGTCATCCAGAGCGCACCGGAGGCGAAGCTGAAGACTGCCGGGTTGACCAGCGGAAGCCGCCCGGCGCGCAGCGCGAGCATGCCGATCGGGGATTGACCGAGAATGGCGCGCGCATCGCTGGTCAGCCTCATGCGCCCAACTTTAGTTAGTTGACTGGCCTCCCCACAATGTGGGGAGGTCGGCCCTGGCCGAATGCCACGGCGGGGGTGGGGCGTGCCTTAGTGCTCCTCGAGCGTCTCCCGAATCCGTTCCAGGGCGCGCTCCAGCCGCTGCCGCACCATCCAGTCCAGGCGTCTGGCGATCGCAGCGCCTACGAACGAAGCCGGCGGCTCATATGCGATCAGCAGCTCGATCCGCACGCCGTCCCCGACCTTCTTGAAGGTGAAACCGCCCTGCTGGCGGATCGGGCCCGACTCCGAGACCCATCCGATCTCTGCCGGCCGCTTCCACCGATCCAGCCGCAGCACGCTCTTGAGCGGCAAGCCCAGCACCATCAGCTCGACGTTGTAGCGGGCCCCGACGCCACGCGTCCTGGACCCCGCAGGCTCCCATTTGCTTACCCCGTCGAGCACCGCCGCGACGTGGCGGTGATCGGCGAAGTAGTCGAACGCGCGCTCCGGCGTGCATTTTGCCGTCACAGCCGCCTTGAACTCGAGCCGGGCCATCCCAGCAAGATATGACTTGTGCTGCGATGGGGAGACGGCCAGGTGTCGACGCAGGACTCGGTCGCGATCGCGCGCGCGCCCAGCGGCCGCGAGCTACGCGACAGCTACTTGCGGGACATCCAGGAACTGACACTCGGGCTGGTGCGCGTGCATGGAAGCTCGCTGTACGTGGGGCCGCTCGAGCTGCTTCGCTTCGGAGCCGCCACCGTTACCGAATCAGGCGTCGAGTGGCCGATCGAGGCCGGGGTCTTGGCCCGGGCCCCCGGCGGGTACCTCCGGTTCGAGGTCGTGGGCAACCGGTTGGTCGCATCGCTCGACGGATACCGGCCGCTCCTTCCCCTCCCGGTCTACGCGCTGACCCAGCTGCCCGTCCACCGGTTGCTGACCCGTCTGCATCTCCTTCGCGTCCGCGGGCGGGAACCCGCCCCGGGGGTGGCCGCCACTCGCGACAACCGCATGCGCGCCGCCGCGGTCGACGTCGCCTTTTGCCTCACGCTCTCTCGAGTAGCGGGCCGCCGGACGAGGCTGCGCACGTTCCTGGGCGCGGCCGCGGTCTATCACGTCGTTTGCTGGAGCATCTCCGGCCGGACACTCGGCGGCCTGGTCCAGGGCCAGCGCGTGGTGGCCGTCGACGGTTCGCGACCGACGGTCATGCAATCGCTGGTCCGTCTGGTCGCCCTCCCGCTGGCGTGGATCGCGCGCCGGCCCATCCATGACGAGCTCGCGGGCACGGACGTGATCGTCGACTAGCCGACGCCGGTAGCATCTTGGCCAATGCCCAAAGCTGTAGACCTCGTCATCTTCGGGGCATCTGGCGACCTCTCTCGGCGCAAGATCCTCCCGTCTCTGGGCCGGCTCGTAGCGCGCGACGGGCAATCGGTACGCGTGATCGGCGCGGGCCGCAGCCCGAAGTCGACGGAGGAATTCCGGAAGTTCGTCAAGGATGCCAGTGAGAACGAGCGTCTCAGCAGCACCGCCGAGTGGGTCCACCTCGACTATGCCGACCCTGCGACCTTCGCGCCGCTGAAGGAGAGCGTCGCCGGCCCGCCGACCACGATCTTCTATATGGCCACGCCGGCCGAGACGTTCAGCGAGATCCTGGCCGGGCTCACGGCCTCAGGGTTGGCAGCAAAAGAGGACGTCACGCGGCGGATCGTGGTCGAGAAGCCGCTCGGCCACAACCTCGCCTCCGCGAAAAAGCTCAATGCGCAGCTTGCCGCGGCCTTCCAGGAAGAGCAGATCTTCCGCATTGACCACTACCTCGCGAAGGACACTGTCCAGAACGTGATGGCGCTGCGATTCTCGAACTCACTGTTCGAACCCGTGTGGAACCGCACGCTGATCGAGACCATTCTCATCACGGTCGCCGAGGAGGAGGGCATCGGAAAGCGCGCCGGGTATTACGACCAGGCCGGCGCGGTGCGCGACATCATCCAGAACCACGTCCTGCAGCTGCTCGCGCTGATCACCATGGAGCCACCGACGACTTTCGACCCCGAGTACGTGCGCCGAGCGAAGCGCGCCGCGCTGCGCGCGGTCTTGCCAATCGACCCCAGCCTCGCGGTCAGAGGACAGTACGAGGGCTACCTCGATGAGGAGGGCGTCGCTCCCGACTCGCGGCGAGAAACGTACGCAGCCATGCGCGTATCGATCGAGAACTGGCGCTGGGACGGTGTGCCGATCCTCGTGCGCACCGGCAAGGCGCTCGCGCGGCGCGTCACCGAGGTGGTGATCAAGCTGCGCGACGCTCCGATGCTGCGCATCGCGGGCAGGCGGCAGCGCGGCATTCCGACACTCATCGTCATCCGCATCCAGCCGGATGAGGGCATCTCGATCCGGATTGGCGCCAAGCGGCCCGGCACCCGATTCGAGATGGTGCCGGCGGGGATGCGCCTCGACTACGCGCGTCTTTCCAAGGCGGCGCTGCCTGACGCGTACGAGAACGTGCTCTCCGAGGTGCTTGCGGGCGGCCATTCGGCTTTCCCCGGCGCTGAGGAGATCGAGCTCTCATGGGAGATCGTCGACCCGCTGATCCGAGCGTGGGAGGCCGAGGGCCACCCCGAGACCTACGCCAAAGGTTCGTGGGGTCCTCGCGCTGCGGACGACCTGGTGGCCGACGGCGGCGGCGGCCGGTGGATAGTCAGCGGCGACGAGCCGGGGACGATATGAGAAGGAACCCAGATGGTTCCTTCTCATGACTCATCCTCCGAAAAGGTTGGGATTTTCGAAATAGGCACTCCTCGCCTCGTCCGCAGACTTTAGGCAAGTGGGGTAGACGGCCCGGCAAAGCCGGGCCTACCGGCGACGCGAGTAAATAAGAAAGGGGCAGCGTGGGCTGCCCCTTTGTTGCTTGAGCTGACGAACTAGGCGCGCGCGCCGCCCATCTTTGAGCCCTGCATCCACAGAGCCGGCTTGTTCGGGTAGAGAACGAGCACGAGGACTGCGACGAGGATGGCGATGATGAACGGGATGATGTCGAACCGGCCGATGGTGATCGCGCCGAAGACCTGCCAGACGATTTCCAGGATCGCGTACAGAATGAGAGCACGGACCCAGCTGACGTTGGCGATCGGGTCGAAACCGGCAATCATGATGCCCGCTCCGAAAGCGACCCCGGCCACCGAAGCAGTGACGCCGGCCCAAGTGTCGAACTGAAAGAAACTACTGCCGATGAAGCCCAGACCTGAGCCCATCACGATCAGAATGCCCATGACCCACATCAGGAGCTTCAACGCCAAGGGATTCCACTTTGCCACTAGATGACTTCCTCCATATGACCGCTGGTTGTTGGTTCGTTACACAGAGCGGCGGTCTTTTCAGTGCAACTTGTACTCGAAATGCACGCATTTAGCAACGTGTTTTCAGGCAAAAGCTTGCGAACCGCCTCTCCAGACCCTGCGCGGCTTGAGCCCGTATGCCCATGCGAAGGCCCCTTCGTGCTCCGCTTCCCATAGGACAAGGTCGGCCAGCTTGCCTGCGGCAATCACACCGCGATCCGATCGCGAGAGTGAGAGCGCGCCACCGAGTGTGGCCGCGATCAGCGCCCGCTCGGCCGACATCTTGAACGCTCCCACCGCCAGGGCAATAACAAGGCTCATGCTCGTGATGCCGCTCGTGCCCGGGTTGTGATCGCTCCCGAGCGCGATGACAGCGCCCGCTTCGGACAGTTCCTTAACGGGCGGGAGCTTGCCGATTGAAATTGCGGTGACGGGAGCGAGCGTGGCCACGACGCCGGCCCGCGCAAGCGCAATCGCGTCGCCTCGGCTCGCGCGCAGCAGGTGGTCAGCCGAAACCGCGTGCATCTCGGCCGCGAGGCGGGCGCCACCCGTGCGGGCGAGCTCGTCGGCATGGATGCGCGGGATGAGCTTTGCCTCGATCGCCGCCGTCAGGATGCGTCGAGACTGCGGGACTGTGAAGTAGCCCTGGTCGCAGAAAACGTCGCAAAAGCGCGCGCCGGCGACGTGGGCGTCGGCGCACCAGCCCGCGACCTCTTTCGAGTAGGTGCCGAATCGCGCCCAGCGATCCGGCGGAAGGGCGTGAGCCGCCAGGAACGTCACCTCGATCCGCGGCAGGTCCTTGCGCCGGCCCAGGCGCGCGAGCATCCGCGTCGCCTCGAGCTCGCCTTCTCGATTCAGGTGGTAGCCGGTCTTTGCCTCCACAGTCGTGGCTCCGCCTTCGAGCCATGTCCACAGGCGACGAGCGGTGGACTGCTCGAGCGCGGCGATCGGCTCGGCTCGCGTTGCTCGCACGGTGGCGCGAATGCCTCCGCCCGCTTTCGCCACCTCGGCGTAGGACGCGCCCGCGCTGCGCATCGCGACTTCCTTCATGCGATCCCCCGCATACACCGGATGGGTATGCGCATCGATCAACCCCGCGGTGACAAGGCCTCCATCGCAATCGTCGTCCTCGATGACGGCTTCCAGCATTTCGTGCGGTTCCTCGCCGTGCTTTCCGCACCACGCGATCTTCTCGCCGTCGCAGATCAGGGCGGCGTCTTCGATTACTCCAGCTGCCGTGCCGGTGAAGAGGCGGCCGATGTTGCGAAGGCGTCTCATTCAGAACGCCCTGCGCGCACCCGGCCCATCCGCGCTGAAACCACCGTCGTTCCGCCAACGACAACGTTGCTCACGTCGCAGGCGGAGTAGGCATACACGACGTATGCGGGATCGATCTGTCGCCTCGCCGTGTGGCGAGGTTGGTCGAGGGTGACGAAGTCCGCGAGCATTCCTACCTTGAGCTCACCCGCCTCCCAACCCAGCGCTCGCATTCCATTCTTTGTCGCGGCATTAAAGAGCTCCTCAGGCTGGTGAAGTACGCGGCGTCCTGTGGCCCGGCGCTGATCCAGCTCCAGCGACCGCGATTCTTCCAGGATGTCGATGACCGCGTTGGAGTCGCTGCCGACAGCGAGCGGGCAACCGGCGTCGGCCAGCTGGCGCAGCGGTCCGACCCTGTCGCCGAGGTCGCGCTCCGTGGTCGAACACGCGCACACGGTCACGCCGTTGGCGCCGAGCAAAGAGATGTCGTGCTCGTCGACATGGATCGCGTGCACGACGGTCAGGTCCGATCCGAGGATCCCCTCACGATCGAGCAGCTCCGCCGGCGTGCAGCCTTCAACGGCCCGGCATTCTTCAACCTCAGCCGGCTGCTCGGCGAGGTGAGCGTGCAGTGGAGCCTTGCGCTCGCGAGCCCACGCAGCAACCGCGCGCATCGATTTCGGGTCAACGGCACGCACGCTGTGGATCGCGGCCCCGATCCGAACGCCGGCCGCATCCTTCAAGCGATCGACCCGACGGCCCCAATGCTCGACATCGCCGTCAGAGAAAGACTCCTGCGCTGCATCGAGCGGCCTCCAGTCGAGCCCACCTCGCAGGTAGCACGCGTCGATCAGCGTGATCCGTAGCCCGACCTCGGTCGCGGCCCGGATCAACGCTTCACCGAGGTCGTTGCCGTGACGGTGCAGGTAGTGGAACTCGCCGACCGCGGTGATGCCCGCCTCGACCATCTCCTGAAATACAACCCGCGAGTAGTTGGAGTAGTCGGCCGGGTCCCAATCGGTTCGGCGATACATCTCCTTCCGCCATGCCCAGAAGTCCCCGGCGCCGGATTCCGCCGTTCCTCTGAGCATGTGCTGGAACGCGTGGCTGTGGACGTTGGCGAGGCCCGGGATCGTCCAACCTTCGAGTTGGGTGGCGCCCGCCGGAACAGCCATGCGTTCAGTGATCGCTTTGATTCTCCCGTCCTGGACTTCGATCACAACGTCATCTGCCGGGTGACCGAGCCACGCCTGTTCCGCGTGCCAGACTCCGGAGCCGTTCAATCGCGCATCGGGATCCGGATGCCGCGCTCATGCGCAACCTCGATCGCGCGCTCGTAGCCCGCGTCGGCGTGGCGCATCACGCCAGTGCCCGGGTCGTTCGTGAGCACGCGTTCCAGCCTGCGCCCTGCCTCCTCCGTTCCGTCAGCAACCACCACCATGCCCGCGTGGATCGAACGGCCGATGCCGACGCCTCCACCGTGATGCACGCTGACCCAGGTCGCTCCGCTCGAGGTGTTGAGCAACGCGTTGAGGATCGGCCAATCCGCGATCGCATCAGAGCCATCGAGCATCGCTTCGGTCTCGCGATAGGGCGAGGCGACCGACCCGGAGTCGAGATGGTCGCGTCCGATCACGATCGGCGCTTTGACCGCACCCGACCGCACGAGCTCGTTGAACCTGCGCCCGGCCCGCGCGCGCTCGCCATAGCCGAGCCAGCAGATGCGGGCGGGCAATCCCTGGTACTTCACGTGCTCTTGAGCGGCCGCGATCCAGCGCACCAGCGCGGGATCGTCGGAGAACTCCTCGACCATCGCCCGATCCGTAACCGCGATGTCCTCGGGGTCACCCGACAGGGCGACCCAGCGAAACGGCCCCTTGCCCTCGCAGAAGAGTGGACGTATGTACGCGGGTACGAAGCCCGGAAAGTCGAATGCGCGCGAGCTTCCGCCCAGCCTCGCCTCGGCCCGCAGGCTGTTGCCGTAGTCGAACACCTCTGCGCCGCGGTCGAGAAACGCGACCATCGCGTCGACGTGCCGGGCCATGCTCTCGCGGGCGCGCCGTATGTACGCCTGCGGATCGTCGAGCCTCAGCTCCTGCGCGTCGTCGGGCGAGAGTCCGGCGGGGATGTAGCTGAGCGGGTCGTGCGCGGATGTCTGGTCGGTGACGACGTCGACCTCGAAATTGCGGGCGGCCAGCTCCGGGACGACCTCGGCGGCATTGCCGTGGAGTCCGATGGACAGCGCGCGCCTCGAATGCTTCGCGTCGACCGCGAGCTTCAACGCGTGCTCGAGGTCGTCGGCCCGAACGTCGAGATACTTGTGCTGCAGACGGCGCTCGATTCTTTCGGGATCGGCCTCTATGCACAGAGCGACGCCGCCGTTCAGCGTGATTGCGAGCGGCTGCGCCCCTCCCATGCCACCAAGGCCCGCGGTCAGCGTGATCGTCCCGGCGAGAGATCCCCCGAAGCGCTTGCGCGCGATGGCGGCGAAGGTCTCGTAGGTGCCCTGGAGGATGCCCTGCGTGCCGATGTAGATCCACGAGCCGGCCGTCATCTGACCGTACATGGTCAGGCCGAGGGCCTCGAGCCGCCTGAACTCCTCCCAGGTTGCCCACTCGGGCACCAGCATCGAGTTGGAGATGAGCACGCGCGGAGCCCATTCATGCGTGTCGAACACCCCGACGGGTTTGCCCGACTGGACGAGGAGAGTCTGGTCCGCCTTGAGACGGCGCAGCTCCCGCACGATCGCGTCGTATGCCTCCCACGAGCGCGCGGCGCGCCCGGTCCCGCCATAGACGACGAGATCCTCAGGCCGCTCCGCGACCTCGGGGTCGAGGTTGTTCATCAGCATGCGCATGGCCGCCTCCTGCGGCCACCCCAGACAGGAGATGTCAGATCCGCGTGGGGACCGGACATCCCCCCTCCCCGCTCGTCGGGGGGGGGCGGGGGGGGGGGGCCCGCTCATGCCAGACCTCCGGTGATGGTTTCGGCCGCCTTGAGCACCGCCCCGCTCCGGATCAGCTCCTCCGCCGCCGCCAGCTCCGGGGCGAGAAAGCGATCCGGCCCGACTCCCTGCACCTGCGTCCGCAAGAGATCCCGCACCGCCCCCGTCGCGGGCGCCGCCTTCAGCGGCCGCCGAAGGTCCTGCGCGCGCGCGGCGGACACCAGCTCGACGGCGAGGATGTGCATCAGGTTGTCGAGCACGGTGCGCAGCTTCAGCGCCGCCCCCCAGCCCATCGAGACGTGGTCTTCCTGCATGCCGGAGGTCGGAATCGAGTCCACGCTCGCGGGCGCCGCGAGGCGCCGGTTCTCCGCCACCAGGGCCGCAGCCGTGTACTGCGCCACCATCAGGCCGGAGTTGACGCCCGGCTGCTCGGCGAGGAACGGCGGCAAACCCTCTGACCGATGCGGGTCCAGCAGCCGATCGACGCGACGCTCGGCGATAGCGCCCACCTCGGCCGCCGCGATGGCAAGGAAGTCAGCCGCAAAGGCGAGCGGCTCGCCGTGGAAGTTACCGGTCGACTCGACCTCGCCGGTCTCGAGGACTACCGGGTTGTCGACGGCCGACGAAAGCTCGACCGTCTCGATGCGCCTGGCGAACTCGAGCGTGTCGCGGGCAGCCCCGGCGACCTGCGGGCTGCAGCGGACCGAATACGAGTCCTGCACCGCGTGGTGCGAGTGGCGATGCGAGGCGACGATGCCCGAGCCACGCAGCAGCCGGGTGAGGTTGGCGGCGCTTGCGAGCTGGCCGGGATGCGGGCGGATCTCGTGCAGGCGCGCCTGGAATGGCCGGTCGGTCCCGAGCAGCGCCTCGGCCGACATCGCGGCGGTGACGTCCGCCACCTTGAAGCAGAGCTCGGCGTCGGCGCACGCCAGGGCGAGCATGCCGAGCATTCCATCGGTTCCGTTGATCAGAGAAAGGCCCTCTTTCGTTTCGAGCTTCAGGGGCTTGATCCGCGCCCCTTTGAGCGCCTGCGCCGCGGGCTTCGTAGCGCCCTCTGGATCCGTGACCTCGCCCTCGCCCACGAGCGCCAGCCCGATATGGGCCAGCGGCGCGAGGTCGCCGCTGCAACCAACCGATCCGTAGCGCGGCACGACCGGCGTGATCTCGGCATTGAGCATGGCGATGAGCGTCTCGGCCACCACCGGCCGGACACCGGAAAGCCCCATGGCGAGCGTCCTGGCGCGCAGGAGCATCGTTGCGCGCACCACCTCCACGTCGACCGGCGGCCCCATGCCGGCGGCGTGAGACCGGATCAGGGCAAGCTGCAGCTCGGGCTGGCGGAGCGGCGCGACCCTCGTTCCGGCCAGCGCGCCGAAGCCGGTGGAAACTCCGTAGACGGGCTCCCTAGATCCCGCCGCCCGCTCGACGCGGGTCCGGCTGCGCTCCATCCTCGTGCGCGCCGCCGCCGCCAGGGCGACCTTCTCGCCGTGCCGGGCGACGTCTACGACCTGGCTCTCGGACAGCCCGGCGCCGCGAAGCGTGACCGTCATCGTGGCAAGGCTAACCGATGCTCTTGAGCGCTTCGCTCAGCGTTTTCCGCACGGCTGGCGCCAAACACGCTGATGAGACGCGGTCTATGCGCACCGTTGGCGCCAAACGTGCGGAATCCCGTTGAGTCAGGGTGCTGGGATAAAGCGCGCGCGCGTGAACGCTCCGTCCTCGAGGTCCACCACCCACGTCGATCCTTTGTCGAAGCCTCCAGTGCCCGGTTTGATCACGCGCTGCTGGACGAGCTCCTCGACCAGCTCCCACACTATGTCTCCGTGCGTGCTCAGCACTACGTGGTCGAGCTTGGGATGACCCATCACCTGCATCGCCCCCGCGAGCCCGTGGCCTTCGGCCAGCATCGAGGTTTGCTTCATCGGCAGCTTGCGAGCGCGAGCCAGCGGTTCGACCGTCTGCACACAGCGCAGGAACGGGCTCGAGTAGACGGCGGTGATCGGAAACGGCTCCAGGACCGCGACCAGGGCCTCCGCCTGCTTGACGCCCTTCTTGCCTAGCGGGCGGAGCCGGTCATCCTCTGGCCAGTTACTTCTGCTACCTGCCTTGGCGTGGCGCACGACGTAGAACGTCGCCACTACTTTTTCAAGGCATCCACTCGCGCAGGCTCTTCCGATCGAGGGCGTTCCAGATCTTGGGCCACTTCGATCGCGCGTCCTCGGCCGCGACGTGCTCCATCGCGATCAGCTCACCCGCCACGAACGCGCGGCGGCCGCTGATCCGCGCGCCGCGAAGCCACGCCTGCGCCGTGACGCTGTCCTGGTGCTCCCCAAGGATCGTCTGGAGCTTAGCCGCTGCACGTCCGAACGCTGCGGCGGCGCTGCCTGCCACCGGAGCCACCGCCTCGGCGGCGTAGCGCGCGCGCTTCGCCAGGATGCGGATGCGATGCAGCTCCGGGTCGGCAGGCGGGTCGGGCAGCTGATTGACGGCTGAGCGCAAGCGCCGCCATGGACTCGCCGCCAGCGGTGGAAGCACCTTCAGCGCGAGCTCCTCGGCTTCGGGCAAGGTGGCGGGCGAGTGGGTGGCGAGCACCAGGCGCTCCAGCAGGTCGATATAGCGCACCGAGCTCAGTTCCTCCATCAGCTTCGCGCGCAGCGTCTGGATCTCGGTCTCGAGGATGTGCAGCAGCGACGCGGCCGACCTCTGATCACTGGCCGGCAGCGACTGCGCCCGCTCGCGCAAGCGCTCGAGCAGGACTTCCCGGTCGCGCACGGCGCCCAGGCCCATCGCAAGCCACCCGAGCTCCGAGCGCAGCGGCTCGGTCCATTCGGGATCCAGCAGCGGGCCGAAGGTGCGGAGGTGCGAGCGCAGTTTGCGTGTGCCTACGCGCGCCTGGTGGATGGCCTCAGGGTCGCCGCTGGTTCGAATCAGAGGGTCGTGCTTCAGCAGCGACGCGACGCTCTCGGCGAACACGTGCTTGATCACGTCCCTTGCAGGCGAGTCGGGCCGCACCGGCTGTGCTGCCACCTCGGGCTGTTCCATGGCCCGGGGACCGAGCGCCCGGATGTGCTTGGGCGTCGGGTCAGGCGCACCCGCGCCCGCTCCGCGCAAGCGCAGCACCAGCGGGTCGATGATGCTGCCCGCGGTGCCGTTCTGCTGCGGCATCGCCTCGACCTCGATCTCCCGGAACCGCGCCGCCACCCTGCGCCCATCCCGCACTGACACCTCGTCGTCGACGACCTCGGCCACGCGGGCGCCGCCCGCGTCGACCAGCCTCACCCGGCGGCGCATAGTCGAAAGACGCGCGACCGGGACTAGCTCGGCCTTGCGGACATAGGCCCGCACGATCGAGACCGCCGCCTCCGGCGGCTTCTTGGCTCCGCCCTGAAAGGTGAGCTCGTCGCGCTCGAGAAGCTCGCCCTGCGGCTGGCCGGCGGCCTGGGCCGGGGGCAGCTTCAGAGTCCAGCCTTCGCCGGCGCGATGCCGCAGCGACACGCCCCACCGCGCCAGGCGAAGGTCGGGCGTGTCGTAGTAGACGGTCTCGAGACGGACTGCCTCCGGCGGCGTCACGACCACGCCTTCGAGCACCCCACCCAGGTCTGGAAGGTGGAACGCTGGCCCCGCCCCCAGCTTCACCTCACGCTCGATCATCTGGCGCTCGCGAGATTCACGGCGAGGGCGCGGAGCTACGCATGCCTGACGCCGTTGACCACCCCATTGCCACGAGCGCTTTCGAGCGCCTCCTCCTGGAAGCGCTTCTGCGAGTTGAGACCCCTGACCGTGGGCACACGCTGCCACGAGCCGTCGCTGCAGAGCTCCCACGCCAGCACGTCATCCGCGAGGACGGTCTCCAGGATGCCGGACAGCCGCTCGCGCAGCTTGCGATCGGGGACCGGGACGACAGCCTCGACCCGCCGGTCGAGGTTGCGCTGCATGAGGTCGGAAGAACCAAGGTAGTACTCGGCGTCGGCGCCTTCGCCGAAGGCGAAGATGCGCGAATGCTCGAGAAAGCGACCGACGATGGAGCGCACCCGGATCCGCTCCGACAGGCCCGGCACCCCGGGGCGAAGCGAGCACATGCTGCGGACGATCAGGTCGACCTGCGCGCCGGCCTGTGAGGCGGTGTACAGCGCGTCGATGATCTCGGGGTCGATCAGGTTGTTGACCTTGATGACGATCCGGCCCTTCGGCTTGCCCTCGCGTTCGATCAGCTGCGTGATCCCGGCGCGCAAGCTGGTTGGGGCGACCAGCAGCTTGCGGTAGCGGTGCTGGCGGCTGTAGCCGGTGAGCAGGTTGAACAGCTCGGTGACGTCTGAGCCCAGGTCCGCGTCGGCGGACAGGAGGCTGACGTCCTCGTAGGCGTGAGCGGTGCTTGGGTTGTAGTTTCCGGTGCCGACGTGCAGGTAGTGCTGGATGTGCTTGCCCTCACGGCGCACGACCAGGGTCACCTTGGCGTGGGTCTTCAGTCCAAGCAACCCGTACACCACGTGCACGTTGGCTTCCTCGAGGGCTCTGGCCCAACCGATGTTGGCCTGCTCATCGCCACGTGCCTTGAGCTCGACGAGCGCCGCGACCTGCTTGCCACGTTCGGCGGCGCGGATCAGCGCGCGCACGATCGGGCTGCCCGGGCCGGACGTGCGGTAGAGCGTCTGCTTGATCGCGAGCACGTCGGGATCGCTGGCCGCGTGATCGATGAAGGCCTCGACCGAGGTCGCGAACGAGTCGTAGGGGTGGTGCGCGAGAACGTCTCCGGCGCGGAGCACCGCGAACAGGTCCGGCACCTCCGCCGCGAGCCCGCGCAGCCGCGGCTGCGTCGTTGGAGTCCAGGGATCCTCCTTCAGGTCGGGGCGGTCGAGCTGCGACAGCGCGTGGAGGCTGCTCAGGTCGAGCAGGCCGGCCGACTGGTAAACGTCGGTGGGCTGCAGCTCGAGCTCGCGAGTGAGCAGCTCGAGGACCTCCGGAGACATGCCGGGGTCTACCTCGAGGCGGACGACCCGGGCGTGGCGGCGCCGGCGGCGGAGCTCAGTCTGGATGGCGGCCAGCAGGTCTTCGGCGTCGCTGTCTACGTCATCGAGGTCGCCGTCACGCGTCACTCGGAAAGGATGATGCGCGACCACCTCCATGCCCGGGAACAACGCTTGCAGGTGGATGGCGATGACGTCCTCGAGAGGAACGTAGCGGCGGCCTTCGACCAGCGGGATGAACCGCGGCAGCACCGGGGGCACCTTCACGCGTGCGAACCTCTGCTGGTGACGCTGCGGGTCACGGACCATCACCGCGAGGTTCAGCGAAAGGTGCGAGATGTAGGGAAACGGATGGCCGGGGTCGACCGCGAGGGGCGTCAGCACCGGGAAGATCTGCTGCCTGAATACGCTGTGCAGCTGGCTCAGCTCACGCTTGGTGACCTCGTCGGCGCGGACCAGCGAGATGCCCGCCGCAGCGAGCGACGGCACGATCTCGCGGCTGAACAGGCCCACCTGGCGGTCGACCAGGCCTTCAACCCGGGTCCGGATCGCTTTCAGCTGCTCGAGCGGAGACATGCCGTCCGGCGAGGCCACCGCCACGGCGGCCAGGACCTGTTCCTTCAGGCCGGCGACGCGAACCTGGAAGAAGTCATCGAGGTTCTGGCTGAAGATCGCCAGGAACTTGACCCGCTCGAGCAGGGGGACCTTGGGGTCCTCGGCCATGGCGAGCACACGTTCGTCGAAATCAAGCCTGGACAGCTCCCGGTTGAGGTACCGAGGTACCTCCGGCGGCGCGACCGTGCCGGTCTGATCCGAATCCACCTGCCCACCCACCACCACAATTGGAAGATTACCGCCTGCCGGGCGGGCCTAGGTTAGCCACTGGTTAAAGATGCCAGGTGGCGGCCCAAATCACAGCTTTGCTTGCGATAACGGGCGAATCAACCCTTAACCCGGCAGGGGTAGCCTGGCTACCGAACTCGAATGGAGCTCACAGGTCCCGAGATCGCACTTGCCGGCCCGAACTGGGTGTCGCGGCTCGTCGAGGCCCTGCAGCCGCTGAGCATCCGGGCCGACCGCCTGGGGTCTCTCGCCCTGTTTGCCGGGCTGCAGAGGGCGGACCTCGAGTTCGCTGCGCGATGTTTCGCCGAAACCCTGGTGGAGCGCGGCACGCGCATGACAGTCCAGGGCCACCCGTCCCTGCGGCTGTGGCTGATCACGCAAGGTGAGGCGCTGGTTTCGGCGGATGCGCGCCCGCTTCGAGTCGCCACACGTGGCGACGCGGTCGGTGGGGCCACGTTGCTGACCCGCCTCAACTCGCCCGAGACGACGATCGCGCTGACGTCGATTCGCGCGTTCGAAGCAGGACCGGACCAGTTTCGCGAGCTGATCGGTCAGCGATCGATCCGCCAGAGGTTCGCCGCGATCAGCGGAATGAAGCGAACCGCGAGGCGGCGCAGCTCGCCGGCAGGTGCAGCTCCACGCTGAGCCGTCTCAAAAAGCGGACCGGACTTGATGCCGGTCCGCCTTCGGAGTCCCGTCTAGCCGAGTGCGGCTACGACGTTGGAAAAGACGTTTGCGATCTGGTTCCCCATGGTTAAAAGAATCACGATGACCACGATCGAAACGAGAACCAGGATCAAGGCATATTCGACCATTCCCTGGCCGCTCTGACGAACGGCACTTCGACCCATATTGGTTGCCACCTCCTTTCTCGCCTCTGGCGAGCGTGCTCGGAACCGTATCTCGTCTAACGCTCGACTTCAGCTTTCATTAAGATTTTTGTTTCAAGTATTTGTAATGCCTTTCATCAGCCTGGCTAATATGTCGACGTGACACGGCCTTCATTCAGCCTCGAGCAGCTGCGCTCCTTCGTCGCCGTGTCCGAGCACGAGCACATCTCTAAGGCAGCGGCCTCACTCTTCCTCACGCAGGGAGCGGTCACGCAGCAGGTGCGGCATTTCGAGCGGGCAATCGGGCTGCAGCTGCTGGAGCGCGACGGCCGCGGAGTACGCCTGACCGACGCCGGCAGGACCATGGCCGTCGCGTGCCGCGCGGCGCTGCGATCGGTGCAGGTCCTTGAGGACACCGCGGAATCCATGAAGTCGCTCGACGCGGGCTCTCTGCACCTCGGAGCAAGCCCGACTTGTGCCAGCTACTACTTGCCGGAGCGACTTGCCACATTCGCGCAGAAGCACCCAGGGATCAAGCTCAGCATGACGGTCGAGCCGACGGCCGAGATCAACCGCCAGGTCATCGCCGGCGCCCTGGACTGCGGTGTGGTCGAAGGACAGCCCGACCCGGAGCTTGATGCGGTCGTGCTGGACCATGACGAGCTCATCCTGGTCGCGCATCGAGATCATCCGCTGGCGGCGCTGCGCCGGGTCAACTCCGCCGCGCTTGTCCCACACCGCTATCTCGGACGAGGTCCGGCATGGTCGGCCGAGCAGAACGTCCGAGACATGCTCGGCGATGCGTACGACCGCTCCGAAGCGCTGAACCTTGGTCATCCCGAGTACGTACGAGCAGCGGTGCTCGCGGGGTTGGGATACGCCGCCCTGCCGCGCCTTGCGGTCGCCGCCGACCTCAAGTCCGGGGCGTTGAAGCAGCTGCCGGGACCATCCGCGGTGCGCGCTATCCGGGCCGTCCGCCGTCGCGCGCAAGGGGGTCCGGCCCTCGAGCAGTTCTGGACGCTGCTGACGGAAGAAAAGGGATCGGACCGCCCTGCCGCTTCACGAGCCCACAAAACCTAACCGCCAGAATCTACGACGTGGACGAAGTCATCATGACAAGCGGGCTGAGGCGCGTCTTCAAGACACGAGCCCGAGCCGTCGAAGCGGTCGCCGGCGTGGACCTCGACGTACGCGCGGGCGAGATCTTCGGGTTCCTTGGACCGAACGGTGCAGGCAAGACGACGACGCTGCGCATGCTGGCTACACTCCTGCCGCCGAGCGGCGGCTCCGCCACCGTCGCGGGCTGCAACCTGCTCACGCAGCCTGACCGGATCAGGGAGCGCATCGGATATGTCGGCCAGGCCGGAGGGTCCGACCGCCAGATCACGGGGCGCCATGAGCTCGAGTTCCAGGGCCGGCTCTACAGCAAGTCGTTGGCCGAGGCCAAGAAACGGGCGGCCGAGCTGATCACGATGCTCGAGCTCGAGGCCTGCGCCGACCGCAAAACCGCCACCTACTCAGGCGGGCAGAAGCGCCGGCTCGACATCGGCCTCGGCCTGGTGCACGACCCGCAGGTCCTCTTCCTCGACGAGCCGACGACCGGTCTCGACCCGCAGAGCCGCGCGCGCGTCTGGGACGAGGTGCGCCGGATGCACGATCGGGGCACCACAGTCTTCCTTACCACGCACTACCTCGACGAGGCCGACGCCCTCTGCGATCGGATCGCCATCATCGACTACGGAAAGATCGTCGCCGAGGGCACGCCCGAGGAGCTCAAGCGCGCGGTGGCAGGTGACGTGGTGACACTGACTGTGGCGGGCGACCAGCAGCGAGCGTTGGACCTGCTCAAGGATCAGCCGTTCGTGAGAGAGGCCAAACTGGACGAAGGCTCCGTCCTTCTATATGTGGACCGCGGCGAGGTGGCGATGCCGGCCATCCTGAGGCTGATCGACGGTGCGGGCATGACGCTCGTGACCATCGGGCTTCACCGCCCGAGCCTCGACGACGTGTTCCTGCGCCAGACGGGGCGCTCGTTGCGGGAGACGGCAGCATGAAACTGGCGCGCGATACGTGGCTCGTCTTCGGCCGGTACTTCGGGCTCTTCATTCGCAATCCGGCATGGGTGGCGCTCGGCGTGCTGCAGCCCGTGATCTATCTAGTCCTCTTCGCACCACTTCTCAAGTCCATCTCGTCGGTGCAAGGCTTTCCACCGGGCGGTGCTTACAACGTGTTCGTGCCTGGCCTGCTGGTCCAGCTCGGCATGTTCGGCGCCGCGGGAGTCGGTTTCAGCCTGATCGCCGAGCTGAGGGCCGGCGTGATAGAGAGGTTGCGAGTGACACCGGTGAGCCGGGTCGCGCTGCTGCTTGGGCGTGCGCTCCGCGACATGCTCTCGATCGTCGTGCAGTCGCTGATCTTGATTCTGATCTCCCTGCCGTTCGGCCTGAGCATCCATCCGATCGGGGTCGTCATCACGCTTGCGTTGATCGCGTTGATCGGCCTGCTCACGGCATCGATCTCCTACGCGGTGGCGCTCTCTGCGCGCGACGAGAACTTATATGCGTCGATCGTCTTCACCGCGACTCTTCCCATCCTTCTCCTGTCGGGCGTGCTGCTTCCACTTGGCCTGGCGCCCCAGTGGCTGCGCGACATCGCAGCCGCGAATCCGCTTTCGTACGCGGTGGACGCTGCTCGCGCAGTGTTCCGGGACCACATCGGCGACCCGAGCGTCATCAAGGGAGTGGCGATCATGCTCGTGCTGTCTATCGTCGCGATCGTGATCGGCGCCCGGTCATTCGGCCGAGCTGTGGCTTAGTCGAAGGCAGTCAGGCTCGCCCGCTCCGCCACCCACATCTCCTCGAACAGCCGGTCGATCTCTTCGAGCGAGCACACGGCAGCCGTCAGCGGGTCGAGCATGAGCGCGTACTTCGCCTTCTGGCGGTCGCGCTCGAGCAGCGCCTGCACGACCAACTCGTGCACGGCCATATGTGAGCGGTTCAGCGCCGCTAGCTGCTCGGGCAAGGTGCCGAAGTGCACGGGGTGCACGCCGTCCCGGTCGACGCGACACTCGACCTCGACGCATCCGTCCGGCAGGTTGTCGATGAAGCCCAGGTTGCGCACGTTGCCATGGATCGACGCCTCGAGTCCCAGCTCGATCCCCTCGACGATGGCCGCCGCGTACTCGTGACCCCGCTGCGTCGGCACCGGCGTCTCGCCGCGCAGCATCGAGGCGATCAGCTCGTCGCTCGCGTGACGCCAGGCCGGCCAGTTGTTCGCGTAGAACCCGCTCTCGCCCAGGTATCCGGACCGCGTGTACCTCTCGAGCAGGTCGGGCCGCTTGCGAAAGTAGGGGACGTACTCCGAGAAGTGCCCGCTCGACTCGGTGACGAAGGCGCCCTGGTGCAGCATGACCTCGAACCGCACCGGATCCTGCTCGTAGATCTCCGGCTTCTTCGCGCGCTCGCGAAGTTGCGGATACAGGTCAACGCCGTCGCGCTCCAGGGTCGTGAACCACGCGTTGTGATTGATCCCCGCGCAGCGCCAGGTGATGCGGTCGTATGGAATGTCCAGGTAGCTCGCGAGCTGCCGGGACGTCCCCTGCACGCTATGGCATAGGCCGACCACCTCAAGGTCACACGAGCGGGCCGCGGCAAGCGTGAGAATCGACATCGGGTTGCTGTAGTTGATGAGACACGCGCGAGGGGCCAGGCGCGCGACGTCGGCGACGATCTCGAGCCAGACCGGACCGGTGCGGAGGGCTTTGAAGATTCCTCCTGGCCCGATGGTGTCGCCGATGCACTGGTCCACGCCGTAGCGCATGGGTATCTCGTAGTCGGCGCGAACGTTGTCGAGCCCGGCCACCTCGATCGAGCTGATGACGTAGTCGCTATCGGCGAGAACCTCGGCGCGTTCGGTCGACGCGCTGACCGACCATCGCTTGCCGGACAGCTCGATGAGGCGTTTTGCAATCTGGTGCGCGAGGTCGAGACGCCGTCGGTCGACGTCGACGAGGGCGAACTCGCCTTCATCGAGCCCATCGATGGCGAGGATGTCGGTCATGATCTGGCGGGCAAAAACCGCGCTGCCCGCCCCGACGAGCGTGACTTTCGAGCTCAGGCCACTATTTGAACCCGCGCCTCGTCAGGAACGCAAGGCCGGCGAGCCTCAGGCTCATTCCGCCGCTCGCGAGGTCGACGGCAGCCTTGTGGTCAGCAGCGCGGCGACCAGGGAGATCGCGGCGCCCGTCCACAGGACGGTGTTGAGTCCGTCGCGCACCAAGATCGCTCCCACGATGCCGCCGGCCACCGAGGAGAAATAGATCGGCAGCAAGACCAGGTTGAGCGTGGTCGCGCGCCGCTCCTCCGGGACCGCGGTGGCCAGGAGCGCGAACACCATCGAGATCGCGGTCGCGGTCGCGGCGCCGAGCGCAACAGCGCCCACCGTGAGCCAGGCCAGGTTCGGCGCTAGCGCCAGTCCGGCGAGGCTCGCCGCCGCCAGCACGCATGCTCCCGCCAGCAGCGGACGGAAGCCATAGCGATCGCCGGCTGCGCCCGCGAGCGGTGACAGGAGCGCGCCCAGCAAGGCCGACGCGCCGAAGACGATCCCGATCTGCCCGGCGGCGCCGCTCGTCCCGCCGTTCAGCCTGATTACGAGCAGGGGAAGGAACGGGTTCGCGATCTGCTGGGCGAAGTACGCCAGGCCGAAAACGCCGAAGACGATCAGCGTCACGCGGCCAGTCAGCGCCATGCGCAGAGCGTTCAATGCGAGCCGTGTCGCGGGCCCGGGAGGACCCGGCGGGCGCGGTCCTTCGCGCGCGAAGGCCAGGAGGATGATGCCGGCCGCCAGCGATAGCGCGGCGTCGACGGCGAACAAGCTGTGCAGGTCAAGCACGCCGCGATCGACGAGCCATCCACCGATCGTGGGGCCGAGTGCGAAGCCGAGCGATGGCGTAACTCCGAAAAGTGATATCGCAAATCCGACACGCCCGTGCGGGGTCACCGCGCGAAGAGCCGTGAGCATGACGCCCGTGTTCCCGAGCTGGAAGCCGACCAGGAGTAACGCGAAAGCCGCCTCCCAGCGGTTCTGCGCGAGCCAAAGCCCGGCGAAGACCACCGCTTCGACGAAGGCGCTGCGCGCGATGATCGGTATGCGGCCGTAGCGCTCGGCCCAGACGCCCCAGAAAGGGACCAGCGGCAGGCCGAAGAGGAAGAACGCCGCGTTGAGGTACCCGGTCCAGGCCGGCACCTCCGCCGGGGGAACGTGCACCGTCCCGAGGTAGAGGGGCAGGAAGCGGAACACGTGGGAAACCGTGGACGCCTCGATGGTTGAGGCGATCCCGAAGAGCACGAGCAGGCTGATCCACCTGGATGCCTTATGGGTTGACGCTGCCGTGGCTGCACCCTCGAACATTTCAGCCGACTATAGAGGCGCCCCTATCCACGTCGCCGATGCTGAGTTACAGCGGCACCACCACTACGCGCAAGTAGACAGTGAGCGCCGCCAGCACGCCAAGGACCGCCACGACGGCTACCATCGGGGTCTCGTGCCGCTGGGCGTGGCGGACCACCGCGCCGGCCATCACAATCACGAGCCCGGCGGCGGCCAGGGGCGCAAGCCACGGCAAGATGCGGATGGCCGGCGGCACTATCAAGCCGAAAGCCGCGGCCAGCTCGGCGACGCCGATGAACTGCCGAAAAGCTGCCGGAAGCGGCGGCGCAGATTGGCCGCGCTCCTGCATGCGCTTGGCCATCGTCCCGTAGGCCACGGTATAGAGCAGCCCGTGGAGCAAGAAGGCGATCGCGAGGAAGATCTGAAGCCCCCAAGCCAAGCCGTTCATATCGCGTCTCCCATGAATGAGTGAATCATTGACTAATTCATGGAACGATACAACTATTGAAGAAGCACTGTATATTCGAGCATGTGGATGTGGGCTCGAACAAAACACCCATGGAGCGGGCGAAGGCGGTCTGGAAGCTCTTCCTCGACCCCGCCTTCGATCTCCTCAAGACTCACTGCAGCTCGCACGTCGCTGAGCACAGGCTCACGTCGGCCCAGGCCGGCATGCTTCGGGAGCTGAACGAACCCATGCCGCAGCACGAGGCGGCCTTGCGGCTTGGCTACGACCCTTCGAACATCACCGCCCTGGCCGACGCGCTTGAGGCACGAGGCCTGGTGGAGCGCAGGCCCGACCCTTCTGATCGCCGGGTACGGACGCTGGCAAGGACGGCCGAGGGCGAGCGGGTGAACCGCGACCTGGAAGAAAGCCTCGCAAACCCACCGGAAGCCCTCAGCCGGCTGACGCCCGACGAACAAGAGCAGCTCCTGAGGCTCCTGAGCAAGGTCTTCGGCCCCCCGAGCTGGCCGATTCCCCGATTCCGCCGTCCAGGTCAGTCACAGACTCGCGGTACCTCGTCGGGAGCAGACCAGTCCTAAACGATCTTGAATGGAGGCGGTCCGAGGATCTCGATCCCGCCGTTTCGCTCCGCCGACGATCGGACGCGGGCGAAGTCAACCGGGG
>DAITQH010000012.1:0-34600 GCA_036833175.1 Candidatus Dormiibacterota bacterium
AGGGTCGCGCCCCAGTTGGGCCAGAGCAGGTAGAAGGCCAGCCAGGGAAGCAGGAGGAGCAGCGGACCGAATGTGAACGTCCCGAAGCTCGAGCCTCCGAATGTCTTGCTGGCTGCGTCGATCGTTCCCTGGTATGCGTTCGCGGGCGCGCCGAAGATGCTCGTCGCCTCCCGGTTGAAAGCGTTCTGGAAGTCCTGCGGGCTCGCGAATAGAAGTAGTGCGCAGACGACCGCCAGGCCGGCGATACCGATCCAGAAGCACACCTTCTGAATTCGCGCGTAAGTCTCCATGCCCATCGTCACGACGAAGCTCACGAACGCAAGCACGATCAAGCACGAGGCGAAGATGCCCGTCTGGCTCGTGAAGAAAGTGGCGACGCCGGTCCAGCCAAGCGTGTATGCGAGAGGCGAGAAGAACTGGACGACGAGGATGTTGGCGTAGATCGGCGTCCAGAGGAACAGCGTGAACCACCACCCGGTGATGGAGAGCACAAAACCTAAACCGCCGCCGAGAACGCGGCTCTGCCACGCATAGTCACCACCGGTGCGCGGCATGACGCTTACCAACATCGCGTACGTAATGACCAGGAAAGTGGTGAGGACGCCGAAGAGCAGGATCGCGGCGAGCAGCTGGCCGTCCGGCACCGTGTACACGAATGACATGCCGTACAGGCCGAGGGTGATCAGGTTCACGGACCAGAACGAATAGACGAATGCGTCGAAGGTCGACCAGGATTTGACCAGGCCTGTCGCGTTTCGCAGGAAAAGACCGGGCCTCGCACCCGCGCCCGGAGCCCCCATCGTTGTATCGGCCATGTTGCTTCCTCCTTACCTCTTCATCCGTTGACCAGCTGGTAGCTCTTGATTCCTTTCTTGGCATCGAGCTGAACGATGGCCCCCATAAGCATTCCTTCCTCGTACGAGCTTCCCGGATTGATGGAGAGCGTCTTTCCGATCTTCACGGCCCCCTTGCTCTCGTGAATGTGGCCGTGTAGCGAGATCAGCGGCTGGTGGCGTTCGATGGCCTCGCGCACTGCGGTGGAACCCACCGGGCGGAGGGCGCGTCCCCCATGAAGCAGCCTCAGGTCGGCGTCGATGGCGGGCGCCTCGTCCAGGCCGGATTTAAATGGCGGGCAGTGGAGGTTGAAGATCGCCTTCGCGGGATCAGGCACCTGGCTCGCCATCGCCTCGATGCGCTCACCGAGCCGCTCCTCGGTTTCCTCGCGGTGGGTGTTCCACGGTGTGTGGTTGGACCAACCGGTCGAGATCATCGAGAAACCGTCGATGTCGAGCACCCGGCCCTCGCCGAGCTCGACCACGGCCGAACGCCGGATGACGTCGTCCACCTCCATCTCGTCGTCGTTGCCCGGGCACACGAAAATCCGGATTCCCGTCCCGCGCAGCTTTTCGGCGGCCATACCCATCCAGCGGTCGACGCCGTCGAGCATCACGTGCTGGAAAGTCTCCGTTCGCTTGGCAGGGTCCTGATCCAGCTCGTGCAGCCGTTCGAGGGACATCTGCAGCGGGTAGTAGCCCTTGCGCCGGATCTGCGCCTCGACGTCCGGCACCTGCGCCGCCTCCACCGACTGGGTCTCACCGCCGAGCGTGACCGTGTAGTGGCCGTTCTCCTGGACGATGGGGACGATCGCCTTGCCGGTCATGTCTCCGCCGCAGATCAGGATGTCCGCGTCGTAGAAGCGGCCGGCGTTCAGGAATTTGCGCCAGCACATGTCGGAGCCGTGCAAGTCTGTAGCGAAGAAGACCTTCGGCATTACCGTTCGACCAGGACCTTGCGGATCTCGCGCTCGAAGCCGGTCACGTGACGGCGCATGCTCGCCTCGGCGCGGTCCGGGTCGCCGGACAGGATCGCCCGCAGGAGCTCGACGTGTTCCTCGAGGGCCTCGCGCAGGCTGACGTCGCGGTCGAGCACCAGGTACCAGAGGCGCAGGCTCAGGTTGAAGTAGCGCTCGAGGGTCGTTTCAAGAAACGGGTTGCGCGCGGCCACGTAGATCTGGCGGTGGATCTGCTGGTCGAGCCGCATGAGCTCGTGCTGGTCCACGCTGGGCCGGTTCTCGAGAATCGCGAGCAGCTCATCGAACGCTTCACGGTCGGCCGCGGAGAGCCGGTCGGCGGCCAGCCGGGCGGCGTGCGACTCGAGCACGACCCTCACCTCGGTGATGCGGGCCAGGTCGGTGATGTTGACGTCGGTGACGAATGTGCCCCGGTGCGGGACGGAGCGGACCAGATTCTCACGGGACAGTCGCTGCAGCGCTTCGCGGATCGGGGTGCGCCCGATCTTGAGCTCCTCGCGCAGCCTGCTCTCGTTGACGACCGAGCCCGGCCGCATGTCCAACGAGACGATGCGCTCGCGGATGCGCAGGTAGGCTTCCTCGCTCTGCGAGCGAGCCGAGTCCGCGCTCTCGACCAGCGCCATGACCGGCGTTGCCATCCCCTGACTAACCCCACCTTTTAGAAGGCGCCCTGCGCGCGCCTGGCGCTTGGTCGCCGGACCGATATGCGAGCGATATACCGCGGCGAACCGTAGCACCGGCTGGAGAAGCCGTCAAACCTTGTTTTGTGCCGTCGCCTCCTCAAGCCAAAGCGCCAGCCGATCCGAGTTGAGGACCTCGAGCGCCCGGGCCCAGCGGGCCACGTAGTAGCCGGCGAAATCGAAGTCGACCGCCGAGATCCTCGCCTGGATCGCGCCCCACAAGGTCCAGCCGACATCAGACATCAGGGCGAAGAGGTTCATCCGCGCGAGCTGCTGTGCGTCCTCTCTGCCGAAGTAGGCCTCGCACAGCGCGGCGCGGAGCTCCGGGCTCAGCTCAGCCTCCTGCGCGGTGTTGCCGAGGTCGAAGCACGGGTCATTGTTGCCGCTGAGCTCGTAGTCGACGATCCGCAGGAGCTTGCCGTCGTCGATGAAGTTCTCGCAGAGGAGGTCGTTGTGGCACGGCACGGAGGGCAGCGCGCCGGCGCGCACCGCGCGCTCGATCCGCGCGATTTCCGGCAACCAGTCGCGGTAGCCGTCGGGGATCGTGACGTGGTGCTCGTCCACGATCCCGAGGTAGTACTCGATGAGCCGAAACATGTCGAAGTCCTTGAGAAAACGGGGTGATCCGTGGAGGCGGCGGAATGACGACGCCATGCGCGCTGTCATCTCCGTGGACTTGAGCGTCGCGGCCGACATCGTCGGACCCGGAATGAACTCCAGCACGAGGACGTCGAGCCCGGGGATGTGCTCGAGGACGTTGGGGCCGATGCCCGTGCTGGCGGCCGCCTTCGTGTTGTGGACCTCGTTCGCGCGGTCGATCGAAAGCAGCTCGGTCGACTGTCCCGGAATGCGCATCACGTAGCGCCTGCCGCCGGTTTCCACGAGGTAGTTCTCGTTCGTCAGCCCGCCGGAGAGCTGCGAGATCTTCACTTCCCCGCCTTTCCATGACGAAACCCGCGCGACGGCTTCTTCGACCCGACTGTTCAAGGCCTGCCGCCCTGCCTCGACAGCACCGAGTCCGTCGTGATGGTCGCAGGGACGAGCCGGCCGAAGACCTCGACCTCCACGCTGCCGCCGGGCTTGAGCTCGATGGGCAGGTACGAGTAGGCGAGGTTTTTCCTGGTGGTGAATCCGTACGCGCAGCTGCGCACCCGGCCGACCACGCGACCCTCGCTGTGCACCGCCTCGCCGCCGTAGACCGTGAGGTACTCGTCGCCACCGATGGCAAGGGTGCGCAGCCGGCGCTTGATCCCGGATTCCTTCGCCTCGCGCAACGACTGGCGGCCGTTGAACTCGCCCTTGTCGAGCTGCACGCTGAAGTCCAGCCCGGCCTCGAACGGGTTGTCGAGCAGAGTCAGGTCTGTCCCGTAGTAGCGATAGCCCTTTTCCATGCGGAGCGAGTCGAGCACGCGATAACCGCCGGGACGGATGTCGAACTCCCGGCCGGCTGCCAGCAGCCGGTCCCAGGTCTGCACGGCCCACCCGGGATCCAAGTAGAGCTCCCAGCCCAGCTCGCCGACGTAGGTCACGCGCTGCGCGAGCGCCGAGGCTGCGCCGATCCGTATGTTCCGCGCCTGCATAAAAGGAAAGCCGGCCTCCGACACGTCGGCTTCCGTGACGCGTTCCATCACCGCTCGGGCGTGCGGGCCCCACATGCCGATCACCGAGAGCTCGTCGGTCGTCTCGCGAAGCTCGACCGGTGCGTCTCCGGCGCGCATTTGCAACCTAAGCCAGCCGAGGTCGCTGTTCACGTAACTGGCTCCGGTCACGACCCGGAAGTACTCCTCGGCAATCCTCGTCACGGTGACATCTGCAGCAATCCCGCCATTCTTCTCGAGAAGCTGCGTGTACACGACGGTGCCGACAGGCCGGTCGATCCGGTTGCCGGCCACGCGTTCGAGCAGCGCCAGCGCGCCCGGGCCGCGGACGTCGATCTTTCCAAACGACGTCAGGTCGATGATCCCAACGCGTTCGCGGAACGCCCGATGCTCCTCCGCCAGCGTGTCGAAATAGGGCGGGATGGTCCAGCCGAAACTGCGCTGGTCGGCGCCGGCGCGGCGCCACGGGCGGCCCGGCTCGAAATAGTCGGCTCGCTCCCATCCGTGCTTGGTCGCGAAAACCGCCCCGTTGTCCTGCAGTCGCTCGTGAAGCGCGCTCGTACGTCGAGGCCGCCCCCACTCGTCCGCGTCGAAGGGGTAGCGGAGGTAGTAGTAGTACCGATAGGCCTCGCGCGCGAGCTCGGCGGCGTAGCGATGGTCACGGTGCACCGGCCCAAAGCGCCACGGGCGATAGGGATAGAGGTCGAGCTCGGTCTCCCCGGTGGTGATGAGCTCGGCCAGCGAGCGGCCGATTCCGCCGGCGCCTCCGAATCCGTTGAGCGAGAGGCCGGCGGCCAGGTAAAGCCCACGCACACCGGGGACGGGACCCACGAGAGGATTGGCGTCAGGAGTCATGGCGTCGGGGTGGCAGACGAGCTTGACGATGCCGGCCTCGCCCATGAACGGGAACCGGCGCGCGGCTCCCGCCAGGAGTGGCTCGAACCGAGCCTGGTCGGGCGGCAGCGATGTTCCCGCATGATCCCACGGCACACCGTCGATCCAGCGGGCGACCGGGTCGGCTTCATAACCGCCCAGCACCACGCCACCGGCCTCCGATTTTCCGTAGACGAGGTTGTCCGGGTCGCGAAAGCAGGGCATGTCGTGAGGAAGCTCGTGGCCAGGCACCGCGAGCAGCGCGGCGTGCTGGTGGTCCACCGGCGTGGAGACGATGAACGCGCCGGCCATGGCCGCGACCTGCGGAGCCCAGATGCCTCCGGCGATGACGAGCACGTCGGTCTCGATTTCGCCGGTGTCTGTTTCGACGGCTTTCACCTCGCCCGCGGCGCCGAGCCGGATTCCGGTCACGCGCGTCTGGGTCGAAATCTGCGCGCCCAGTTTGCGCGCCGCGGAGGCCAGCGCGTACGTCGCTGTGTGCGGGTCGAGGTGACCGTCGCTCGCAACCCAGACTGCGCCGTGCAGCGAACGCGTGGTGATGGCGGGCATCAGGCGGGCGGACTCCTCTGCTGAGACGAGCTCGACGTCGAGGCCGATACCGCGCGCGCGGCTCACGCCGCGTTGCAGCTCCTTCAGCTGCTCTTCGCTCGATGCGAAGCGCAGGCCGCCGACCTGCTCGAAGACGCCGAGCTCCTTGTACAGCTCGATGCTGTAGCGGCGAAATCGCATCATCGTCGGCGACGGGTTGAACTGAGTGACCAGGCCTGCCGCGTGGCAGGTCGATCCGCTTGTCAGCTCGTCCTTCTCGAGCAGGACCGTCTCGGTCCAGCCTGCCTTCGCGAGGTGGTACGCAACGCTCGCGCCGGTGATGCCGCCGCCGACCACCACAGCTCGCGCGCGATCCATTCGCGAAAACTCTAGTCCGGGAGAGGCGCCTGCTTAGTCTCTGGCAGCAAGAAGAGCAGCAGTGCGCCGAGGATCGCCGCCACACCGCCCAGCTCGATCGCTCGGCCCAGGCCCGCCGACGGCGCGAGTAACCCAACCGCTTGCAGGCCGACCACGCTGCCGATGGACGCGGCCACCGAGGTGGTCAGCTCGGCCGTCGCGCGCGCTCGTGTCGGAAACAGCTCCGCGGTCCACGCGCCGAAGACGGGTGTGGCTGCGCTGGCGAAAGCGCTCCACAGCACGTTGCCGATGTAAAAGCCGGCTGTCGAAGTGGCGAAGCTGAGGCTCGCCGCGATGGCTGTTGCGATCGTGAGCACGATCGCCGGGCCACGGCGCCCGAAGCGATCGGTGAGGTAGCCGCCGGCCAGGTACGACACAGCGCCCGCGGCGCCCGAGATCGCGATGAGCACGCTGATCGCCACGGGTGAGAGATGCAAGAAGTCGCTGGCGTAGACGGTGAAGAGGAGACCGGCAGGCTCGAGGAGGATGGCAAGCAGGGCGGTGGTCGCGGCTAGGACGATGACCCGGCGCCGCCACTCAGCCCGTAGCAGGAGACGCAGCGCCGACCCGCTGACTCGGGCCCCAAGCCAGGTCCTACCTTCAGGCAGCCGCAGCCAGATCAGCGGCGCAAGGAAGACGCCGATCCCGCCCGCCAGAAAGAGCCACCGCCAGTGCGGCGCCAGCAGCGGGTAGCCGATGACCGTGATGCCAGTGCCGAGTCCGGCCAGGAGCGCAAGCACGCTCACGGCCTGGCCGCGTCGCCCCGCAGGCGCCTCCTCGACGATGAGCGCCGTGGTGACCCCGGCCACCAGGGCCTCGAAGCAGACCGCCACCAGCCTGAGCACCGCCAGCGCCTCGAGGGAAGGCGCGAGGCCGCTGGCGAAGTTCGCGATGGAGAACCCGGCCACCCCGACGGCGATCAGCCGGCGGCGGCCGAACCGGTCCGCCAGCGCGGCGAGCGGCAGCGCGGCGAGAGCGCCGATGGCCAGCACGGAACCCAGGTTGGACAGAGCCGGGGTCCGGGCGTGGAAGTCGGCCGCGATCGCCGGCAGGGCAAGGACGAGCACCGAACCGTCGAACGCCGTGAGCACCACGGCCAGGCCCGCCCATACCAGGGTCCGTCTTTGTTGAAGATCGAGTGTGACCACCGAGCGTATATTCGGCTGACCCATGGCCCCGGTGGTGAGCGTCGAAGGATTGCGGAAGCGCTACAGCAGGCGCCAACCATGGGCCGTGGACGGCGTGACCTTCGCACTCGAGCCCGGCCAGGCGTTCGGGCTGCTCGGTCCGAACGGCGCCGGCAAGTCGACCATCGTCAAGGTGATCGCCGGCCTGCTGCGGCCAGACGAAGGGAAGGTCGAGCTGTTCGGCTCGGACCCCGGCAACCCAGTTTCCCGTAAAGACCTGGGGTTCGCTCCCGAGGATCCGGACTTCCCGAAGTTCCTCCGCGCGGATGAGGTCCTCGACTATTTCGCGAGCCTGCTGGGTCTCGACCAAGAGGAGCGCAAACGGAGGATCCCCGAGACGCTCGAGTTCGCCGGGCTCGACAAGGAGCGTCGCCAGGTCCGCCAGTTTTCCAAGGGCATGAAGCAGCGCCTCGGCATCGCGCAAGCGATTCTCGGCCGGCCCAAGCTCCTCATCCTGGACGAGCCGACCGCCGACCTTGATCCGCTCGGGAGGCGGGACGTTCGCGCGCTGATCGACCAGCTCAAGGACAGCGGCGTCGCCGTGCTGCTCAACAGCCACCTGCTGAGCGAGGTGGAGCTCGTCTGCGACACCGTCGCGATCATGGCCAAAGGCAAGGTGTTGAAGGAAGGGACGATGTCGGAGGTCGTACCCGCGGGGCGCAATCTCGAGGATGTGTTTGTCGAGCTCGTGCAGGCGAACGCCCCACCGCGCGACCAGCTGCCGTCATTCATCAGAGAAAAAGACATGCCGTCGTGAACGGGATGGGGGCGGTGGCCCGGTACACGCTGCTCGAGCTCACGAGGCGACGCATCCTGATCGTGTTCGTCGCCGTCGGAGCGGTGGGAATCGCCTTGATCGCGACTCTCCTGAAGATCTTCACCACGGTGTTCACCGGCAACGTCCGTTTCGGGACCGGCACCAACGCGCCCGACCCGGCGACCCTGGATCGTGCCCTCCAGCTCAGCTTCGTGAGCAACATCATCAGCGCGCTGGGTTTCTTTGCGCTGCTGATCGCCTTCGCGATCGGCATGACCGCCATCTATCACGACCTCGAGTCCGGCGCGGCGATCTCCATCTTCTCCAAGCCCGTGTCGCGGGCGGCATTCACCGCGGGCAAGGTCGGCGCTGCCATGGTGGCAATGGTGGCGATCGTCGGCGTGCTGGCCGTAGAGGCGAGGTTGTTGATGTTTCTATTCGGCACCGCGGGAGGGCTTGACCAGGCGCTCTGGTTGGAGATCGTCGCGCAGGTGGCGAACGGTTTGACGGTGATGCTGCTGGTCATGGCGCTCAGCACCTGGATGAACAACATCATCGCCGCGGTCGTGGCGTTCATCTACAACGCTGTGGCCGGAATCGTGGTCGCGCTCCACGACACAGACGTCGCGGGACATCTTGGGAACAACTCTTTGGTCAGCCACGCGCTCAGCGTTCTGTACTGGCTCGTTCCGCATGAGCTCACCAGCGATGCGCTGCGGCAGATTGCGAAAGCCGAGCTCACCCTCTTCGCTTCGGGAAACACGAGCAACGGCGGCCGGTCTGCCGACCAGGCCCTGGCGGGCCTTCCGGGAGCGTCAGGCCCCGGCGATATCGCATGGTGGGCTTTCGTGATAGTGGTTTTCGTGTCGTTGGTGTACGTGGCGGTCCGCCGCCGACAGGTCTAAAGCAGATCCAACTTCTTCAGCAGGTAAGGTCCGGGGCCAAGAAAACCGCAGGTCGCTGCGATGTGCGCGATTGAAATGCCCAGCAGCGACGGTGGCCCGGGCAGCAGCCAGAACGCGAGGCCTAGCGGCACACCTACGAGCGCTGTCGCAAACGTATCGGGCCAGGGCCAGCGGCCGAGGCGGTGATAGAGGACGTAGGAAGCAGTCGCGATGGCGAATGCGGCCGGCACCCCGAACAAAACGCCCAGCCCGCCCTGCACAAACCCGCGGAAAAACGCTTCCTCGACCGGGCCGTTGACAAGGTAGAACGCGCCTTGAAACCACGCGTCGCCCGCGTGCGCGGGGACGCTGAGAGCTCCGCGCCGGCGGGTGAGCAACAGCTGGACCCCAACCGCGGCCGCGAACATCAGCGGCGCCGCGACCGCGGCAAACCCGAGCTGGATGCCGACTGATCCCGCGCTCCAGCCAAGCGCGCCCCGGTGCGAGTCGAGCTGGTACACGGCGGCGAACGCCACCACGAAGGGGACGATGCGGACGAGCAGGTCGAAACGCATCCACGCCCAGCTGTCCGGAACATCCGTAAGGACAAGACGCGTTGAGCGTTTGGGCGTGGCGGGTTCAGACGTCATCGGTGT
This sequence comes from Candidatus Dormiibacterota bacterium, assembly GCA_036833175.1. GTDB lineage: Bacteria > Chloroflexota > Dormibacteria > Dormibacterales > Dormibacteraceae > Palsa-870. The sequence goes on from DAITQH010000012.1 coordinate 9,412, forward strand.
TCGCGCCAGATCCCCTTCGGATGGTTCGCGATCATCGGGAGTTCCGTTCACGGATTGTTGGGCGCGTAGATCACCACGCCGTCCACGGTGGCCACCGCCTGGTAGCGGCTGGCGACTAGCTCCGAGAGCACCGGATAGTTCCGCATCGGGTACATCGAAAAATCGCTCCAGCCCGCTGATGCCGTGTCGACGATCAGCGCCGGCGGGTGAGCATTCAAATCCGCCTGGACCTCTGGCCATACGTCGGACGTGGTGTCCCAGTTGTTGGGCGGGATGCCCGAACCGCGATCGAACCCGCGGAGAAAGCCCGGAAACCGGCTTGCCATGAGCCGGTCGGACTCGATGTAGAGGGCCGGCCAGTCGCCCCAGACGAAAACCCGCTGGTCAGAGGTCGTGTGGTCATGGATGTACGCGGCGACGGCCTGGTGTTGCGGGACAGGCGCACCGAAGTCATAGGTCAGCGGGTCGGCGCCGAGGTCATAGGCCCACCATCCGATGGCCGGCAGCGCGATGCCGACGACTGCCGCCGCAACGACCGTTCTCCTCAATGAAAAGCGACCGAAGAAAAGTGCAGCGGCCAGAGCGAGCGGGCCCATGGCCTGGATGAAGTAGTGCCACGAAAGGTGACCGGCCGCCACCGACCCGACCATCGCCACTGCAAGCCAGACGATGGCGAGCTTCTCCAATCGATCGAGCCGGCGCCAGCGCGTGGCGAGCGCGATCGCTGCGATCCAAAGCACAGCCATGTCGACCACGAAGGGGACGAGGCTGTCCTTGGCACGCAGCCAGACGTAGCTTGGAATCCAGTTCGTAGACGCGTAGCCGTACAGGCTGCCCACGGTCCAGCGCCAGAAACCGGACAGCGACCCGGTGAGCAGCAGCACCGCTGCCCCCGCCGCCAGCGCGGTCATCACGCCCCCCGCAAACGCCCCTGCGGTCCGCCGGCGACTGCCCTGCGGGACCAGCCATACGATCCCAGCAATCGCAAGCAGGACGTTGACGGCGGCTACCTGCCGGAACGCACCGGCCGCCACCAGGAGGCACCCCGACCAGAACCACCGCCCCCGAAGCATGAAAAGGACGGACGCCGTGAGCGCCAGCTCCATGAAGATCTCGGTGTTCGTGGCCAGGAGCCGTGGGTTGCCGGCCGCCGTCAGCAGCCCATAGAACAGCGCCGCCAGGATTCCGGTACGGAACCCACCCATGTGATGGCCGATCACAAAGAGCAGGACGCAGGTCGCCGCGATCACGGCGAGTCCGACGGCGTGGATGGCGGTCATCTGATATGTGCCGGCGAGGCGGAACATCCCTGCATAGACCCAGAAGATTCCTGGGGGCTTGTTGTCCACGCCGCCAGGCCCGTACAGCTGGCCGCCCGTGTTCAGCAGCGCCGCGATCGAGCCGTAGATTGCCTCGTCACCGTCGAGGAGGCGGTGGAAGAAGGAGGGCAGGTGTGCGATGAAGACCGTGACGGCGACCAAACCAACCCACAAACCGGCCTGCCTGGTTGGGCTGGTCATCGAGCAGTGACTATATGGGTGCGGTACCTTCGAACGGTGATGACCTCTCGCCGGGCTTTGTTGTGGTCTGGCCTCGCCGTGGTGGTGATCGCGCTGGTCCTCGACCTGCTGCACCCTTACACGCACATCGGCATCGACTTTCACACCTACATGGCAGGGGCCGCGGTCGGCTTGCAGCAGGGTTGGCCGCATCTGTACGACCAGGCACTGGTCGCAGCCCAGCAGAAGCGCCTGGTATCGACCCAGTCGTCCCAGCCATTCTTGAGTCCTCCGACCGTGGCGTGGCTCGTCGCTCCTCTAACGATATTTCCGTACTGGACCGCCTTCGGCATCTGGGCCGTTTTGACGTTCCTGGTGTTCGCGGTCTCGCTGGTCTGGTCCGGAATGAGCGGCGGGATCAGCCGTTGGGTGCTGGCGGCGGCAGCGCTCGCGCCGTGGTGGGTGGCCCATGCGATCAGCCTTGGGCAGGTCGTCCCGCTGGTGGCGGCCGGAGTGGTGGTGTCATGGCGACTTCTACGCGAGGAAAAGCAGATCGCGGCCGGGCTGGCGCTGGCGGTGATCTTCCTCAAACCGAACACGGCGATTCTCGTGCCGGTGGCGCTGCTCGCGGCAGGGCGTTATCGCGCCTTCGTCGCATGGCTCGGCGCGGGGGGCGTGGTCGCGGTGGTCGCGCTGCTCGCCCTCGGATTGCACGGCCTGTCAGGTTATGTCGATCAGCTAAGCGACCCGCTTCCCGGCGGGGCCGACTCGCTGACCCTCAAGGGCGCGGTGGACGCCACGGGGGTTTTTGCGGCGGTCCTGCGGCTCGTCATCATCGTCGTAGTGCTCGCGACGGCATACAGGCTGCGAGGCTCGCCTGGCCTGGCCTTGCCAGTTGGAATCGTGGGATCGCTGCTTGTCGCTCCGTATCTCCACGCGTCGGACCTTTGCCTCCTGGCCGCCGCTGCGTGGATCGTCTGGGAGGAGCGCACCGCCACGGCGTGGCGCGCGGGGATCGCGGCCGGCTGGGTGCTCGCGAGCCCCTTCCTCTTCGGCGCCGGTCTCAGCCCTGGCCTGACGCGCTGGCCGCTCATCGAGTTCATCCTTCTGCTTGCGCTGGTGGTTGCGGCATGGCGGCCCTTAACAACCGCGGCTGACTTGAGGACTCGAGCCCCGGCATAATCAGGACGCCCGCGCCACCCAAGGAACCAATTTGCCACTCGACATCCACGAAATCGACGGACCACTGCGCGTGCTCGCCGGGCCGGGTACCGGGAAGACGCATGCCCTGGTCGACCTTTACGAACAGGCTGTGCGCGAAGGCGTGGCCGGCCGCGGAGAGATCCTCGTGCTCACGTTCTCCAACAGCGCGGCCGCAGAGATCTCCCGCCGAATCGACGAGCGTCTCCAGGATGAGTACGGCGAGGCATGGATCTCGACCTTTCACAGCTTCTGCCTGCGCCTCCTGCGTGAGCACTCCCCCGATCGCGAGCGGCTCCTCCTCAACGGTTTTCAGGAATGGCTGGTCATGCGCCGCGTCATCGCGGAGCTCGACTCCGATGTGCTTGGCGGGCTGGAAGGTGTCAGGCGTTCGGATGCGTTCGCGCACGATGTCCTCACATTCGTCGCGCTGATGAAGCAAAACCTCGTGCATCCCTCCGCGCTCGTGCTCGCCGCGGAAGCAAGCGCCAGCGAGAGGTTGAGGGTGCTGGCTTCCGTCTACCAGGCGTACCAGCTGCGCCTGCAGAACGCGCGCATGCTCGACTTCCGCGACCTCATCTCCGGTGCGATAGAGCTCCTGCAGTCGAACGCGCGCTTGCGCGAGCGCCTGCGGGCGCAGTTCCGGCTGATCCTCGTGGATGAGTTCCAGGACGTCGACCCGGCCCAGTTCGAGCTCCTTCAGCTGGTCGCGCCCGCAGAGACGCGACCCCGTCTCGTGGTGGTCGGCGACCCGGACCAGTCGATCTACGGGTTCCGTGGCACGGTGCCGCGCCTGCTCAGCCGCGACTTCGCGGCGGCGTACGGCACGGCCACGCGCCAACTCGATGATTGCCGGCGCTGCTCGCAGGAAGCGCTCGACGGCGCTGAGCGGCTTCTCGCCGCGACCCACCCGGGCCGGGAGCCGCGCCGCTTGCGGACGGTGGCTGTCTCACCGCCGCCCGCGGTAGTCGTCGCGCGCGAAAGCGACCCCGTCGATGAAGCCTTCTTCGTCGCGCGTGAGATCCGGCGTTTTCACCTTGAGTCACCGGGCCTCGAGTTCGGCGACTTTGCGATCCTCCTGCGCAGCACCACATCGCTTGGCGCTCCTTTCGAGGAGGCGCTCCGCGCGCTCGGACTGCCCTACGAGGTTCGCGGGTCGGGTGCGACTTCGCGCAACGAGGTCGTGCGCTTCCTGGTCGGATACCTGGAGTCGCTGCGCCGGCCCGATGACCCGGAAGCCTTCGAAGGCGCGCTTGCATCAAGCCTGGGCGGGGTTGGCGCCGGAACGCTTGGCCGCCTCCGCGCGAGCGCTCGGGAACGAGGCAGGCCGCTGCTGCGCGTGATGAATCGCCTGATGTATGCGCTGGCGGCTCGTGACCCGCAGCGCTTTCCCCTTCCGTGGGGCGGAGACGTGCCGACCGAGGCCCGCCCCGAGCCGGACTACATGGCGTTTCTCACCGAGGAAGAGCTCGCGAGCCTCCACGCGGCGATGGTCTCGCGCGAGCACCTCAAGGGGCGCGCATCGAAACTCTCGCTCGCCGCGCTCGCGTACTCCGTCCTGATCGAAGACGGCGCGATGCGCCGCCTTCTCGACCTCGACCTGCCGGACGAGCAGCGTACTGAGGCGATATCCGACCTGCGCGCGGCCATCGAGGGACTGGAGGCGATCGAGGCGGTGCACGAGCGGCTGTCCGGTTCGCGGCCGATGCTCTCCGATATCACGGGCTCCCTGGAGACGCTGCTCGCAGCCGCCGCGGATGACAGCGAGCCGGCATCGGGACGTCGCGACGCGGTCCAGGTGATGACGGTTCACCAGGCCAAGGGTCTCGAGTTCGAGGTGGTGTTCTGCTCGGGTTTCGCCCACGGCCTGTTCCCGCTGCCGGCGCGACCGCACCCGCTGCTGGACGAGCAGGATCGCGCGTGGCTCGAGGGATTCAAGGTGGGCTTCATGCCCTCGTGGCCTTCCGACCCGGACGGCCATCTCGCGGAAGAGGCGCGGCTTGCCTACGTCGCGATGACCCGCGCCCGGCGGCGTTTCTACGTGACGTACGCCGACTCGTACCTTCGCCAGGCCGGCCCGTCGGTCTTCCTTGACATGGCCGCGCCCGAGGCCGAGACCAGCTCGCTCACGCGAGGGTCGTCGAGGCTCCGGCCGGGTGACGTGCTCATGTCGCGAGAGGCCGAGGTCTTGCTCGCCTCGCATCGCATGGCACTGGTCGATGGCGTCCCGGCCCGCGCCGCTGCGCTCGGTCTCGACCTCGCGTTTCTCCTGGACCCCGAGTCAGGCGAGCCGTTCGAGAGCTTCGGGGGCGATCGCAATCCGACCATGGTGCAGATCGATCACTTCAGCCCGACCACTCTCAACGACTACCTGAAGTGCCCGCGCCTGTACTGGTACAACCACCACCCGGGCCTGGTCGAGGAGCCGAGGTCGGTGGCCATGGAGCGCGGTGGTTTTCTGCACAAGGTGCTCGAGGATTTCCACGCCAAAGAGGGTGAATGGCGCCCACTCGATTCCGAGCATCAAACGGAATGGCTGGAGACCGCGCTGCAAGGCCACCTCGAGAGCTACCTCGTTCACATGGAGGGCGTGCTGGACCGCAAGCGCGAGGAGCGCCAGGTCCGTTCGCTGCTGGGCAACTACATCCGCTTCGTGACCGGGATGCAGCTGATCCGGCGGCTGCGCACCATCGACACCGAGATTCGCTTCAGCCTTCAGCTCGACGGTTCGGAGATCGTGGGCAAGATCGACCGCGTCAACGACGTCGGCGATGGAGAGGTCGAGGTGGTCGACTACAAGACGGGCGCCGGCAAGCCCATGAAGTACGCCTACGAAGCGTATTTCGGACCTGAGCTGTACGACGTCCAGCTGGCGCTCTATTACCTCGCCTGCAAGGACGGTGTCGACGAGGAAGGCAAACCGCTTGGATTCCAACCGCGCTTCCTGTCGCTGTGGTATCCGAAGGAATGGGTCTGGCGCGACATGCGCCAGGTCATCTTCAGCGTCGGGCGCGCCGCGGGCTTGAAGGAGTACCGCGAGAAGCTGCTGACGACCGAGGACCTCAACCGCAGCCGCGCCATCGTCGTGGAGGCCATCGGACGCATCAAGGCTGGCCATTTCGAGCCCGCGCCCAGGGAGCTCGCCGGGACGTGCGTCACGCGGTTCGGCAGCTGTCCGCACGCCGCGGTGTGTCCATATGGAGGAGCGCCGCCGGAATGAGCGTGACGCGACTTCACAGCACGATCGAGCCGAGTCCCGAGCAGGCGACCGCCGCCCACGCAGGGCCGCAGGGCGCATTTCTGATCGCGGCCGGCCCCGGCACCGGCAAGACGTTCACGGCGACCGAGCGGTTTTGCTGGCTGGTCGCGCAGGGTGTTGAGGCGAACCGGATTCTCACCGTGACCTTCAACGACCGCGCTGCCGAAGAGCTGAGGGAGCGGATCTCCAGGGAGCTGAGGGCGCGGCAGCCTGGGCTCGGTCCGGAGGTGCTGGACGGCGCCTGGATCGGCACCTTTCACGGCACGTGCGCGCGCCTGCTGGACGAGTTCGCCTACCTGGTCGGCGCGCCGCGCGAGATCCGGGTGCTCGATGAGACCGGCCAGCGACTGTTCGAACAAAACCTGATCGCCGGATTACGGAGCGGGGCGGCCGCCCCGTTTGACCCTGACTCGTACTCCGCGCTCGCGGTCGAGGACCTGGACGACCTGCTTCGCTCAGGGCTGCGGTTCCTCCTCAAGCTCAAGGGTCGCGGCATCACGCCCGGCGGATTCCAGCAGCGGGCGCTGGAGCTCCACTCCCAGCACTGGCGCGCCCACGTCAACGGCCACTCCTCCGACGGGTCGGGCGGACCGGACCCGGCGCGCGCTGAGCTCGAAGCGATCGAGGTGCTGTTCGTCATCTACACGACGTACGAAGACGCACTCAAGGCGGCCCGCCTGCGCGACTTCGACGATCTCATCCTCGATGTGATCGGCGCGCTCGAACGGGTGCCCGAGTTTCGCCGCCGCTGCCGCGAACGCTTCCGCTATCTGCTCGTCGACGAGTTCCAGGACACCAACCGGATCCAGCTCGACCTCATCCGCCTGCTTGCGGCGGAAAACTTCGGCAACGTGGCCGTGGTGGGCGACGCGAAGCAGTCGATCTACGGCTGGCGCGATGCGGAGATCGAGAACATTCGCAGCCGGTTCCCGGGCAAGCGGTTGCCGCTGACCCACAACCGCCGCTCCTACCAGGGCATCCTCGACTGCGCCACCGCTTTCATCCGCCGCGACCCGGATTTCGCAGGGGAGCCTGACCTCGTCGCAACGCGTGGCTCCGTGCCTCAACCGGTGACGGCGATCATGGCGCCCGACTCGCGCACCGAGGCGCGCTCGATGGCGCAGGCGATCCGGCGCCTTCATGTAGGGGGTCGCGCATTCGCGGACATCGCCATCCTCGCCCATTCGATTCGCATGCTTCCTCGCGAGTTCGAGGACGAGCTCCGCCGGCAGGGAATCCCTTACGTCACGAGCGGTGGTTCCGGATTCTTCGACCGCCAGGAGATCAAGGACGTGCTGGCGCTTCTGCGCCTCACCGACAACCCGATGGACGACGGCGCGTTCGTGCGGATCGTGCAGGGGCCGATCGTCCGGCTTCCTGACAGCGGCATGTACACGCTGGCCGCGCGCCGGTCAGGCCGTTCGGGGATGCGGCTGAGAGATTGCTTCGACGAATCCGCGCGCGAGGGTTTTCCCGAGATGGATCCGAAGGTGGCCGGCCACGCGGTGCAGCTGGTCGAGCTGACCGACCGGCTGGGCCGGCTCCGCGACGCTCTGACCGTGGCCGACATCCTGAACAGGCTCCTCGAGGAGAGCGGGTACCTGCGCTGGGCAGAGCTGCGCGCGCAGCGCGACGGCAGCCCCCGCGCCCTGCTCAACCTGCGCAAGGTCTTCCAGCTCGCCGGCCGTTTCGAGCGCGACCTCTCACTCGCGGGGATTGGCGATTTTGTGCGGCACCTGGACCAGGTGATCGACGCCGAGCTGCCGGTGGGCGAGGCGGCGGAGGAATCGGCGAGGGCCGAGGCGGTCTCGCTGCTGACCATCCACTCGGCCAAAGGCCTGGAGTTTCCAGTGGTCTTCATGGTCAACCTGCGGCCGCCGAGGCCGAGGGACACCGAGCGCCTTTTCTTCGACCCCGACAGCCTTGGCTTCGTGATCAAAAACTGGCGGGGCGAGAAACATCCGCGTTACGTCGCGACGTCGCCGGGCGCACCGGCGGTGGCACTCGCGATCGGCGAGCGGCGGAGGATCGTGTACGTCGGCATGACGCGCGCCAAGGACGCGCTGTACGTCACGGCCACCCGTGAGGAGGCAACGGCGCGTGACGTGGGGGCGAACGGCCTCGACGAACACGACCACTTCGCCGAGATCCTCAGCTGGGCGCTCGCCAATCCGGAATCGGCTTCAGTGGTGGAGGCTGAGCAGCTGGAGCTTCCGGAGATGCGCGCGGCCAACGGCCACGTGGATGGAGGTTCCGCCGAGGTGGCAGCCGTGCTGGACCGCCTGGACCAGCTTCGCCCTCGACGGGAGCAGCCGGTGGCCGCGCCTGTGGCGGACGTGGAGCTGAGCTTCTCGCAGCTGCACGACTTCGAGCTATGCCCGGTGCGGTACCGCTTCAGCCAGGTGTGGCGCGTGCCGGCCCCGCCGGACGAGCTGCAACCTCGACACGTGCAGGCCATCGGATCGACCGAGCTTGGGTCGGCTGTCCACGCGGCGCTTGCGGGATGGCACACGTCCGGCGGTGATCTCCTCGCCATGTATTCGGGCCCAGAGGCGGGGCGTGAGATGCTCGCGCGGTATCTCACGCATCCGCTGGCGGGGGCGAAGACGCTAGCGGTCGAGGTCGGGTTCAACATGCGAATCGGCACGACCCGTGTACGTGGATTGGTGGACCGGATCTGCGAGCTGAACGGCCGGACCGTACTCGTCGACTTCAAGACCAACGCCTCGCTCGATGCATCGCTGGTCGAGGCCTACTCAACCCAGCTCAGGCTGTATGGGCTAGCGGCCCGGCGGGGCCTCGTGCCGGGAGGACCAGACGCCCGCTTGGTTCTATTCGATCTTCGTCGGGGTGAGGTGATAGAGGTAGCACCAGACGACGCGGGCGTCGAAGCCCGCATCCAGGTGGCGGCTGCGCGCATCGCGGCGGGCGACTACAGCCTGCGACCCGAGCATGCGCAGCGGCCATGCAACATCTGCGCCTTCCGGCCGATCTGCCCCGACCGGAGGCCGTAACCTCAGGGCGTGAGCGAGCCGCTCCACGAGCGCTACTTCGAGCGGCGGCAGATCAAGGAAGCGATCGCGTTTGCAGAGGCCGGCGGGATCGCGATCCATCGCAATTTCGACTATTACCACGGCTCGACGATCCGTGGGATGGTGCGCGAGAAACCCTTCTTGCACATCATCGGACTGCGTCCGGTGCTCGAGGAATGGGGACGCCAGCACGGCCTACGGCCAGAGTGGATCCAGCCCGAGAAGCGGCGCAAGGTGGCGCACTACGACGTCTTCGGCAGACCCGCAGAAGCGCTGATTGCTCGCTTCCGATCGGGGCGCGGCTGACGCCGAGTTGCCTGACCTCGCCTTGACACAATTGACGCAGTGCGTTATGATGCGTTAGTCAAGACAGAAATTAGACAGCACGAGGAGGCTGAGTCATATGAGCACTGAGATCAATTTCGGAGATGCCGCCACCACGGTTGAGGAAGTCGCCATCGGAGCCGCCAGGGCGGCGGCCGAGGTCGCATCGGACCCCATCGGATCGGCGCGCAAGTCGGTTCGCGGATTCGAGCGCAAGGGCGCACCGACCGCTCGCAAGGTCAACCGCCGGTTCAACGCCCGCCTGAACGCCATCCTTCCCGAGAAGGTGAGGCTGTGGGGCCTCGAGGTCAACGAGAAGCTGCCTGAGAAGGTCGCGATCAAGGGTCTTCACCTGGTCAAGCTCCAGGCGCGCCGGCAGGACGTCGTCGGCGATGTCGCCAAGCGAACCCTGCGGATCTTCAACGGCTCGTTCAAGACGATCGCCCGGACGGCGACCCGTCTCGAGCAGGCCACCGAGCTGGCGCCGCGCCGCCAGACCGCAGCCAGGCCCGCTGTCGTCAAGGCGCGTCGCACCACCCGCCGCCGGACCGCCCGACGCCGCGCCGCTTAACTCCACCGAAACGAAAGGGCGCTCTACGCTGGGCGCCCTTTTTCTTTAGCCTTCTGACCGATGACCGTCGTCTGCTCCGGATCGATCGCGTACGACTACATCCTCACCTTCAAGGGTCACTTCAAAGAGCACATCCTGCTCGACAAGACTCACATCCTCAACCTGAGCTTCCTGGTCGACGACCTCCAGAAGCGGCGGGGCGGGGTGGCGGGAAACTACGCACACAACCTCGCACTGTTGGGATATCCGGCCGCGGTGCTCGCCACGGCCGGCACCGACGCAACCGAGTACCGCGATTGGCTGGTCGCCCGCGGCATCGACTGTCGCGGATTGAGGCTCCTTGAAGGCGAGCTGAGCGCAACCGGGTTCACCACCACGGACCTCGATGCCAACCAGCTGACCGGCTATTACGGCGGCGCGATGTGGCGCGCCGCGATGCTGGGCCTCGACGATGCGCCGCCCGCTGTGGACGCCGTGATCATCGGGCCCAACGACCCCGGCGCCATGAAGCGCCTTGTGCACGAGTGCCGCGAGAGAAGCGTGCCGTTCGTCTTCGACCCCGCCCACCAGCTGCCGATGATGTCCGGCCAAGACGTGACCGACAGCACGCGCGGAGCATGGATCGTGATCGGAAACGACTACGAGTTGGAGCTGATCGAGCAGCGTACGAACCACGACGTCGACGGGCTGCTCGAGCTGGCCGAGATCGTGGTCACTACGCTTGGGCGCCAGGGTTCGCGCATCTGCACGCGCGACCGGAAGGTCGAGATTCCGGCGGCGCCCCCGCTTCGCGAGTCAGATCCGACAGGTGCGGGAGATGCTTACCGAGCGGGCCTGGTCGCAGGCCTCCTGCGCGGCCTTGACATCGAGGCCGCCGGGCGAGTGGCCTCGCTCGCCGCGACCTATGCGATCGAGCAGGTGGGCACCGTCGAGCACTCGTACACCCCGGCGGAGTTTTCTCAGCGCTATCAAGAGGCCTTTGGCTCCGTCCTGGCGGAGACGTTCTGGCGGCCGGGCTAGGTGAACTTGAGCGACGTGTCGCGGCGGTAGGCCCACACGGCGAGCACGAAAAAGACGATCGCGTAAGCGCCGAGAAGCAAGAGGTTGGCCTCCACCGATCGATCCGTCTTTATACCCAGCACCGACCAGGCGAGCTGCGCGAAGGGTGACGGCGGCAGGTAGGGGGAGACTTGATCTCATCCGGGTTTGCGTCCGCGATGATCTTGCCGTGATCGATCACGACCACCCTTCTCGCGAGCTCGTCCGCCTCATCGAGGTTGTGCGTCGTCAGCACGATGGTCTTTCCGCTCGCGATGAAACCCTTGATGCTCTGGATGAAGGACCGTCTTGACTCGACGTCGAGCCCGACCGTCGGTTCGTCAAGAAAAATGAGGTCTGGGTTGCCACAGATGGCAAGCGCGAAGTACAGGCGCTGTCGCTGGCCGCCTCAGAGATCTTTGTTCTGCGATTGCGCTTTTTCCTCGAGCCCGGCCAGCTCGATGACGCGAGCGGTCGGCATCGGCGACGGGTAGTAAGAGCGAAACAAGTCGATCATCTCGCTCACCTTCAGTACCTGCGGAACCCCCGACTCCTGCAGCATCACTCCAGTGCGGCTGCGCGCGCGCCTATCGGTGGGGTCCATTCCGAAGAGTCTCGCGGTGCCCGAGGTCGGCTTCCGGAGTCCGAGCATGAGGCTGATCGAGGTCGTCTTGCCCGCGCCGTTCGGTCCCAGCATCGCGACCACCTCGCCGGGCTCGATGTCCAGCGTGATGCCCTTGACCGCTTCCACCGCGCCGTACTTCTTGGTCGCGTCGACAAGCTGTGCGGCTGGCGTCACGCTTGGGACTTTAGGCTTATCCGATGCCAAGCGTGTTCAGCCGGATCGTCGCCGGCGAGCTGCCTGCGCGGTTCGTGTGGAAGGACGAGTCGTGCGTCGCTTTTCTGTCGATCCGACCGCTCCGTCCAGGCCACACGCTGGTCGTCCCCCGGGCGGAGATCGACCACTGGCTCGACCTCGACACTCGGCTGCTTGCGCACCTGACCGAGACGGCGCAGGCGATTGGCAAGGCGCAGATGGCGGGATTCAAGCCGGCCCGGATCGGACTCATGCTCGCCGGCCTCGAGGTGCCTCACTGCCATTTCCACGTTGTTCCAATCCGCGGTGTGCACGACCTCGACTTCGGCAACCAGGATCCAGACCCGGATCCCGGTGTGATGGACGGCGCGGCGCAAACGATCCGCCGCGAGCTGCGCAAGCTCGGCTACTCACAGGTCAGCGACTGACGGCGCGCTCCAGCTGATCGACGTGCATCTCGAGGTGGTTGATGAGCGGAAGCCGGGCCACCTCTTCGGCGGTGATGGGCTCTCCGTTCTCCTGCGTGGCCGTCCTCTGCAATGAGGACGCTTCGGTCGAACGCAGCAGCTTGAGCGTTCGAGCCTGGTCCGAGAGCGCCATGCGGAGCAGCTCGGCCGGCTCGATCTGAGCCATCTGCTCCCCCACGACGTCGCGGAGGTTGACGTTCTCCAGTAGGTCGAGCTCGGTCATCTGACCGCTCGAGATCTTGTGCACCAGCACGCCATAGAACTTCGAGAGGACTGCGATGTGAGCCAGCAGCTCGTGCTCTGACCACTCGCCTTTGCCCTGACCGGCTTTGACACGAGGACCACTCTCGGCCAGCCTCGCCGATGCCTTCTCGAGGCGGTCGGCAAGCGCAAGCCGGTCGTGGTTGAGCATCTCGTCGAGGAACTGCTCGACGTCGGAGCGGGTGAAGGTGGTGCTCTCGAGCTTCATGACGGACTAATGATGGTGGACAATCAAGTCATGTGCTATTCAGACGATGCCCGTGTTCCCTTGCCGCCGGTGAGCGGCGCCGCCGCGGACCAGGGGGACCTGGTCCTGACCTCAGCCGACGGGACGAAGTTCGGGGCCTATTTCGCCCGAGCCGGGAAGCCGACGGGAGCCGGCATGGTCGTGATGCCCGACGTCCGGGGCCTTCATCACTTCTACAAGGAGCTGGCTCAGCGTTTTGCCGAGGCCGGCATCGATGCGGTGGCGATCGATTACTTCGGCCGCACGGCGGAGATGGGCGACCGTGACGAGAGTTTCGACTACAAGCCTCACGTCGAGCAGACGACGCCGGAAGGTATTGCAGCCGACGTGTCCGCGGCGATCGCATACCTCGAGTCGAAGGAAGGCGGCGCGGTCAAGTCCGTGTTCACCGTCGGTTTCTGCTTCGGCGGATCCAGTTCGTGGAACCAGTCCGCGCTCCAGCCTCGTGTGAACGGGGCCATCGGCTTCTATGGGCGGCCGGAAAGGAGCGAGCCCTTCATCTCGAAGATGAAGGCGCCGCTCCTGATGCTGGTCGCCGGCGCGGACTTCACGCCGCGGGAAGCATTTCAAGCCTTCGACAATGAGCTCACCAAGGCCAACGTCCCGCACGAGATGCACATCTACGAGGGCGCGCCCCACAGCTTCTTCGACCGCAGCTTCGACCAGTGGAAGGACGCTTGCGACGATGCCTGGCGCCGCATCCTGGCTTTCGTGAATAAGCACGGGTAAAGCACCTCCCCGCTAGCCGGGGAGGTCGGCGCGAAGCGCCGGGTGGGGGATCCCCTCCTGATTAGACCTGAGGTCCTAATCAGAGCCGAGCTCGTATAGTCGATGCCATGGCGAAGCTGGCCATCAAGTCCAAATCGGCGCGGGCGCCCAAAGTGTCCCCCACCCTCCCGGACGCCCTCATCGCGGAGCTGCAGCGGCGCCGTTCCGGCATGGCAAGGCATATGGCCCGAGCCGTGGTCAGCCTCGTGCGCTGGGACGATTCGACCGGCGTCCCACCCCAACGCTCGGCCATCGCGAGGGCCTGCGAAGCCGGCCTCGACCTGTTCCTCGCCACCGCCCGCGAGGCGCGGCCCGCGACCAACGAGGAGCTGCGCCGCGTCGCCCAGCTGGGCATCCTCCAAGCGCGCAGCAGCCAGTCGGTCGAGCCGATCCTCGCGGCGTATCGGATCGCCGCGCGCGTCGCGTGGGACGAGATCCTCCGCGCCTGGCGAGGGCATACCGAGGCGACTCCCGAAGCGATTATGGTCACAGCGAACTACGTATTCGCCGCGCTCGACCAGGTCGCGGCGGAGGTCACTAAGACCTACCTTCACGCGCGCGAGCAGCACATGCAGCGCGGGACGCGAGCGCACGCGCGCCTCTTCCATGCGTTGATCAGCGACAACTTCGACTCAGAGCTCGAGCTGCAGAAGCAGGCCCTCGCGCTCAACATGCCGATCGTCCCGACGGGCTACGTGGTGGCGGTTTGCAAGCTCATCGTCGGCAACCGCGACGGTGAGCGCGGCGGCCAGGCGCTGGCGGAGGTCGCGGCCTCGCTCGACGTGCCGCGCGGCGCGATCAACCACGCGACCGACCCGAGCACTCTCGTCGTCCTGTGGCCGGCCGAGTCTGTGGCTCACGTGGACGCCGCCGGCCAGTTCGTGAGTCAGCTCCAGGACGAGGCGGTCAAGCGGTCGGGCGCCGGGCGCGCTCGTGTGCGCGCGGGCATTGGGGGCTATCACCCCGGATTGCGTGGGATCTCGCGGTCATACCTGGAAGCCCAGCAAGCTATCGAGGCCGGTCGCAAGCTGCGTCCCGAGGGCGTCGTGCACCGGCACGACGAGCTGATCCCCCACCTCGTCCTGACCCAGAACCCTCGCCTCGCCGAGCGCTTCGTGGCGCACAGCCTGGGTCGTCTGATCGATCCCAAGGTGCGCAACCGCGGCCAGCTGCTGGAGACGCTGGAGGCGTACCTCGTCCGGGGCTCGGTCAAGGACGCGGCAGCGGCGCTCGGGCTGCATCGACACACCGTCTTGTACCGGCTGGACAAGCTGCGCGACCTCCTCGGTGGGGACCTCGAGATACCTTCGACGCGCCTGCGCCTGCAGTTCGCCCTGGAGATCAGAAAGCTGCTCTAAGCGGGCGTTTTGCATCCAGTTTAGGACACCATGTCCAAGTCTTGGGGGTGCTTTTCCCACCATGAGCCAATGCGAATTGGCCTCAGCGTCCGTATGCTGCGGGTATGACATCTAACTCCAACGGTCGCCGCGTGGCCGTCACAGGCATGGGCTTCATCACCCCGATCGGCAATGACGTCGAAACGGTCTGGTCGAACATGATCGAGGGCGTCTCGGGAATCGGCCGGATCACGCATTTCGACACGTCGATCTTCGATTGCAAGATCGCGGGCGAGGTCAAGGGGTTCAATCCCGAGGAATACATGGATCGCAAGACCGCCCGCCACATCGGGCGTTACTGCCAGTTTGCGTTGGCGGCCTCCAAGCAGGCGCTGGCGCAGTCGGGGCTGATCCCCGGCGAGATGGACCCCGACGACGTCGGCGTGATCGTCAGCTCGGGCATCGGCGGGATGGAGGAGATCGAGAAGAGCCACACGCAGCTGATGGAGCGCGGGCCTAAGCGGATCAGCCCGTTCACCGTCCCGATGATGATCGCGGACATGGCGGCCGGCATCGTCGCCATCCACACGCACGCGGGCGGCCCGAACTACGCCATCGTCAGCGCCTGCGC
The DNA here is from genome assembly GCA_036833175.1 of Candidatus Dormiibacterota bacterium. Lineage (GTDB taxonomy): Bacteria > Chloroflexota > Dormibacteria > Dormibacterales > Dormibacteraceae > Palsa-870. The sequence continues at coordinate 24,863 of DAITQH010000012.1, forward strand.
CTCCGGCTCGCACGGCATCGGCGAAGCGTCGGAGATCATCAAGCGTGGAGATGCGGTCGCGATGCTCGCGGGCGGATCGGAAGCCACCATCACTCCTTTGACGATGGGAGCCTTCAGCCAGATCAAGGCCGTCAGCGAGCGGAACGACGAGCCGGAGAAAGCATGCCGGCCGTTTGACCTCAACCGCGACGGGTTCGTCATGAGCGAAGGCTCGGTGATGTTCGTGCTCGAAGAGATGGAGCACGCGAAAAAGCGCGGAGCGAAGATCTTCGCTGAGATCGCGGGTTATGGGGCGAGCGCCGACATGTATCACTTCACCGCGCCGCAGCCCGAAGGCAAAGGTGCGATTCGAGCCATGAAGCGCGCTCTCGAGAAGAGCGGTGTCGAGCTGACGGACGTGGGCTACATCAACGCGCACGGGACCTCGACCAAGCTCGGCGACGTCGCCGAGACGAAGGCCATCAAGGCTGTCTTCGGCGACCATGCCTACAAGCTCGCGGTCAGCTCGACCAAGTCGGTGCACGGTCACCTGCTGGGCGCCGCCGGCGCGATCGAGGCGGCCGCGTGCGTCCTCGCTCTCGACCGGGGTGTGCTGCCGCCGACCATCAACCTGGACGACCCCGACCCTGAATGCGACCTCGACTACGTGCCGAACAAGGCACGCAAAGCGGACGTCAAGGTCGCGCTTTCGAACTCGTTCGGCTTCGGCGGCCACAATGCCGCGCTCGTCATCAAAGGCCCCCATGTTTAACAGGGGTCCCCGCGAAATCAAGGCGAAGCCTCAGATTTCGTGGGGCTCTGCCAACTAGGAGAATTGCCGATGGCAACGCCACTCGATTTCAAGGAACTGCAAGATCTCGCCGCCGAGATCCTGGGCATCGAGCCCGACCAGGTGCAGCTCGACAAGAGCTTCGCCAAGGACCTCGCGGCCGATTCTCTCGACCTCGTCGAACTGATCGCCGCCGTCGAGGACAAGTACGACGTCGAGCTGCCTGAAGAGGAGCTCGAGAAGATGAAGCTCATAGGCGATCTCTGGAAGTTCTTGGAGCAGAAGACCGCCGAGCGGCTGGAAGCATAGCGGCCATGGCGATCACCAGCGCCTATCGCACGCGTTCCGACGCTCTTCCCTTGCGAAGTTTCAAGACCAAGGGCCGGCTCAGCGCGATCGCCGGCGTCGGCGCCTATGCGCCCGAGAAGATCATCACGAACTTCGACCTCGAGAAGCTCATGGACACCTCGGACAAATGGATCACCGAGCGCACGGGGATCCACCGGCGGCACATCGCCGAGCCGGGAACGACCACCCTCGAGCTTGCGACCAAGGCCGCGCGCGGCGCGCTGGACGCGGCGGGCATCTCGGCCAAGGATCTCGACATGATCCTGGTCGGCACATCTTCGCCGGACGGCCCCTTTCCGTCGATCGCCGCCCGAATCCAGGACGAGCTAGACGCCCCGGGGGCGGTGGCCTGGGACACGCTCGCGGCATGCACGAGCTTCATGTACGGGCTGTCGATCGCCGACTCGTTCATCGCGACCGAGCGGGCTGACAACGTGCTCGTCATCGGCGCGGAGGTGCTCTCGCGGATGCTCGATTACAACAACCGCGGAACGGCGGTCATCTTCGGAGATGGCGCCGGCGCGGCGATCGTGCGGCCGGCGCCGAAGGGTGCGGGCTTTCTCAGCTGGTGCCTGGGCTCGGATGGTCGCGGGTACGCGCAGGTGACCTGCGGGAACATCGAGAAAGGCGCGTACGCGGCGAAGGACCCGCACCCGTACATCGAGATGGTCGGCCCCGACGTCTTCAAGTTCGCGGTCGACATCTTCATCCGCCAGGCCAACGAGGTCTGCAACACGGCGGGCGTGGCGTTGGAGGACATTGACCTCTGGGTCCCGCACCAGGCCAACTTCCGCATCATCGACGCCGCCGCGCGCCGGATCGGGCTGCCGCTCGACCGCGTGGCGGTCAACATCGACGAGTACGGCAACACCTCGAGCGCGTCCATCCCGCTGGCGCTGGAGGAGGCGATTCGCAAGGGCCGCGTCAAGAGCGGCGACCACGTCCTGCTGGCCGGGTTCGGCTCAGGCCTGACATGGGGCGCGTGCCTCTTGAAGTGGGCATAACAGAAATGACATGGGAGTGAAACTCATCGGCCCGATCGCTCTTCTCTTCCCTGGTCAGGGCACGCAGAAGCCCGGCATGGGAAAGAACCTGCACGACCGCTATACCGCGGCTCGCGCGGTGTTCGAGCGGGCCGAAGAGGTCTTGCAGATGCCGATTCGGAGGCTCTGCTTCGAGGGCCCGGTCGAGGACCTGAACCGCACAGACATCATTCAGCCGTGCGTCATGACCGTCTGCTGGGCCGCTTACGAGGTGTGGCGTGAGAGCTACGGGTTTGAGAACGTCAGCGTCACGGCCGGGCACAGCCTGGGCGAGATCGCCTCGCTGGCGGCGGCCGGCTCGATCCCGTGGGAGACGGCCCTGCTGCTCGTCAAGGAGCGCGGCCGGATCATGGCCCAGGCGGCGGGCGAGCAGGCGGGCGGGATGATCGCCATCGTTGGCCTCGAAGAAGCCGAGGTCGAGCGCATCCGCGAGCAGGCCTCCGCGCACGGAAAGCTGTGGGTGGCCAACCGCAATGCCGACGTGCAGTTCGTGCTTTCCGGCGAGGTCGCCGCGGTGCAGGACGCGGAGAGGCTCGCACTCGCCGCCGGCGCGCGGCGCGCGCTCATCCTCACCATCCCGCTGGCCGCGCACACGCCACTGATGGCTGCTGCAGCGGCGGCCTTCCGCAAGCTGGTGGACAAGCTGCCGATCAAGGCGCCTTCGATTCCGATCCTCGCCAACGCGTCGGGCGAAGCGTTACGCACCGTGGCGGCCCTGCAGGACGAGCTGCGGCTCCAGATGCTGCGGCAGGTCGACTGGGCGCGCACGATGGTCTCGATGCGAGCCATGAAGGTGAAAACCGTCGTCGAGCTGGGTCCGGGCCGCGTGCTGGCCAGCCTTGCCGCGAAGCACATCCCAGGCGTCGACACCTGGAACGCCGAAGAGCTGTTCATCGATTTCGCCGGCCCAACGACGGCCTGAGCGGATGGGCGACCTCGACGGCAAGACCGCGCTAGTAACAGGCGGCGGCAAGGGCATCGGTCGCGCGATCAGCCAGGCGCTGGCCGGGATGGGCGCGCGCGTGGTCGTCAACTACCGCTCCGATGCAGCTGCGGCCGAAGAGACGGCGAACTCCTTGCCGAACGGAAGCGCGCACAAGGCTGACGTTGGCGACCCGGCCCAGGTCGAGGCCATGGTCAAGGCGATCGGCCGCGTCGATGTGCTCGTCAACAACGCCGGGGCCGTGCGCGACAAGCTCCTGATCCAGATGGCTCCCGCCGACTGGGAGGAGCTGATCCGCACGGACCTGATGTCGGCCTTCGCGACGACGCGCGCGGCCATCATGTCCGGCATGATGCGAGCCCGCTGGGGCCGGATCGTCAACATCTCGTCGATCGTCGGGCTGACCGGCAACGCGGGCCAGTCGAATTACGCCGCGGCCAAGGCGGGCTTGATCGGTTTCACGAAATCCGTCGCACGCGAGTACGGGTCGCGCAGCATCACGTGCAACGCCGTGGCTCCCGGCTACGTGCGCACCGAGCTCACCACGGGATCCCTGACGGACGACATGGTGGGCGAGCTGGTGAAGATGACACCGATCAAGCGCGAGGGCACCCCTGAGGACGTGGCCGCGGCGGTCGCGTTCCTATGCTCAGATCGCGCTGGGTTCATCACCGGGCAGGTCATAGCCGTGGACGGTGGGCTGAGTCTCTGATGGCGCTCGCACACGAGGCCCGGCCGGAGCTTCGCATCGCGGGAAGCAAGCTGCCCGCGATCCCGCTGCCGCCCGCCTGCCCTGGGTGCGGCGTCAGCCTGAACGCCGAGGCGTTGCGCAAGCACAACTACGTGTGCGACTGCGGGCACCATTTCCGGATCGGCGCCGACGCCTGGATCGCGCTGATCGCGGACCGCGGCTCGTGGCAGGAACGCTGGGGAGACGTCCGCTCCCACGACCTTTTGAACTGGAAGGTGCCCAAGCCGTACCAGGAGGTTGTCGAGCAGTTGATGGAGGACGGCCTCAACGAGGCCGTTCGCACCGGCACCTGCACGCTGGCCGGACGGCCGATCTGGCTGGCCGCGTTCGACTTCCGTTTCGTGGGAGGGACGCTGTCGATCGTTGCCGGCGAACGGCTCGCGCGAGGCATGGAGCAGGCGGCGAGCTCGGGCATTCCCTACGTCCTGGTCTCAGCTTCGGGCGGGGCGCGCATGCAGGAGGGCGTCCTGGCATTGATGCAGCTGGCAAAGGTGAACGCCGCTCTCGGCCGCATGCATGCCGCCGGGGTGCCGTACTTCTCTGTGCTGACGGATCCGACGTTTGGTGGAACTGCTGCGTCGCTTGCATTGCTGGGCGACATCAACATCGCCGAGCCTGGCGCCGCGATCGGTTTCACCGGGCCGCGAGTGATCAAGCAGGCGACTTACGCCGACCTTCCCCCCGGCTTTCAGAGCGCGGAGTTCCAACTTGCGCATGGCCAGGTGGACCTGGTGCTTCCGCGCACGGAGCTGCGCCGCCTGCTTGCGCACCTTTTGGAGATGTATCCATGACCCGCCACGGGCGCAAGCCCGACGAAACGACGCTGAGCGTCTGGCAGGTCATCGAGCTTGCCCGTCACCAGGATCGTCCCTACTCGCTCGACTACATCCGGCGGTTGGCGCCGGACTTCATCGAGCTGCACGGCGACCGGCTCTCGGGTGACGATCCCGCCCTCGTCGGCGGTATCGGAACTTGGCACGGTCGGACGACGGTTTTCCTCGGCCATCAGAAAGGCCGGAGCCTCAAGGAGCGCGTGGCGCGGAACTGGGGGATGATGCACCCCGAGGGCTACCGGAAGGCCATCCGCCTCGCGCACCACGCGGCAAAGTTCCGCTTTCCGATCGTCTCCTTGATCGACACGCCGGGCGCCTATCCCGGCGCGGGCGCTGAGGAGCGCGGCATCGCGGCCGCCATCGCCGAGGCGATCATGGAGTGGTTCAGGATCCCGGTGCCGATCGTCGCGGCGGTGATCGGCGAAGGGGGCAGTGGCGGGGCGCTCGGGATGGGCGTTGCCGACCGCGTGATCATGCTCGAGAACTCGATCTACTCCGTGGCGTCGCCCGAGGCCGCGGCCTCGATCGTCTGGCGTGACAACAACCGGAAGGTGGAGGCGGCGGAGCAGCTTCAGCTGACCTCGCGCGACCTGCTGGCGATGGGCGTGGTCGAAGAGGTGGTGACGGAACCGCAAGGATCTGCGGGCGCCGACTACGACGCCGCTGCGGCCGCGCTGGACGAGGCGCTGAACCGCCACATGCAGGCGCTGCTGACCCAGCCCACCGAGGACCTTTTGCAGCACCGTTACGAGCGGTTCCGCTACATCGATTCGCTGGTACACGCAGAACCACAATTCGGGCCAAAAGTATGAAATATGAGAAGGAACCTGCGGCTCCTTCTGCGCGCTAGCGCGAGCAGGATGTGACCTACAGATTGCATCGGCCGGTCGGCTTCGCCGACGGGCCTGCTCATCTTCCCGCGGATTGGATTTACAGAATATTTCTCCTAGCGACGCTTGGCGGCCAAATGAAGGCAGGGGACGGCCGGAGTGAATCCGGCCTTCGGGCCACGCGAGTCGGCGTTTTGAATTGAGGGTCGTCGCCCAGCGCGTCGCTGCAGGCTCCGTGAGCTGGGACGAGACTGGATCCGAGCGTCGTGCAACCATCGGGCACGGATACGTGTTGTTGGTGGGTGCGGCATCAGATGACGACGACAACACGGTGCGAAAGCTCGCCGACAAGATCATCGACCTGCGCGTGTTCGCGGACGAGGCCGGTCGGATGAACGTTAGCCTCGTGGATGTAAAGGGAGCTGCCCTGATCGTTTCGCAGTTCACGCTGTTCGCGGACATGAGTCGCGGCCGGCGGCCCAGCCTGCTCAAGGCGGGTGATCCCCAGCGAGCCGAGCAGCTCTACAACGTTTTCGGCGAGCGGTTCCGCGAGCGCGGAATAGAGACCCAGACCGGCAGCTTTGGAGCTGACATGCGCGTGAGCATCGAGAACGACGGACCAGTCACGCTCGTGCTGTCAACGGACGAGTGGCCAACGCGTGTCTAGCCTCAAGCCCTACCTGGCGCTCGCCGGGCTCGCGCTGATCTGGGGCGCCTCGTTCCTCCTGATCAAGGTCGCCGTCCACGACATGAGCCCGACGGTGCTGCTGCTCATACGCTCGCTGTCGGGTCTGATCGCCCTGGCCGTGATCGTCAAAGTGATGGGCCGGCCCCTGCTTGGCGAAGGCTGGAGGACGCGATTGGGCTCATTCGCGATCATGGCGTTCACCAACGCGATCGTGCCCTGGGTCGCGATCGCGTGGGGAGAAGAGAGGATCTCGAGCGGCCTCGCCAGCATCCTGAACTCGACCACCACGCTCTGGACCGCCGTCCTGATCTTCTGGGCCATGCCGGCCGAGCGCCCGAGCAAGGTCGGTTACCTGGGCGTCGTCCTCGGGTTCGCCGGCGTCGTCATCCTCGTGCTCCCTGACATCCTGGCCCATGGCGTGTCCGGCAATTTCCTTGGAGCGGTGGCGGTGCTGGTCGCGGCTCTTTCTTACGCGGCCAACGCGATCTACCAGCGCTGGAAGATGCGCAACGTCAGCGTGTTCGACCTGAGCATCGGGCAGCTCGCGGCAACGGTTGTCTTCGCCGTACCCCTTGCCGCCCCGTCACTCCCTCAAGTTCACGTGGCCTTTATGTCCTTGGCGGCGGTCATCGCATTGGGCGCGGGTGCGACAGGCGTCGCATATCTGCTCTATTACTACGTGATGAACACCTTGGGTGCGGTGCGCGCCGCCGGCGTCACGCTGCTGGTCCCGGTGACTGCAGTGTTCTGGGGAGTGTTCCTGCTGCACGAGAGCTTGAGCCTGCCTATTGTCATCGGCATGGCCGTTATCCTCGCCGGAACCGTGCTCACCAACCTCGGCCGTAGGGCTGTCAGCCGCGAGCCATCGGTCGCGCGCGACACCGCGGCAGCTTGACCAGCTTTCTCGAGGAGCACTCGGCCCAGGTCGGCCAGGCGGCGATCCGGGTCCGAGCCTACATCCGTCGCACTCCCTGTCTCACGACTGACCTCGACCCAGGACTGAGGCTGAAGCCGGAGTGCTTCCAGGTCACGGGCTCGTTCAAGGTGCGCGGAGCTTTCAACGCGATCCTTACGCTGGCCGCACAGAACCCGCGGCCGGCAGGTGTGATCGCCGTCAGCTCCGGCAACCACGCGCAGGCGGTGGCGCTGGCGGCGGCGACAGTCGGTCTGCCTGCGCTCGTCCTCATCCCGGAAGACGCCAACCCCGCCAAGGTGGCCGCCACGCGCGCCCTCGGCGCCGAGGTGATCCAGGAGGGAATCACGTTCGCCAACCGCGAGGAGCGCCTGCGCGAGGAGATGGCCGCCCGCGGGTTCACTCTCGTGCATCCCTTCGACGACTGGAACGTGATCCACGGACAGGGAACCGCGGCGCGGGAGCTGCTCGAGGACGCGCCGGACCTCGAGGTCATCGCGACGCCGGTGGGTGGTGGCGGTTTGCTCTCGGGCACTGCGATCTCGTCTAAGCACCACAATCCAGCCCTGCGAGTAGTCGGGGTCGAACCGGAGATCGCCGACGACGCCTACCGCACGTGGAAGGCGGGCAGCATCCAGTCACTGACGGCGCCGCCGACGACGATCGCGGATGGGGTCCGCACGACCTCGGTCGGTGCGCGCACCTTCGAGACGATGTTCGCCAATAAACTGGTCGACGAGATCGTCACGGTCAGCGAGGAGGAGATTGCCTCTGCGGTGCGGGTTGCGTGGTCCAGGTTGCACCTGGCCCTGGAGCCGACCGGCGCCCTTCCGCTGGCCGCGTACCTCACCGGAAAGCTGCCCAAGGGCCGCACGGGACTGATCCTGACCGGCGGCAACGCCAACCTGAATACGGTGGCTACACTGCTCCGGCGATGATCCCGGTCAAGGAAGTCATGAATCGGAACGTGATCACGTTTCGAGAAGACACGCCCATCGATGAGGTCGCGAAGACCCTCGTCTCCAAGCGGATCACGGGCGCGCCGGTCATTTCCGCCGAAGGCCACGTGGTCGGGATCATCTCGGAGACCGACGTGTTCTCGAAGAAGGGCAAGGTCGCGCGCGACATCATGAGCCCGCGCGTGATCTCGGTCACCGAGGAGACGGGAATCGACGAGGCGGCCCGCCTGCTCATCGGTGAGCGGATCCGCCGGGTTCCCGTGATCAAGGACGGCAAGATGGTCGGCCTGCTCAGCCGCTCGGACGTCCTCGAGTTCTTCGCCAAGACGCGATGGACGTGCAAGGTGTGCGGGTGGTGGGAGCGAAGCCTCGAGAAGCCTGAGCGGTGCTACTCGTGCTCGAGCGCCGAGCTCCACCTGGAGCGCGCCGACCCCGGCCACTAATTGGTGCCGATCCGCCAGCTTTCGATCAAGGCAGAGAGCTTCACCGAGTCGGTCATCCGGGAGATGACGCGGCTCAACCTCCACCTGAACGGTCCGGAGCGGGCGGTGAACTTCGCCCAGGGCTTTCCCGATTTCAGCACCGATGCGCGAATTCTGGAGGCGGCTGAGAAAGCCCTACGCGACGGGTTCAACCAGTACGCCACGACGTGGGGCGCGCCTCAGCTGCGCCAGGCAGTGGCGCGCAAGCAGTCCGCGGCGTGGGGACGCGAGGTGGATCCGGAGACCGAGGTGACGGTTTCGTGCGGCGCGACCGAGGCGATGATCGCCGCGATGCTGGCTGCCGTCGATCCGGGCGACGAGGTGATCGTGTTCGAGCCGTTCTACGAGAACTACGGGCCCGACTGCATCCTCAGCGGCGCCGTGCCTCGATACGTGACGCTGCGCGGCGACGACTGGTCTTTCGACCCGGACGAGCTGCGTCGGGCCTTCAACAGCAAGACGCGCGCCATCGTCGTCAACACGCCGCACAACCCGACGGGCAAGGTCTATTCGGAGGCTGAGCTCGAGCTGATCGCCCAGCTGTGCGTCGAGCACGATGCGATCGCGATCACGGACGAGATCTACGAGCACCTCGTGTATCGGGGACGTCACATCAGCCTTGCGACACTGCCCGGGATGCGGGACAGGACGATCACGATCAGCGGCGCGAGCAAGACCTACTCGGTGACCGGCTGGCGCATCGGGTGGCTTATCGCGCCGCCTGAGCTGTCGGCGGGCATCCGCAAGGTGCACGACTTTCTCACGGTCGGCGCGGCGCACCCGCTGCAGGTCGCCATCGCGACCGCGCTCGAGCTGCCCCCGTCCTTTTATATGGAGCTGCTCGGGGACTATCAGGAGCGGCGCGATGCAATCGTCACGGGCCTGCGCGAGTGCGGTTTCGAGGTGCAGGCTCCGGATGGGGCGTATTACGTGATGGCGGGAATCGAGAAATTCGGCTTTGACAATGACGTGTTGTTCGCTCGACACCTGATCGAGAAGGCTGCGGTCGCGACCGTTCCTGCCTCTAGCTTCTATCACGAGCCGGCGAAGGGCCGGCACCAGGTGCGATTCAGCTTTCCGAAGAAGATCGAGACGATCGAACGAGGGCTTGAAGCGCTAAGACACCTCTAGCGGGGGATTGGCCAGGACCACCGACGTTTCGATCTGGCGGTCCGGGAT
>DAITQH010000013.1:0-34588 GCA_036833175.1 Candidatus Dormiibacterota bacterium
TCCGCATGCGCACGGTGGTGGATCCTCGGATCCTCGGCGGATTGAAGCTCCAGTACGGCGACCGCCTGGTCGACGCCAGCGTCTCCACACGATTGCAGCAATTGCGCCGCCGTCTCGCGGCGTCATAGGAGTTACCGAAGAAGTGGGTATCAGCACAAAAGAGATCTCCGAAGTCATCAAGGAACGGCTCAAGGACTTCGACGCCAGCCTGGTGTCGACGGACGTGGGACGCATCGTCGCGACCAGCGACGGAATCGCGCAGATCTACGGCCTGCAGAACGCGATGGCCGGCGAGCTGCTCGAGTTCCCTCACGAGACCTACGGCCTCGCGTTGAACCTCGAGGAGGACCAGGTCCGCGCCGTGATCCTTGGCGACTACGGCCATCTCCACGAGGGCGACGAAGTGCGCACCACGGGCCGGCTGCTCGAGGTTCCGGTGGGCGAAGCCCTGATCGGTCGCGTCGTCAATCCTCTGGGGATTCCGCTCGACGGCAAGGGGCCGGTCAAGACGACCAAGACCTTGCCGATCGAGAAGATCGCGCCGGGGGTCATCACCCGCAAGCGCGTGGACAGCCCGGTCCAGACTGGCATCAAGGCCATCGATGCGATGATCCCGATCGGTCGCGGCCAGCGAGAGCTGATCATCGGCGACCGGTTCACCGGCAAGACGACCGTGCTGCTCGACACGATCATCAACCAGAAGGGCAAGGACCTCATCTGCGTCTACGTGGCTATCGGGCAGAACGCAGCCTCGATCGCCCGCGCCACCGCGACGCTCGAGGAGCATGGCGCGATGGACTACACGATCATCGTCGCCGCCACCGCCTCCGACGCAGCGTCCCTGAACTTCATCGCGCCGTACGCGGGATGCGCGATGGGCGAGTACTTCATGGAGCAGGGCAAAGAGGTCCTGTGCTGCTACGACGACCTCACCAAGCAGGCATGGGCGTACCGCGAGCTCTCGCTCAACCTTCGCCGCCCGCCCGGCCGCGAGGCCTACCCCGGCGACGTGTTCTATCTCCACTCGCGGCTGCTGGAGCGAGCCGCCAAGATGAGCCCGGCACACGGCGGCGGGTCGCTGACCGCGCTCCCGGTGATCGAAACCCAGGCGAACGACGTCTCGGCTTTCATCCCGACGAACGTGATCTCGATCACAGACGGTCAGATCTACCTGCAGTCGGACCTGTTCAATGCGGGACAGCGGCCTGCGCTCAACGTCGGTATCAGCGTGTCCCGAGTCGGTGGAGACGCGCAGACCAAGGCGATGCGCCAGGTGAGCGGCCAGCTGCGCCTGGACCTTGCACAGTACCGCGAGCTCGCGGCCTTCGCCCAGTTCGCCTCCGACCTCGACAGCGCGACGCGAAACCAGCTCGAGCGAGGCGCTCGCCTGACCGAGCTGCTCAAGCAGGACAAGTACCAGCCGGTCCCGCTGGCCGAGCAGGTGGCGGTCCTGTACGCGGGCACGCAGGGCTATCTGGACAAGGTCCCGGTGACGCGCGTTAGGGAGTGGGAGGCCGGCTTCGTTCGGTTCTTGAAGAGCGAAGAGCCAGATCTACTCGCCGAGATCGAAAAGCAAAAGGCGCTGGACGACAAGTTGTTCGAGCGCCTGAAGGCCGCGATCTCGACCTTCAACCACCAGTTCGGAGTCGAAGCCGACAAGGCGACCGCGGCGCCCAAGGCGGACGACAAGGCGGCACCGAAGGCCCAGGCACCGACAGCAGGCTCAGAACCGAAAGCGCAAGCGCCGGCCAAGACCGCCACGGCCGAGGCGCCACCGAAGACCCAGGCACCGACAGCAGGCTCAGAACCGAAAGCGCAAGCGCCGGCCAAGACCGCCACGGCCGAGGCGCCCCCGAAGGCCGAGAAAGCCGAGGAGCGACCGTCTCAGCTCAACCAGATCCGAGCGGCGATAGCCGATTCGCCCGCCAAACCGGCGCCGGCCTCGCGCACCGAAGAGGCGGACACCGAACCGAATCCAAAGCCGAAACCTAGAAAACCAAAGGCAAGCTAAGTGCCTGCATTCAGGGATATCGTCCGGCGGATCGACTCGATCCGGAACACCCAGAAGATCACCAAAGCGATGCAGGTGGTCGCGGCGACGCGGCTGCGGCGCGCCCAGGCGGCGGTGCAAGCCACGCGTCCCTATTCCGAGAAGATGCTCGAGGTGCTGCAGACGGTGGGCGAACGAGCGACGGAGTACAAGCATCCCTTCCTGGTCCGCCGCGAAGGAAAGCGCGCGGTGATGATCCTCGTGACCACGGACAAGGGCCTCTGCGGTGCGATCAACGTGAACAACATCCGCGCCGCCACGCGCTACATGAACGAGCACTATCCCGAGGGTCAGCGGTACGTCACGATCGGGCGTAAGGGCCGCGACTTCCTGCTCCGCTACCGGCGCGACGTCATCGCGGAGATCAGCGGTGTTGCGGACCGCCCGACGGTGGCGGAGGTCTTGCCCGCCATCAGCGTCGCCCTGGAGGAGTACACGAAAGGCAACACCGACGCGGTGCTCCTTTGCTACTCGAAATGGATTTCCACGATGAAGCAGGAACCTGCGGTCACCGTGTTGATCCCCGCCGAGATTCCACATCGCGAGGCTGAAGGCAACGGACCAAGGGCCGACTACATCTACGAGCCCGACCCGGAGTCGGTGCTCGACGGCCTGCTCCCCCGTTACGTGGAGACGCAGGTCTTCCAGGCGGTGCTGGAGAACAAGGCGAGCGAGTACTCGGCCAAGATGATCGCGATGCAGAACGCGACCAACGCCGCCGGCGACCTGATCGACGCGCTCACGCTGTACGCGAACAAAGTCCGCCAGGCCGGCATCACGACAGAGCTCATGGAGATCGTTAGCGGCGCCGAGGCCATGCGGGCGTCGAGCTGAGGGAGGAGTAACTAGATGGCGAAAACCAAACATGCAGCGAAGGCCGAGACGAAGAAGACCAAAGATGGCCACGTAAGCCAGGTCATCGGCGCCGTGGTCGACGTCGAGTTTCCGGCGGGCGAACAGCCCGAGCTGTTCGAGGCGCTCGAGGTGAAGACGCAGGACGGTCGCACCATCGTGCTCGAGGTCGAAGGCGCGATTGGCAACAACACCGTCCGCACGATCGCGATGGACGCGACCGACGGATTCCGCCGCGGCGACCCCGTACACGCGACCGGCAACCCGATCTCGGTCCCGGTCGGCGTGGAGACCCTGGGCCGGATGTTCAACGTCATCGGCGCGCCCATCGACGACGAGCCGTCGCCGGAAGGTGTCACGCGATGGCCTATCCACCGGCCCGCACCGCCTGTTTCGGAGCAGCAGGCCAAGGTGGAGATCCTCGAAACCGGCATCAAAGTTGTCGACCTCATCTGCACCTTTGCGAAGGGCTCCAAGATCGGATTGTTCGGCGGCGCCGGCACGGGCAAGACCGTGATCGTGCAGGAGCTCATCCGCAACATCGCCTATCAACACAAGGGTCGGTCGGTCTTCGCGGGCGTCGGCGAACGCACCCGCGAAGGCAACGACATGTATCACGAGATGCAGGACGCCGGCGTGTTGCCGCAGACCGCCCTTGTGTTCGGGCAGATGAACGAGCCGCCAGGCGCCCGCGCGCGCGTGGGACTCACGGGGTTGACCATGGCGGAGTACTTCCGCGATGCGGAGGGCGCCGACACGCTGCTCTTCATCGACAACATCTTTCGCTACCTGCTTGCCGGGTCGGAAGTGTCGGCGCTGCTGGGACGAATGCCTTCAGCCGTCGGCTACCAACCAACGCTGGCGACAGAGATGGGCGAGCTGCAGGAGCGCATCACCTCTACGAGCAAGGGCTCGATTACTTCGGTCCAGGCCGTGTACGTGCCGGCCGACGACTACACCGACCCGGCAATTCAAACGGTGTTCGCTCACCTGGGCGCCACCGTGCGCCTCGAGCGGTCGCTGGTCGAGATCGGCATTTACCCCGCCATCGATCCGCTGGGTTCTTCGAGCCGGTTTGTCGAGGCTTCCATCGTCGGGCAGGACCACTACGACACTGCGCAAGGCGTGAAGAAGACCATGCAGCGCTACAAGGACCTTCAGGACATCATCGCCATCCTCGGCATGGAGGAGCTGTCGGATGACGACAAGCAGGCCGTGTCGCGGGCGCGGAAGATCCAGCGCTTCCTGTCGCAACCCTTCAACGTGGCCCAGCGCTTCACGGGACGCGAGGGCAAGTCGGTGCCGATCGCTGAGACCGTGCGCGGCTTCAAGGAGATCCTCGAGGGCAAGCACGACGACCTGCCAGAGCAGGCGTTCTACATGGTGGGCACGATCGACGAGGCCCGCGAGCAAGGCGAAGCGATGAAGAAGAAGCAGGCTTCCTAGATGAAGCTCTGCTCCAACTCCCCCCATCCTTCCGGCCGCTACGCGGCGGGCCACCTTCCCCCTTCGGGGGAAGAGAGATGAAATATCCGCTGCGAGTGGTCAGCGTCGAGCGGAGCCTTTTCGAGGGCGACGTCGAGTTCATCATCGCCAACGGGGCGGATGGGGAGCTCGGTGTGCTCGCACGCCACGCGCCGCTGATGACGATCCTCAAGCCAGGGCCGTTGAGGATCCAGGAGGTGATCGGAGGCCCGGAGCAGATCCTCTTTGTCGGCGGCGGCTTCCTCGAGGTGCTGCCTGACCGGGTCACCGTGCTGGCGGACGTGGCGGAGCATGCGGACGAGATATCCGTCGAGCGGGCCGAGGAAGCGCGCCGCCGGGCGCAGGAGAAGCTGGCCGGGACGCTGACCACGGCCGAGGAGACCGAGTTCCAGAACGCCCTGGCGATGGCCGAAGCCCGCCTTCGCCTGGCGCGCATGCGCCGGGGCTAGGATCCAGCAATTGGCCGCCGAGAAGCAGCGGGCGCTGCGGATCACTGGCGGAATGCAGCTCGAAGGCCGCATCTGCATCAGCGGCTCGAAGAATGCGGCCCTGCCGGAGATGGCCGCTTCTATCCTGACCAGGGAGAAGATCACCCTCAGCAACGTCCCCAAGGTGCGGGACACCGTCGTGATGGGCGAGATCCTGACCGGTCTCGGCGGCACGAGCAAAGGCGAGGGAGTCGTGGGCATCGATATGGCCGCCGCGACGGCGAGCGAGGTGCCGGCCGAGCTGGGCCGCCGCATGCGCGCCACGATCGTCCTGCTCGGCGCTCTACTGGGACGGTTTGGGCGGGCGCGCCTCCCGCGGCCGGGTGGGGACGACATCGGCGCGCGGCGCGTCGAGCAGCACCTGCGCGCGCTGCGCCAGATGGGCGCGCACATCATCGAAACCGACACCGAGATCGTCGCGGACGCCGACCGGCTGAGAGGCGCGCGCATTGTGTTCGACCTGCCCACAGTCACCGGCACCGAGAACATCCTCCTGGCGGGTGTGCTCGCGGAGGGGCGCACAGAGATCTTCAACGCTGCGCGCGAGCCTCACGTCCAGGACCTCTGCCGGCTGCTAGTCAAGATGGGGGCGCAGATCGAGGGCATCGGGTCCGAGCGCCTCGTCGTCGACGGTGTCGGCGAGCTCGGCGGAGCCGAGCACACGGTGATCTCCGATTACCTGGAGGCTGGGACATATGCGTTGGCGGTGGCCGCCACCGGCGGCGACCTGCGTCTCGAATGCAGCCGGCCCGAAGACCTCAACCTGGTCCTTCTCAAGCTCGAGCAGGCCGGCGCTCAAACCGAGGTGGGCGAGGGGTGGTTTCGAGTCGCACGCCGGCCGGGCAGTCGCCTGGTGCCCAACGACATGTCGACCTGGACGTTTCCGGGTTTCCCGACCGACCTGCAGGCGCAGTACATGGCCCTCATGACCCAGGCCGATGGCAAGACGGTCATTTCGGAGTACGTGCACGAGAACCGGTTCCAGCACGTGGCGCAGCTCGCCAAGATGGGCGCGGGCATCACGGTCGAGGGGCGCCTGCACGCCGTCGTGCATGGGCCGTGCCGCCTGCGGGGCACCGACGTCGCGATCCCCGACATCCGGTCGGGCGCGGCCCTGGTGATCGCAGCTTTGTGCGCTGAGGGCGACAGCGTGCTGCGCAACTCATGGCACGTGGAACGCGGCTACGAGGACATGGCGGGCAAGCTCGCATCGGTTGGCGCCAGGATCGAGTCGGTCGACCTACCCGAACAGGAGTCGTCGCCCTCTGGCAATACTTACGAGTAGGTGCTGTCCAAGAAAATAGGGATCGATCTCGGTAGCTCTACGGTCTTGATCTATGTCAAGGGCGAGGGAATCGTCATCAACGAGCCGTCGCTGGTCGGGGTCGATCGCCTCGGCATGCTTCACAAGCTGATCGGCCGGGTCCACAGCCGCCACTGGTTGTTCAAGCCCGAGATCATGATCTGCGTTCCATCAACCGAAACCTCGGCGGAGCGTCGAGCGGTGACGGAGGCCGCGATCTCCGCAGGGGCTCGCCAGGTCTGGTTGATCGACAAACCCCTGGCCGCCGCATTTGGCGCCGGCCTCCCGATCTCGGAACCGAGAGGAAACGCAATCTGCGTCGCCGGCGCCCGCACCACTGAGATCGCCGTGATCTCGCGTTCGGGCATGGTGGTGGCGCACTCGATTCCAGTCGGCGGGAAGCGGATCGACGATGCAATCGCGACGCATGTGAAGCGGCGGCACAATCTCCTGATCGAAGAAAGCACTGCCGAGAGGCTGAAGATCGATATCGGTTCGGCGGTCTCGATCGCAGCCCCGCTCGTAGCTGAGGCGGAGGGCCACGACCTGGCTTCGGGCCTGCCGCGCAAGGCGAAGGTCAACTCGAACGACGTCGCCGAGGCCATTGAGGAACCGCTCCGCCTGATCGTCGAGGCGGTGCGCTTTGTGCTCGAACAGACCCCGGCGGAGCTGGCGGCGGACATCCTGGGCCGAGGCATCCTTCTTTGCGGCGGGGGGGCGCAGCTGAGGGGGCTTGACCGGTACCTTGCGATGCACACCGGGATCCCGGCCACAGTGGCGGACGCCCCCCAGACGTCCGTGGTCAGGGGCACGGGCCTGGCGCTGGAGAACTTCGAAGTCCTGAAGCGCAACCAGTCCTACCCGAGGTAGTTGCCATGGGCACCCCCCTACCTGCCCTGTCCCCTCCGGCGCTACGCGCCACCTCCCCACGTGGTGGGGAGACCAGGCCGACCTCCCCGGCAAGCGGGGAGGTGTGAGTCCGTGATCGGGCTTCAGGTGGTCGTCGACGGCGCCGGCCTGGAGCGGCCGCGCGCGGGCGTTGGCGTCTACACGACGCAGATCCTGCACGCGATGCACGTCGATCGCCCCGACTGCCGCATGACCGTGTTCGGCCCGCCCGGCGCATTCGTTCACGTGCCGCACGCCGCGTACCGGCCGATGCCTCGCACGCGGCTCATCGGCCGCCACCTGCAATGGCCCGCGCGCATCCGGCAGCTCAAGCCCGACGCCTACTTCGGGCCGGCAGGCGTCCTTCCGCTGGGCGACGTCGGCTGCCCGTCGGTGATCACGGTCCACGACCTCGCCATCTATCGCAACTCAGGATGGTTTCCCGGACGCCAGCCGCTCAGCACGCGATTTGTCGTACCGCGCTCGGTGCTGCGGGCCGACGTGGTGATCGCCGTCTCGGAGAACACCGCGCGGGACGTGGTGGACGTCTTCGGCATTCCGCGCTCGCGCATCGACGTTGTGCCGCACGGTGTTGCAACGAGCTTCTCGCCGATGAGCGCCGAAGACCTGGCGGCGGCCCGCGCGCGCCTGAAGCTGCCGGATCGCTTCATCCTGTTCGTGGGAACCATCGAACCGCGCAAGAACCTCGAGACACTGCTGGAGGCGTGGGCGATGATGCGCGACCGGCCCGACCTCGTGGTCATCGGCGCGTGGGGTTGGCTCTACGAGCCGATACGTGAGCGGATGCAGCGCATGGGCCCGCGTCTCCATCACATCGATGGTCTCGATCCTGCAGATCTACCGGCTGTCTACAACCTGGCTCGCGTCCTCGCCCACCCGGCCTGGTACGAGGGTTTCGGGCTGCCGCCCCTCGAGGCGATGGCGTGCGGGACCCCCGTGGTGGTTTCGGACCGCGCGAGCCTGCCGGAGGTGGTCGGGGGCGCGGGGATCGTGGTTCCCGCGGACCAGCCAGAGGCATGGCGGAAAGCGCTCGAGGAGGTGGTGCGCGACACCGACCTTGCGGCCGACATGAAGCGGCGCGGCATCCTGCGCGCCGCCCAGTTCAGCTGGGCGCGCGCCGCGACCCTGACGTGGCAGGCCATAGACAGGGCAATCCAAGTATGAGAGGGAACCCGGATGGTTCCCTCTCATCGCCCGTGCGGCTAGCGCCGCAGGGTCTGCTCTCTTTCCGATATATCGAAGGGACTTGATCAAGAAGCTGACGCCTGGCGACGCCTGGCAGTCGTTAAGGACAAAGCCATGGCCGGGGGAACCCCGGCCAACCGTGCGACGCTAGACCAGCTCCCTGATAACTTCGGCTACTCCGGTGGCGCATCGGTCCCATGTGAATTTGCGTGCCCGCTCTCGTGCGGCTTTGGCCAGCGATTTGCGGAGCGGCTCGTCGCCTAGCGCTACCTCCAATACCCGGGCAAGCTGCTCTGGGTCCGCGGCGTCGTGGAAGTACAGGGCGGCTTCGCCACCAACCTCGGGTAGGGAAGAGGCCTTGGCGGCCACCACTACCTTGCCTCGGGCCATCGCCTCGAGCAAGGGAAGGCCGAATCCTTCGTAGAGGCTTGGCACGACGACAGCATCCGCGCGCTTGTAGAGAAGCTCAAGGGTCGGCTGGTCGACGCGGCCGAGGACCCGGCAGCGGTCTGACTCACGGAGCTTCGCCGCGATCGCCGGGTCGCGCTCCGGCCCGGCCACCGCCAGGGTCACCCCAGCGAGGCGCTCGACCGCTGCCAGGGCGGCGACCTGGTTCTTCCGCGTCTCGATCCGTCCCACCTGGAGCACGAAATGTCCGTTCAACCCGAGCTCGGCCAGGCGCGAAACCGGAGCCGGCGCCACGGTCGGCGTCGAGGCGCCGAGGGGCACGACCCGGATTCGCTCAGGGCGCACCCCGTACGCGGACACGAGGTCTGCTTTGGTCGACTCGGAGATGGTGATCAAGAGCGGGCAGCGCATCGTCGCCCACCGGGTGGTTAGGCGCAGGTAAGCGCGCTCGGCCTGCGAGTAGGCGTGGGGATACCGCTCGAACGCAAGGTCGTGTACGACAGTCAGGGCTTTGCCCGGCCACCCGAGAGGAATCACGTGAGCAGGAACGAAGAGTAGGTCCGGCCGTCTGCTCGCGAGCGCGATGGGGAGGCGCACCTGCGACCAGAGCCTGCGGAACGGGAGCACCATCACGTCGACGCCGAGCCCGGCCCCAGGCCGCGACGCGTAGAACCGCCAGCTCAGCTCCGGCGCGGCTGCCGCCAGTCGCGAACAGACTTCGCGTGTGTACACCTCGGTCCCGGTCAGAACCGCGCGCGTGGCCGGGTTGATATCGACCGCGACAGTCTTTACTTTCGGCTCCCTCACCTCTCGTACGACCTTAAGCTATCGACGATGCTCAGCAGCGTGCGGGCGGCGGCCGTCCTGTTGACCGTGTTTGCGACGGGCTACCTCCTTCAACTCGGCGACCAGGCCGACGTCTTGAAGGCGCCGCTCGTGGCGCGGCATCTCGTGATCGCGGCCCAGGTTCAAGACCTGACTACAACAACGTCCGAGCACGAATATTTCCTTTCGCGCCTGGAGGTCGTTCCTGTCGGCCGGCGGAACATCACGCTGCCGATTCTCATGTACCACTACGTCCGCACACCGCCATCGATGGTCAGCGACTGGCTGGGCTACAAGCTGTCGGTCTCGCCGGCCGACTTCACGACCCAGATGGACTGGCTTTCGCAGCACGGATATCACCCGATCGACTTCAACGACGTGCGCGCCTACTTCGCCGGCCGGCAGCCGTTGCCGGCGAACCCGGTCGTGATCACCTTCGACGATGGGTATGCGGATCTCTACACGACGGCGTATCCGATCCTCGCCGCGCATGGCTTCAAGGCCGTGGCCTACATCGTCAGCGGCTTTGTCGGGCGGACTCCTTACGTGAGTGCCCCGCAGGTCGTGCAGATGGACAACAACGGCATCGAGATCGCCTCCCACACCGTCAACCACGCCGACCTGGGGCGGTCATCAAATGCATCAGTCATGCGAGAGCTGGTCGACTCCAAACGCTGGCTGGAGCATCTTCTCGGGCACCCGGTCGTTGACTTCGCCTACCCGTCCGGGATGTTCAACGGACAGGTCGTGGCGGATGTGATGAAGGCGGGCTACGACACCGCGGTGACCACCATGACCTCTGTCGATCACAGCGTCGCGGACCGGTACGTGTGGGCGCGTGTGCGCGTGGGAGGAGGGGAGTCGCTGGCCGATTTTGCAAAGAGCCTCGGCAGACCGATGCCGAGCTCGAACGTCATGGTTCTTGACATCGAGACATCGGAAAACTCGTTGCCGCCCCTAGCGAGGCCGACACTGCAGCTACGGCCGTAATGCAGGTCAGGGTCCTCGGTGTCAGGGTCGACTGTCTCGACATGCAGGCGACCCTGGATCGCATCGGCGAGCTCGTCGAGGCCGGCGGTCATCACCTCGTGGCGACGGTGAACCCCGAGTTCATCATGAGAGCGAACCGGGACGAAGCGTTCGCCCGCGTGCTCGACTCGGCTGACCTGTGCCTTGCCGACGGCGCCGGGGTGGTTTGGGCGGCCAAACGTCAGGGCTGCACGATGAACGGGCCCGTCACAGGGACCGACCTGATCAGGCCCCTGGCCGCCATCTGCGCGGCTCGTGGTTTCCGGCTTTTCCTGCTCGGAGCCGCGCCAGGGGTCGGGACCGAGCTCGCTTCCCGGTTGCGGTCCGAGCACCCAGGGCTGGAGGTCGCGGCCCACGCCGGCTCGTCAGACCCGTCCGCGGACGACGAGGCCCTGAAGTTGATTCGAGCCCACAGGACACAGGTCCTCCTGGTCGCGTTCGGTGCGCCGAAGCAAGAGCTGTGGATCGATCGGTTCAAGGATCGCCTGGACATTGCGGTGGGCATCGGAGTAGGCGGAGCCTTCGACTACCTCACAGGACGCGTGCGCCGCGCACCGGCGTGGATGAGAAGGGCGGGTCTCGAGTGGCTGTTCAGGCTTGCCCACCAGCCGTGGAGGGCGCGCCGGATGGCGGTGCTGCCCGTCTACGCGCTCAAGGTTCTCAGCGCGGGCAAGTAGGATGGCGCATCGAGGTGGAAGCGGAAGCATCTCCGGAGCTGAGCATCGTGATCCCGTGCTTCAACGAGGAACAGCGGCTCTCGCGCACCATCGAGTTGATCGAACAATATCTCGCGCGGGTGGGAACCCCGTACGAGCTCATTCTCGTCGACGACGGCAGCATCGACGGGACGCGCCAGATCATGGATGCGGCCGCCGAACGCAATCGCTCCGTCAGGCTCGAGGCGCTCCCGCAGAATCGCGGTAAGGGTCGCGCTCTGGCCGAGGGTGTGGCCGCCGCCAGGGGCGCGGAGGTCCTGGTCACGGACGCCGACCTCTCGACTCCTATCGAGGAGATCGACAAGCTCCGGGCTGAGCTGCGCAACGGAGCGGGCGTGGCCATCGCGTCGAGGGCTCTGAAGGGATCGCGCGTCGAGGTATCGCAACCCGCGTATCGCGTGCTCATGGGCAAGGCATTCAACCTCCTCGTCCAGGCCGTGCTGCTTCCGGGTATCTGGGACACGCAGTGCGGGTTCAAGCTCTTTCGCGCAGACGTGGCCCACGACGTGTTCGCCGGACTCACGACGGATGGGTTCGGCTACGACCCCGAGGTGCTTTATCGGGCCAAGAAACGGGGAGTGAGGATCGCGGAGGTACCCGTGGTCTGGCGCAACTCGGCCCCCACCAAGGTGAGCCCTATCAAGAGCTCCATCGACATGTTCAAGCACGTCGTCAGGGTCAGGTTTCGCAATTGAGCAGCCCGTCTCTGACCGAGCGCATGGCGCCCGCGACCGAAGTCCTGGTGGTCCTTCCCACGTTCAACGAGAGCCAGAACCTCGAAAAGGTCGTCACCGGCGTCAGGCATCTCGGCCACGACGTGCTCGTGGTCGACGATGCATCGCCCGACGGGACGGGCGAGATCGCCGATCGCCTCGCTGCCGCCGACTCCGGCGTGCGGGTGCTTCACCGGCCGAAGAAGCTCGGCCTGGGCTCGGCCTACGAGGACGCGTTCCGGATCGGCCTCGCCGATGGCTCGGCGCTTTTCATGGAGATGGATGCGGATGGGTCCCACCTCGTCCAGGACCTGGAGAGCATCGTCGATGCCGCGCGAGGGTGCCGCGGCCTTGCGATCGGTTCGCGGTACATTCTCGGGGGCAAGATCGTGGGCTGGCCGGCGCACCGATGGTTGCTCTCGTGGGCCGCCAACTTCTACTGCCGGGTGCTCCTGGGCTTGCGTACTCACGACTGCACCTCGGGTTACCGCTGCTACACGAGGGAGCTCCTCCTCCACGTCAATCTCGACGAGGTCCTGTCCCAGGGATACTCCTTCCAGATCGAGATGGTCCACCGCACCAAGATGCTCGGCTACCCGATCGTGGAGGTCCCGATCCGGTTCGAGGACCGCGTGGCGGGAGCGTCCAAGGTGTCACGGGGCGAGGTGAGACGAGCGCTGTGGACAGTCCTGCGCCTGAGCCTGTCCCGGTGAGGAGGCATTGATAAGTCACTTCCCCGCAAGCGGGGAAGGTGGCGCGCAGCGCCGGATGGGGAGATGGAGCTGGCAGCTCTCCTTGAAAGAATGGCGCCTTCCGCTGATCACCGGCCTCGCCCTCGCGATCGTCACCGCCGTGCCCTACCTCTACGCCTACGCCGTCCAGCCCTCGGGCCACGTCTTCATGGGCTTCTTCTATCTCGGCGATGACGCGAACACCTACCTGGCGAAGATGCGCCAGGGCTGGGAAGGCTCATGGGCGTGGGAGAACCGCTACACCACGGAGGCGAGCCCGAGCGCGTACCTGTTCATGTTCTGGATCGTCCTTGGGCACCTGGCGGCGCTGCTCAACCTGCCGTTGATCGTGACCTTCCATCTCGCCAGGGTGGCCGCTGCGTTTGCCCTGATGGCGGCGGCATGGTTCATGATCTGCCACTTCATCGAGGACCGCGCGGCCAGGCGCTTCGCGTTCCTCTTTTGTGCGGTCGGCCTCGGGATGGGCTACGTCATCCAGGCGTTCGGCCAGCCCGTGATCTTCGGGCACCAGACCGACACCCTCGACTGGCGCATGCCGGAGCTGACCGCTTTCTACTCGGTGCTGGCGTTGCCCCATTTCGCCTGGTCAGGCGTCTTTGCGGCCGCCGGCATCGGTCTCACGTTCATGGCGATCCAGCGCGGCAGCATCTTGCTTGCGGTCCTCGCCGGCTTCGCCTGGCTAGGCCAGGCATCGATCCACCCGCAGATGCCGATCCTCATGGGCGGCGCCACCTTTGTCGCGCTGGTCCTGCGTCCGGCCGCGCCGCGCGGCTGGATCGCGGCGGCGGTCGCCTTCGCCATCCCTGCGCCCTACATCCTTTATTCATATCTCGCTTTCGTCGGCAATCCGGAGGTCCAGCGGTGGACCTTCCATTCCAAGAACGCGCTCCCCCCGGAGAGCATCAGCCTGGTCTTCGCCATCGCGCCCCAGCTCCTGCTCGCGTTCGTGGGCTTGCCGGGCGCCCTGCGCCGCCGAACCCGTGAAGACCTGTTCCTGGTCGCGTGGCTCGTCTTGCTGGCCGCCATCCTTTATCTACCGAACCCGGCCGGAGACCTGAGGCGGCGCTTCCTCGACGGCCTCTACCTCCCGCTCGTGATCCTTGGAGCGCGTGGGATGTACGAGACGATCCTTCCTCGCCTGCGCTCCGCGCGAGCACGGGCCCTGGTCCCGTTCTCATACGTGAGCTTCGCGGCGATCGGGAGCGCATTCCTGGTCCTCGCCCCGATGGCGGTCGCCTCCAACCCTCAATACACCGTGACGCGGGCCGAGTATGACGGGCTCACCTGGCTGGGCGGCGAGCCCGCAGGGCGGGTGCTGGCGATGCCCGGCGTCGGGCTCTACATCCCGGC
This sequence comes from Candidatus Dormiibacterota bacterium, assembly GCA_036833175.1. Taxonomy (GTDB): domain Bacteria; phylum Chloroflexota; class Dormibacteria; order Dormibacterales; family Dormibacteraceae; genus Palsa-870. Next base: position 14,066 of record DAITQH010000013.1, read on the forward strand.
GTACAGTCCCGACACCGTATACGTCGGCCACTACGACGAGACGTTCGACTACGTAAACAAGACACAGACCGCGCTATCGGTGCTGACGGGGAAGAGCGACATCGAGCAGTTCATCGAGGCCAACCACATCCGGTATGTGGTGTGGACGAGTGACCTGCCAACCCCACCACCGGACGTGCTGGGACCGGCGGCATATGACACACCGAACTTCAAAATCTGGCGAATCAACTGAACGCATCCCCTCCCCCGCCAGGGGCAATCAGTAGGTCCCATCCTCATCGCCGCTTGCGCGCAGGGTTAGGGTGGGGGGAGACGGGCCCGACTCAGCTGCGAACGTAAATCACAGCCACCGAGTCCTCGTAGACCAGCTTCCATTCCGGCTGAGTCGCCAGCACGTTCGCGAGCGCCTCGCCCCGGTTGTAGACCACGTAGTCGACCTTGTACTGGTCGAGGACCTGCTTCCAGTCGGACCGCAGCGTCTGCACGTCCTCGTACTGGTTGAGCAGGGGGTCGCCCATGAGCGCGGCCTCGCCAAAGATGAACACCCGGCGATTCGCCTGGGGGTAGAACCGGTACGCGAGGTACCCGCCCCAGCCGTACTGGTTGTACATCCTGGTCCCGACCTCCGGATGGGCCGCCAGCCAATCCGCGGCCCCGATCGGGTAGCTCGAGGCGTCGAGACTCTGCTGCCGGCTCGTGCTGACGCTGTCAGCAATCCTCACCGAGGTCGCCAAGGCGATGACCAGCAGGACGATGGCCGTCACCACGGCGAAGATCCGCCTCGGCGGCAGGTCGAACTTCCAACCGCGAGCCGCCGAAAGCTCTTTCCAGTACGCCGAGTAGCAGTTGATCATCACCGGAGTGGCGACGGCCACGAAGAGCACCACGTTGCGAACCGACTGCAGGGCCAGGCCGAGCGCGACCAACGTGAGGAGGAACTCGTAGAGGGGCGGCCGCCGCAGCGCGAACCCGATGATCACGAGAAAGACCATCGCCTCGAAGGGGCGGAGATAGACCTGGTGAAAGTCGGGTGAGAACCACTCGACGATCAGCCGCTGCTGCGCGACGCTGCCCTCGGTTTGGAACGGATACGGATAGAGGCTGAACCCGTGCGGGGTAGCCGCCACCGCCACCAACGAGAAAACGGTGATGATGGCCAGGAACCGCGCGTGCTTCTTGTGAGCCGGGTTCTCGCGATCCCACACCCACGCCAAGAGCTCGGCCACAAGCGCCACGCCTAGCCAGACAAAACCGATCACCCAGCCGCCGTGGAGGTTGGCCCACAGCACCATGACCAGGGGAAAGAGCTGAAGCGTGCGGCTGCGGCCGGCAAGGTACGCCTGCAGCCAGTACAGCTCGAGGCAGCTGAGAAAGAATGTGATCATCTGCGCCCGAGGTCCCCAGATCGGCGAGCCGGCGACCGCGCCGATCGCGAGCCCGATGCCGACGATCACCCACGGCTCGCGCCGGACCTGCCTGTACATGATCCAGAAGGCGGCCCAGGTGAGCAGGCCGAAAGCTAGGCTGAGCCCGATAACGCCGATCGACCGGTAGATGAGCCACATCAGGATCTCCGTCAGGTACTCGTGGTCCGTCCAGACGTGGCTGGGCACAGTGAACGTGAAGATGTCAGTCGACGGCAGCCGGCCGTTGTCGAGCATCCAGCGGCCGATGCGCAGGTGCCACCAGAAGTCGGGATCCTGCTCGCCGGCGATGAACAGCGACAGGGTCACGATCATCACGCCGCCGAGCAGCAACGTTTTCGCACCCAGGCGTTCGGTCAGCCGCATGCCACTACCTGTCAGCTGCGCGCCCTGAACGGATTCGGGACGTACCGCGGAACCCCGCCGGCATAAGCGGGGTAATCGTTTGGAAAGGCTCGGCTCAGGACGCTTTCCTCCCACCGGATGCGGAGGAGCTCGCACCCGATGAAATACGCAACCGCCAGCGCGCCCAGCCATCCGGAAGTCGCCAGGTTGATCCCGATCGCCGCCACGACCTCACCGAGGTAGACCGGATGGCGGCTCAGCGAGTAGGGGCCGCCGGTGACGAGCCGGCGCGCCTCGGGAATGATCGAGAAGGATCGGCGCAGGTAGGCGAGGCCCCAGACCGAGTAGGCGAGACCGAACGTAGCCAGGATGTCGGCCACGAGAACGAGCCCCTCTCGCCGCATGCCGCCCGGAAGGAAAGGGGCCGCCAGCGCGGAGAAGGTGCCGGTGAAGGCGATGAAGACAACGGCCGCCCTGTGGTCGGTGCCGCGCTTCGGCAGGCGGGTGGAGTAGAGGACCACCAGCATCGTGAAGTAGGCCAGCGCGAGGAGCTGCTGCAGCACGAAAAGAAGGTCCGTGGGGTGGTGGACCGAGCGCAACCCTTCCCAGGCGAACAGCAGCTGGCGCGCCAGAAAGATGCTGAAGAAGAGGGCCGGCAGCAAACGGCTGAACACAAGGTCGCGCCAATACGCCCCTGTGCTCCTGTCCACGTTTTCTGTGACGCCAGGGGCCGCCATGCGCGACGAAACTTATCTTGTTGGACCGGCGCCGCGGCGGTTTGGACGCTGACCGACCGGCTGCACAGGGCCTTCCAGCAGCCGCGACCAGCCGGGCGCCCACTTGCGTTATCTCATTGACCTCCCCGGGACCGCCCGAGTAGGATCACCGCCGCTGACGGCAATAACCCCGCAAGAATCGCGAGCCAGGGCCGTCATCTAGATCAGACGCTGTAATTCAAGAAAAAGGAGGTGAATGCAGATGTTGAACCTTTACATGAAGCTCCGGAGCCTTACGACCCGTCAGGAAGGCCAGGGAATGGTCGAGTACGCCCTGATCCTCGTCCTCGTTTCAATCGTGGTTATCGTCATCCTTCTTACGATGGGCAACCAGATCAAGAACGTGTTCTCGAACGTCGTAGCCGCTCTCGGCTAACGAGAACCAAACGTAGTAGCACCTTCAAAGGAGAGCCCCGAAAAGGGGCTCTCTTTCTTTACCGGATACGAGGGGACGATCGCGGTCCCCATCGCTACAATGGCGACACTCTTGCGGAACATTCATTCGGAGGTGACTTAAGTCTTGGCCGTCGCATCAGCTCCAGCACGACCGCGACCAGGCGGTGGACGCCTGTTCATCATCGTTGGCTTGCTACTTGCCGTCCTGGCCGGCGCCGGGGTATTCCTCCTCGGCAACCTCACGGGCGGCGGCTCGATCGGCGGCGGCCCGACCACCACGGTCGTCATCGCTAAGCAGGCGATCGGGATCCGCCACACCATCACCGATGCCGACCTTGACACCACGAAGGTGTCGGGCAGCTTCACCAGCGCCAACAACACATACGTAAACAAGACCGACGTGCTCAACCTCATCGCGGAGATCCAGATCACCAAGGGCTCTGTGATCACCTCTGACATGTTGGCGAAGGACGTTGGTTTGATCCCCGCCGGCGCTGCGCCCGCGTACCTGCCGCTTGCCAGCGGCTACGTCGCAATGACCATCTCGACCGGCGAGCTGCAGGGGGTGGCCGGCCACATCACCCTGGGTGACTACTTCACGGTCATCGCTTCCGGAGCCATCAGTGTGATCGGCAGCAAGACCGGCTCGGCGCCGGTCAGCCAGCCCGGCAACGTGAGCAAGACGGTTTTCACGAATGTAAGGGTCATTGGGCTCGGACCGGCTTCGGCCAACGTGCAGCCGGCCGGCGGTGCCGCGACGGTAGGAGGCACCGCGCCGATCAGCGGCATCACGTCGAGCCTGACCATCGAAGTGACCCAGTGTGACGCCGAGTACTTCACCTGGTTCATCAACAACATGACGCTGAAGTACACAGTCGAATCCTTCCACGACTACCTGACGGCGCCCACCGCGCCCGACCCCACCTGCCCGACCGTGCTGGCAGCGCAGGGTGTGAGCAACAAGCAGGTCGACGCCAGGTACCACTTCTCAGCGCTGGGTTAGCGCCCAGCAATTAGCTGAGATGGGCCTACTCGACCGGGTCAAACAGAACCAGACGGTCCCCCCTACGACAGGGGGGACCAACGGCCCCGCCGTGGGCACCATCCCGTCCGCTGCCGCGACCTATGGCGGCGCCACCTCGATTCCAGTAGCCCAGGCCCCCGGGCCGGCTGCCGCGCCTCCGCCGCCCCTGTCCCAGCGTGCGGCCGCGGCCGGCGGCGGGGAGCTGACCCCCGCTTTCACTGCGGCCAAGGTCCAGATTCACGCCCGCCTGATCGAGAAGTACGCCGACCAGATCGACTCGAGCAACAAGCCTGGCGTGCGCGAAAAGATCCTCGAGCTCGCCGAGGAGTACTTCCGCTCCACGGCGATGACCATGACCAAGGCAGACAAGGAGCGCCTGGTCGATTCGGTCCTGGACGACGTTCTTGGACTGGGTCCGCTGGAGGCGCTGCTGGCCGACCCGGCCATCACCGAGATCATGGCCAACCACCCGAAGCAGATCTACGTCGAGAAGGCGGGAGAGCCGACGCTGTCGGCCGTGACGTTCGAGAGCGAGCGCCAGATGCGGCAGGTCATCGACCGCATCGTCAGCCTCGTGGGGAGGCGCGTCGACGAATCGACGCCGATCTGTGACGCCCGGCTGAAGGATGGCTCGCGTGTCAACGTGGTCATCCCGCCGATCGCCCTGAAGGGACCCTGCCTCACGATCCGCAAGTTCGCCAAGGAAAAATGGGGACCGGCGGACGTCGTGAACAGGTTCAGGTCGTCCAGTCCCGAGCTCATGGCATTCCTGCGTTCCTGCGTGCGGGCGCGGTTCAACATCCTCGTCTCGGGGGGCACCGGCTCCGGCAAGACGACGCTGCTGAACATCCTCTCGTCGTTCATTCCCGAAACCGAGCGCTTGATCACGTGCGAGGATGCCGCCGAGCTTCAGCTGCAGCAGCCGCACTGGATTCAGCTGGAGTCGCGGCCACCTAACGTCGAGGGCAAAGGCGCCGTGTCGATCCGCGAACTGGTCAAGAGCTGTTTGCGTATGCGCCCCGACCGCATCATCGTCGGTGAGTGCCGTGGCGGCGAGGCGCTGGACATGCTCCAGGCCATGAACACCGGCCACGATGGGTCGATGTCGACGCTGCACGCGAATAACCCGCACGAGGCGCTGGTCCGGCTCGAGACGCTGGTCCTTCAGGCCGGCCAGGACCTGCCATCGCGGGCCATCCGCGAGACGATCGGCGCCGCCATCCACTTGATCGTCCAGCAGTCGCGCCTTCGCGGAGGCGTCCGCCGCATCGTGAGCGTGGCGGAGATAACAGGAATCAAGGATGGCGACGTGCAGTTCCAGGAGCTGTTCACGTTCAAGCAGGTCGGTGTCAGCAAGGAGGGCAAGGCCGTCGGTTATCACACCGCGACCGGCCTGCTGCCCATGCGCATGGAGCATTTGAGGTCAGAAGGCGAGGACGTTTCCGAGAACCTTTTCAAACCGTCGCCGCAACCAGCGCCGGATAAGCTCTACTGATCGTTTAGGAGGTCCAGATGTCAATCCCCGTGGTATTCGGGCTTATAGCCTTCGCCGGAATCTTCCTCTTGGTGCTTGGTCTGAGCCAGATGCGTCGCTCAGCCGGCGGTACCGAGGACTTTCAATCAAGGCTCGCGGCGTACGGCGTGACGACCGCCGGTGCGGTAACTCTTCCGCCTGCAACCGGCTTCAGGGACTCGCTGAACCGGCTCTTTCAACCCGCGGCGGACCGTGTCGGGCGCGGAAACTCCAAGAAGGGCAAGCCGTCGGTGGCCGAGCAGCTGCAGAGGGCAGACCTCAGGCTCCGTACGTCCGAATTCTTGATGATCCAGATCGGCAGCACGATCGTGTTCGTGCTGATCGCGATCCTGCGTTTTGGACTTCCCCTCGGCGGACTGATCCAGACGATCGTCTTCGGGGTCATCGGCTACCTGATTCCCAGCTTCTACGTGAAGTACCGCATCAACAAGCGGCTCAAGGCGTTCAACAACCAGCTGGGCGACACGCTCACCCTGCTTTCCAACGCGATCAAGGCCGGCTATTCGTTCGCGCAGGCCATCGACACGGTGGCGAAGAACGGGGTTCCTCCGATTTCGGATGAGTTCGGACGCGCGGTGCGCGAGATGAACCTCGGCGGCTCACCCGACGAATCGCTGCAGAACATCACCAAGCGCATTACAAGCGCCGACTTCGACCTTGTCACCACCGCCTACGCGATCCACCGCACGGTCGGTGGAAACCTGGCCGAGATCCTCGACAACATCGCCTACACGATCCGGGAACGAGTACGGATCAAAGGCGAGATCGCAACCCTGACGGCCCAGGCGAAGGCCTCGGGAACGTTGATCACCTTTCTGCCCATCGTGCTGGCTGCCTTCATGTACTTCGTCACTCCGACGTACTTCCGCCCGATGTTCGAGAGCATCGTCGGCTGGATCCTGCTGGTGATCGGAGCGGCCATGATCTTTGTCGGCAACCTGATCATCCGGCGCGTGGTCGCGATCGAGGTATGAGCAGATGAGCACAACTCTTCTCTTAGCCCTTGTCGTCGGTCTTGGCGTGCTGATGATCTTCATCGGCCTGGCCCGAACGCCTTCCAGGAACACGGCCGAGATGGTGCAGCAACGCCTCTCGGTGTATGGAGGCGAGAAGCCCCTGACCCTGGAAGAGGTCGAGCTGCAGCGACCCTTCAGCGAGCGCTTCCTGCGCCCGGCGATTGAGCGCCTGGGTTCGATGATGTCCCGCTCGACGCCGCAAAAGGCGCGCCTGAACCTGATGAACAGGCTCGACCTGGCGGGGCGGCCCGGCAACTTGACGCCGGAAGACTTTGCTGCCGTGCGCATCGTGGCCGCTGCGGTCCTGGCGGCGGCCGGTTTGCTGATCGGGCTTCTGCTCGGCAACCCCGTGTACCTGGTCATCTCTCTCGCCCTCGGCGCTGTCCTGGGCTTCTACGCGCCAGTGTTCTGGCTGAAGCAAAAGGTGGACTCGCGTCGTTCTGAGATCCAGAAGGGCCTGCCGGATGCCATGGACCTGCTTGTCATCGCTGTCGATGCCGGACTTGGCTTCGACGCCGCTCTCGCGCGGGTGACGGACAAGTACAAGAACGCGCTGTCGGAGGAGTTCGCCAAGGTGCTGCGCGAGGTGAGCCTCGGCCGGCCGCGCCTCGAGGCAATGGACGAGATGGGACGGAGCAGCGGGGTCGAGGACCTCCACAACTTCATTCAGGCCATCATCCAGTCGGAGCAGTTCGGCACCGGCATCGGCAAGATCCTCCGCATTCAGGCCGACGAGATGCGCCGCAAGCGCCGCCAGCGCGCGCAGGAGAAGGCTGCACAGGCGACATTGAAAATGATGCTGCCGATGGTCGGCTGCATCTTTCCGACGCTGTGGATCGTGCTGCTGGGCCCAGCTGCGCTGATCCTCATGAAACCGAGGACTTAGAGCACGCCAACCTGGCTGCTGCCGAGCATCCCGGCCTGGGAGCTCGTGGTGAGGGCCATTGTCATCTATGCCGGGCTGCTGATCGCGCTCCGGCTGTTCGGCAAGCGTGAGGTCGGGCAGTTCACGCTGTACGACCTCGTCTTCATCCTGCTGGTTGCGAACGCGCTCCAGCCGGCGATCACGGGCCCGGACACGTCGCTTGGTGGGGGCTTCGTCCTGATCGTCGTGCTCGTGGGGACGAACTACCTGGTCGGCAAGCTGGACAGCATGCCCCGATTCCACCGGCTGTTTACCCCGGCCCCGGCCATCATCGTCAGGGATGGCAAGTACATACCCGAGGTGATGAAGAAAGAGGGCGTCGACCAGGAGGAGGTCGAGATGTCGATGCGGGAGCATGGCATCGTCGACATGAAGGACGTGCAGTTGGCGGTGCTGGAACCCGACGGGACGATCTCGGTGGTACCAACGGGCGCGGCTATGACCCGGACCAAGCACCGCGTCCGCTACCGCCACCGAGCGGGGTAGGGCGGCTTCTTAACAGGCTGGGTTGTGAAGCCGCTCGCTTCAATCTAAATTCGAGCTCAGTTGGTGCGTAAGGAGCTGGGGGAGGAGCTCCGGAGGAGGGAGGGCCCTCGGAGGAGACTGCCTGGATGACGGTCGGGGCACCGAGCCGGAATCCGCATGTTTGGCGCCAAACGTGCGTTTGGCGTGCGTTCTTTTCGCTCGTTTGGGCACAGTCGTGCGTTTTGCTTCTCACTCCGCCGAGAGGAACTCGATCGCGGCCTGTTTGAACTCCCGCGCCGGCACCGCGCTCATGTGGTCGCGGCGGGGAATCGTCACCAGGCGAGACGACGGGATCAGCTCGACCAGTTCGGGCGCGCCGCGCGCGATGTCATCGCGCTCCCCGACCACGACCAGGATCGGCGTCTGGATCGCGGCAAGCTCCCGAGGGTCCATCACCGGCTGCAGGCCCGTGATGCAGGCCGCCAGCGCCTTCAAGTCGTTGATCGGGCGTGCCGACGCAAAGCTGTAGAACGACTGCGCGATCGGATCGTCGGTCGCCTCGCCCCGCAGAAACGAGTCGGCTATCGCCTCGGCGCTCTCGATCGCCCCGGCCGCGCCGATGCCGCCCAGCACGGCACGCTGTACGCGGTCCGGAAAGTCGATGACGACCTGCAGCCCGATCCGCCCGCCCATCGAGTACCCGAGATAACGTGCCGCAGGAACCTCCACGTGGTCTAGGAACCGAACCACGTCGCCCGCCATCGTCTTCACCGCATAGGCCTTTCGCTCGTGAGGCTTGTCGCTGTGTCCGTGTCCGCGGCAGTCGAGGCCGAAAACACGAAAGCCTGCGGTGGTGAGCGCCTCCTGCCACCGCGTGCCGACCCAGTTCAGGCGATAGTCGGAAGCGAAACCGTGAACCGCCACGACCGGCATTCCACTTTCGGGTCCGTGCACCTCGTAATGCAGGCGGACACCATCAATGTCGAAGTCCATGCAGCGAATTAAGCTAATCGATCGCTATGGCAGGACGGCGCGCGGTGCATGAACGGACAGGGATGGTGCTGGCGGAAGAGCTCGAGATGCCGGCGACATTTCTCGGCCGTGGCATTGGCCTCATGTTTCGGCGCAGCCTCGAACCTGGTCGAGGCATGTGGATCGCGCCCTGCAACGGCATCCACATGATGTTCATGCGATTTCCCATCGACGCAGTGTTCCTCGACAGCAAGGAGCGAGTGAAGAAGGTCTATCGGAAGCTGCCCCCGTGGTGGGGAGTGGTCTGGCTCGAGTGGGGAGCGCACAGCGTCCTCGAGCTCCCTCCGGGCTCGACGTCGGGAATCGACCTCCAGCGCGGCGATCAGCTCGTCATCTCCTGAGCGCTGTTAAGGACCCCTTGACCCTGTCGCGTAGGTTCGGGTCATGCGGAGCCGGCTGGTCGACCTCTTCCTTCCACCGCGGTGCGGCGGGTGCCGGGTGGTCGGCTCGTGGCTGTGCGGCCGGTGCCGCTCTCGCATCCGGCGCCTGGAGGAACCTCTGTGTCGCCGCTGCGGAGCAGAGATCGAGTCCGCGCGCAGCGACTGCGGCTGCCGCGCGCGCCTGAAGTCCCTCTCGAGGCTGCGCTCCGCCGCGGCGTACGAGGGCCCGCTGGAGGTTGCTCTCCAGCGCTTCAAGTACCACGGCTGGAGGCGGCTGGCCGGGCCGCTCGCCCTTCTGGTGGCCGAGAGGCTGGTCGTGGAGGGCGTATCGGCGGCGTGGGCGGTCGCAGTGCCGCTCCACAGCTCTCGGCAGCGACAGCGCGGCTTCAACCAGTCTGAGCTCCTTGCGCGCGAGCTCCGGTGGCGCCTGTCGCTCACCAAACCGCCCGGCGAGCTCCTCCGCACGCGTGCCACGCCGCCCCAGGTGGGCCACGACCGACGCTGGCGCCTCGACAACGTGAAGGGCGCATTTGAGTGGCGCGGATCGCCCCTGGGCGCCGGTTCGATACTTTTGATCGACGACGTGGCCACAACCGGGGCCACTCTCGAGGCATGCGCGGCCGCTCTGAGATCGGCTGGATCGGGACCGGTAATGGGGGTCTCAGTGGCGAGGGTTAACGTATAGTTGGCAGCCGGTTCAATTCCGAAGCGGAGGCTAGCCAATGGCAGTTCGGATCCCAGGCATCAACATCGATGAGTACTACCAGCAGCTAGGGCCGATCGAGCCCCTGATCCGCGACGACCGCGTGACGGAGATCATGGTCAACGGCGCCGACCATGTTTACGTCGAAATGGGCGGCAAAGTCGTCTTGACGAACATCAAGTTCGTGGACGAAGACGCCCTCCTCAACGTCATTCAGTTCATCGTGCGCACCGTCGGACGCCGCATCGACGAGCGCTCGCCACTTTGCGACGCCCGCCTGGCTGATGGCTCCCGTGTCAACGCCGTCATCCGACCGCTCGCGTTGAACGGTCCGCTGCTCACGATTCGCAAGTTCTCCCGCGATCCTTTCCAGGTCGAAGACCTGATCCGCTTCGGCAGCTGCAACGAAGCCGGCTTTGGCTTCCTCAAGGCTGCCGTGCTCGCCAAGGCCAACATCATCATCTCCGGCGGCACCGGTACTGGGAAGACCACGTTCCTCAACGTGCTGTCCGGCTTCATCCCGGTGGAGGACCGGATCGTGACCATCGAGGACGCGGCCGAGCTGCAGCTCCACCAGGAGCACGTCTGCCGGCTCGAGACACGACCGAAGGACATCAACGGAGAGGGCGAGGTCACCATCCAGCGCCTTGTCATCAACGCCCTGCGTATGCGCCCTGAGCGCATCGTGGTCGGCGAGTGCCGCGGCGGTGAGGCCCTCGACATGCTGCAGGCCATGAACACCGGTCATGACGGCTCGATGACGACGCTTCACGCTAACACTCCTCGCGACGCCCTCGCCCGGCTCGAGACGCTGGTGCTGATGGCCGGCGTGGACCTGCCCGTGCGTGCCATCCGGCAGCAGGTGGGCAGCGGCATCAACATGATCTGCCAGCTGAACCGTCTCCGCGACGGCTCTCGCAAGGTGACCGCGATCACGGAGATCGTGGGCATGGAGCAGGACATCATCACGATGCAGGACATCTTCGTTCTGGAGCAGAAGGGAGCCACAGCCGAGGGAAAGGTGATCGCCGAGTTCAAGCCGACCGGCCTACGGCCGAAGATCCTCGACCGCATCTTCGCCCAGGGAATTCCTCTACCGAAGGAGATCACGATTCTCTTCCCGCCGCCGCCCGGATATAAGCCCTCGGCTCACTAGAATCGCTCGCGGACGGCCCGCGCCGATGAGTCATATACTCGGTTTGTGAAGGTCCTCCTGCACGACCGTACCGACGGTCTGGGGCAGGAGGTGCGCGAGAACGCCGAGCGCAAGCTGTCCAGGCTCGAGCGGCATTTTGGCAAGGTCGCTGAAGCCGACGTGGATTTCTCCGAGGAGCGCAAGCGCTCCGGTCTGGCCACGATCGTGTGCCGTATCAACATCCACATGGACGGACGCCGGACGCCTGTGCTGTCGGCCCACGAGCGAGGCGCTGACGCCCTTTCCGCCCTTGACCTTGCTCTCGATAAGATCGACCGGCAGGTCGTCAAGTACAAAGAGAAGGTCACCCACCGCAAGAAGCCAGTCTCCCCGGTGCGCGTGCCGCCGCAAGATGGGGAGGAGGCCAGGTCGCCGGAGCCGGAGCGAATCCGCCTGAAGCTGCGCCCGATGTCGGTATCGGAGGCGGTCGAGGAGCTGGAAGCCGACGGCCAGGCCTTTTACGTCTTTCTCGACGAGGATTCCGGCGCCATCCAGATTCTGGCCCGCCGGGCGGACGGCACCATGGCCGTGATCGAGCCGATCATCGTTTAAGCCCCTCCCCCGCAGGGGTAGGGTAGGGTGGGGGGCGCTGCGAGGCCCATCCAGGCGTGGATTCAGATTCGAAGCGACCATGTCCGGGTACCCTAGATCTAGCTGTGCTATCCCCTCTTACGAAGCTATTTGACCCGAACGAGCGCGAGGTCAAGCGCCACCTCACCGTGGCCACCGCCATCAACGCCCTTGAGCCCGAGCTCAAGGAGCTGGACGACGCCGCCCTTCGGGCGCGATCGGACGAGCTGCGCGAGCGGGCCAAGGGAGGCCAGGACCTCGACGATCTCCTGATCGAGGCATTCGGCCTTTGCCGCGAGTCGAGCCGCCGAACGATCGGGCTTCGCCAGTTCGACGTCCAGCTGGTCGGTGGCCTTGTCCTGCACCAGGGAAAGATCGCCGAGATGAAGACAGGTGAAGGCAAGACGCTGGTGGCGAGCCTGGCCCTCTACCTGAACGCCCTGCCCGGCAAGGGTGTCCACCTCGTGACTGTGAACGACTACCTCGCACGGCGCGACGCCGGCTGGATGGGCCCTATCTACAACCTCCTCGGCATGAGCGTGGGAATCAACGTCGGCACGGCCGGAACCTACATATACGACCCCGAGTACGTCGACGAGGCGCATGGAGATTCCCGCCTGCAGCACATGCGACCGGTGACCAAGCGCGAGGCCTACATGGCGGACATCACGTACGCCACCAACTCCGAGCTTGCGTTCGACTACCTCCGCGACAACATGGCGCGCGACCTGTCGCAGTGCAGCCAGCGCCCGCTGAACTACGCGATCGTCGACGAGGTGGACTCGATCCTCATCGACGAGGCGCGCACGCCTCACATCATTTCCGGCCAGTCAGATGAGTCGACCGAGAAGTACTACGAGTTCGCGCGCTGGGCGGGGCGCCTTGCTGAGGGCGAGGACTACGAGGTAGACCTCAAGCACAAGTCCGCTTCGCTCACCGAAGCGGGCATCGCGAAGATGGAGCGCTGGACCGGCATTCGCAATATCTACGACCTGGAAAACGTGCTCGAGGCGCACCAGATCAACCAGGCCCTCAAGGCCAAGGCCCTGTTCCTGCGCGACCGCGACTACCTGGTCAAGGACGGCGAGGTGATCATCGTCGACGAGTTCACCGGACGCACCATGCAAGGCCGCCGCTGGTCCGATGGCTTGCACCAGGCCGTCGAGGCCAAAGAGGGCGTCAAGGTCCAGCAGGAGCAGAAGACGATCGCGACGATCACGGTGCAGAACTACTTCCGCCAGTACGACAAGCTCGCCGGCATGACCGGTACCGCGCTGACCGAGGCCGAGGAGTTTCACAAGATCTACGGGCTGGACGTGCTTGTCATCCCAACTCACCGCGCAATGGTCCGCACCGACAGCCCGGACTTGATCTACAAGACGGAGCAGTCGAAATTCGAGGCCGTCATCGACCAGATCGTGGAGATGAACAAGGAGAGGCGGCCGGTGCTCGTCGGCACTGTTTCGGTCGAGAAGTCCGAGCGGCTGGCGCGAATGCTCGAAAAGCGCGGTGTCAAGCACAACGTGCTCAACGCCAAGCAGCACGAACGCGAAGCGGCCATCGTCGCCGAGGCGGGTCAGCCCTCGGCGGTGACCATTGCAACCAACATGGCGGGCCGAGGCACCGACATCGTGCTCGGCAAGGGCGTGACCGAGGTGGGCGGTCTGCACATCATCGGCACCGAACGCCATGAGAGCAGACGTATCGACAACCAGCTGCGCGGTCGAGCCGGACGCCAGGGCGATCCTGGGTCCAGCCGGTTCTTCATCTCGCTCGAAGACGACCTGATGAAGATCTTCGGACCCGCCGCCGATCGCATCGGAAGGCTGATGGACAGCCTCGAGGTAGAGCCGATCGAGCATCCGTGGGTAGCGCGATCGATCGCCGGGGCGCAGAAGAAGGTCGAGGGCATGCATTTCGACGCTCGCAAGCACGTGGTCGAGTACGACGACGTGATGAACAAGCAGCGCCAGATCGTCTACCAAGAGCGCCGCAAGGTGCTCGAGGGCGCTGATGCTCGCGGAAACATTCTCGGCTACGCGAAAGACATCATCGCCAAGGGCATCGAACAGCACTGCCAGAGCCGCCACGCGGAGAACTGGGACCTGGAAGGTCTGGTCAAGTACCTGAACGCGTACCTGCCGATCGCGCCGGATTCACAAATTCCGGAGGAGGCGCTGGGTAGTGGGCCCGAGGGCCTGCTGGACCATCTCTACCAGGCAGCCTCCGACACCTACGACAAGAAGGTGGAAGAGATAGGCACGGACCTGATGCCGCTGGTCGAGCGCGACGTGATGCTGCAGACCATCGACTGGCAGTGGATGGAGTACCTGACCCAGATGGAGCATTTCCGCGAAGGGATCGGGCTTCGCGCCTACGGCCAGCGCGACCCGCTCGTCGAGTACAAGAACGAAGCCTTCGAGATGTTCAACGAGCTCCGCGAGCGGATCCAGGCGTCGATCGTGGCGCGCATCTTCAGGGTGCAGGTCCAGCGCAACGTACCGCCGCCTCCGCCGGCTCCGCTGGTCAGACACTTGATGGAGAGCGGACCGGCCGAGGTCGATGGTGCCGACGGGGCGGGTCGCAACGGCGCGCCGAAGATGCGACCGGCTGCGCCGGCGTTCGCGGGCCAGGCGCCGGCGGGCGCGGCCGCGCAAGGTAAGATCGGCCGCAACGACCCGTGCTGGTGCGGATCGGGAAAGAAGTACAAGAGGTGTCACGGACGGTAATGGCAGGGGGGACTCCGTCCCCCTTACCGAAACCCCTCTCCATGCGACGTTTCGGTTTTCATGGCGTACGCGAAGTCATGGCCCGGCGTAGCCGGGCCAACCATGCCACGCAAGTAAGTTGGAGTAGTAATGGACGCTGAACTGAACCCTAAGGAGCTCCTGGAACGGATCGTGCAGCTGAAGGAGCACCTTTGACCTTCCTGCGAAGGCCAAGCGCGCAGATGAGCTCGACGCACAACTCGTCCAGCCAGGCGTGTGGGACGACCCCGCTCACGCGGGACAGATGGCGCGTGAAGCAGCCGAGCTCCGCCAGCTTGTCGGTTCGTGGGACCGGCTGGAGAAGCGCGCCCGCGACCTGATCGAGCTCGACGAGCTCGCCCGTGGCGATCCGGACCTGGAACGGCAGCTCGACGAGGAGCGCGCCGCCATCTCAAATGACCTGCGCGCTCGCGAGCTGGATCTCCTGTTCACCGACCCGTTTGCCAACCACAACGCGGTGATCACGCTGTCAGTCGGGCAGGGCGGCGTGGAAGCGCAGGACTGGGTGGAGATGCTGATGCGCATGTACCTGAAGTGGGCCGAGCGCAAGCATTTCGAGACGGAGATCATCGACACCTCACCCGGCGAAGAGGCTGGGCTCAAGAGCGTGACGTTCATCGTGCGAGGTCCGCGAGCTTACGGCTTGCTCCGCTCGGAGCACGGCGTCCACCGGCTGGTGCGCATCTCGCCGTTTGACCAGAACCACCGCCGGCACACGTCGTTCGCGCTCGTGGAGGTTATGCCGGAGCTCGAGAGCTCAGACGAGAGCGCGGTGGTGATCAACCCGCAGGACTTGCGCATCGACACCTACCGCTCGACCGGCGCCGGCGGCCAGCACGTCAATAAGACGGATTCGGCGGTGCGCATCACGCATCTTCCGACCGGCATCGTCGTCACGTGCCAGAACGAGCGTTCGCAGATGAAAAACCGCGAGATGGCGATGAAGGTTTTGAAGGCGAGGCTGTTTCAGCGCCAGCAGCAGGAAGCTGCCGCCCAGCTCGACCAGATTCGCGGGCAGGTCATGCCGGCCGAGTTTGGATCGCAGATCCGCAACTACGTCCTGCAGCCGTACACGCTCGTCAAGGACGTCCGGACGGGCCTCGAGGTGGGGAACGCACAATCCGTGCTGGACGGGGACATCGACCCGTTCATCGAGAGCTGGCTGCGCTGGCGCCTGGGTCAAAACTAGACGGCCGCAAGCAACTCGAAACAGGCCCGTTAATCCCCATTGGTTGTCACTTTTGGAAGGGGTTGGAGCCTCGGGGGGCATGCGGTATACTGCCCGCGACCTAGCCACTCGCGCCCTCTGGCGCGGAACGTCACAGCAAGAGTCGCACCTTATGGTTCTAACACCAGATTTCGATACACGGCCGGTGATCAGCTTCCAGCACGTCTGGAAGACTTATCCGAGTGGGACTGAAGCTCTCCGCGACGTCAACCTCGTGGTCCCCGAAGGGGACTTCCTGTTCCTGGTCGGTCCCTCGGGCGCGGGTAAGTCCACTCTCGTCAAGCTCCTGATTCGGGAGGAGAAGCCAAGCAAGGGCAAGATCTTCGTCGACGGGGTCGAGCTTGGCCGCATGAAGCGGCGCAAGCTTCCGCATTACCGCCGCAAGGTGGGCCTGGTGTTCCAGGACTTCAAGCTGCTGCCGAACCTCACGATCTACGAGAACGTGGCCTTTGCGCTGCGAGTGCATGGCGAGGCCGAGCACACGATCCAGTCGCGCGTCGCCGAGGCCCTGGACACGGTCGGTCTTTCGGGAAAGGACAACACGTATCCAGCCAATCTTTCTGGCGGCGAGCAGCAGCGCGTGGCGATCGCTCGCGCGCTCGTTCACGGGCCGCGTTTCATCATCGCCGACGAACCGACGGGAAACCTCGACCCCGCCACCGCCTGGGAGATCATGCAGCTCTTTCTGCGCATCAACGCGCGCGGAGCGACCGTCGTGATGGCGACCCACAACCGAGAGATCGTCGACCTGCTGCGCCGGCGCGTTGTCGCCATCGACGCCGGGCAGATCGCCAGGGACGATCGTTCAGGCCGATACCACGATGATTTATCGAAACCTCAGATTCGCGCTCAATAGCGCCTGGCAGAGCTTCTGGCGCAACCTCGCGGTCAGCACGGCCGCGGTGCTGTCGATCACGCTCATCCTCATTCTCGCCGGCATCAACCTGCTGGTCGGCCATGCCTTTTCGCAGGTGCTCGATGGCTTCAGAGCCAAGGTCAGCGAGATCTCGGTCAACGTCGCCGACGGCACGCCGCTCCAGGGCGTATACGACTTCCAGCAGCAGCTGGCGGCCGACCCCAGGGTTACCGGCGTCAAGTTCGTCACCAAGGACGAGGCGTTGGCCCAGTTCAAGGCAGATCCCAACAACGTGGTGCTCGCACAGCAGATCAGCGGCAACCCGCTCGACGCGAAGCTCGAGGTGCATGTCGCCAAGCTCGATGACGTAGCCGCCATCGATACGATGGCGCGCCGCTGGTCGGGGGTGGATCCAACCGATCCGACCAACTACCAGGGTGATTTCGTCAACCGCATGCTCCAGCTCTCCGCGTGGTTGGGAGTCGCCGGCGTGGGGTTGCTGGCGATCCTCGTCGTGGTCTCGATCGTGATCGTGATGAACACCATCCGGACCGCGGTGTATCACCGGCGCAAGGAGATCGAGGTCATGAAATTGGTTGGCGCAACGGAGTGGTTCGTGCGCGGGCCGTTCGTGATCGAGGGTGTGATGACCGGCCTGATCGCCGCGTCGTTCGCGCTGGCCTTGCTGGTGATCGCCTATCAGCCGGCCGTGGAGCGGTTCCGGGCCGACGTTGCATTCATCCCGCTCTCGTACGATCCGGCCTTTGTCGTGAGCCTCGCACAGGACCTGCTGATCGGAGGGGCGCTGCTCGGCGCCCTGGGCAGCTACATCGGCGTACGTCGCTACGTGAAGATCTGACTTGAAAGCGCGAGTCGTGGCCGCAGTTGCGATCGCCGCCCTGGCGGCGATTCCCCTGTCGGTGCAGCCCGCGGCCGCTCTCTACTGCTACCCCGGGGATCCACCCGCGGTCTACCAGGCCTGCGTGGCTTACGACGGCGGCATCGGCCAGCAGGTCAATAACCAGAACCAGTTGCAGAACATCCAGTCGAAGATCAACAGTGTCCTGCTGCAGATCAACGCGATCGACACGCTGATCAACAACCTGAAGAACCAGATCGCGGCTCAGCAGGCCCTCATTGCGCAAACGCAGGCGGCGATCGACGCTCTCAACAGGCAGATCCGCTTTGGTGAGGCAGATCTCACGCGTTTGGTGGCGAACACCAGCGTGCGAGACGAGCTCTTGAACCAGAGGCTGCGGTACATCGACTCGCATGGCGCGCTCAATTACGTCCAGCTGGTGCTGACTGCGAGCAGCTTCAACCAGATGATGGACCGGATGGTCGCCGCGCAGCAGGTGGCGGCCTCGGACCGAAGGCTTCTCGATGACCTCGCCTTGCAACACTCGCAGGTGGCCCTCGCGAACACGGCTCTCGACACGCAGAAGGGCCAGGTGACGGCGTTGCTGCAGCAGCAGAAGGTCACCGAGGCGGACATGCAGAACAACTTGAAGGCGCAGGCCGCGGCGCTCGCCTACGAGCAGCAGCTCGAGAGTCAGCTCTCTGCGCAGTACGCGGCGGTGCAGGCCGAGCGCGCCGCCATCGATGCGCAGGTGGCGCAGCTGGCCGTCCAGTACCAGGCCGCTGCGGCGAAGGCGGGCGGCGGTTCAGGCGTTTTTGCGTGGCCAATGCCGGCATGCGGTCCGAGCTGTATCAGCCAGGGCTTCGGCTGCTCTAGCTTCTACCTGGAAGTTCCAGACGCGAGCTGTCCGTGGCCGCACAAGATTCACACCGGCCTCGACATCGCCGGGCCATACGGCACCAACATCATCGCGGCGGACACCGGCGTTGTGTACCTGTACCCGGGGAGCGTGGGCTACGGCAACCTGCTCGTGATGATTCACGGCAACGGGTACTCGACCTACTACGGACACACCGCGGGCTACGCGCCAGGGTTATACAGTGGCGAAGTGGTCGGGCGCGGCACCACGATTGCATTCGAGGGCTCGACCGGATGGTCCACTGGACCTCATCTGCATTTCGAGATCCGGACCAACGGCGTCTACAAGGACCCGTGCATCTGGCTCGGGTGTTGAGTCTCGGGATTACGTAGTCTGCTGACATGAATCGCCGCGCCGCCCTCCGGGGTGGCGCCGCCCTGGCCGCCCTGATCGTGACCTTCGTCGCGGGTATCTATGTGGACCAGGCGTTTCCGGACTACGTCCCGTACTTCGGGCACCGGTCGGTGGGCAACGTCGACCTGTCCGAGCTCCAGCAGGCGATAAGGCTGGTCCAGGCCGACTATGTGGACGCCGGCAAGGTCGACTCGTCCAAGCTGACGCACAGCACGGTCCAGGGCTTGATCACGGGCCTGGGCGATCCGTTCTCGGCCTATTTCGACCCGACCCAGTACAAACGCCTCCAACAGAGCTACCAGGGCAACTACTCGGGTATCGGCATCTATCTGAGCTTCACGACCGGTTATCCGGTCATCACCGGCACGGTTCCGGGCTCGCCGGCGGCGACGGGCGGCCTCCAGGCGGGCGACCAGATCGTGAAGGTAGGGGACAAGGACATGAAGGGCGTGACCGCCGACCAGGCCACGACGCTCATCCAGGGCGCTGATGGGACCAAGGTGACGCTCGGGATCTCGCGAGCCGGCCAAACGTTCTCCGTGACCATCACGCGCGCCGAGATCCACGTGGCGACGGTGCGATCCACGGAGATCGGCAACGCCGTGCTGTACGTCCGGATCTACCAGTTCGGCACAGACACCGCGACAGAGTTTGCTTCGGCGCTGTCCAGCGGGCTACCGGGCAAGACCGGCGTGGTGCTGGACCTACGCGGCGATCCCGGCGGCTTCATCTCCGCCGCGGACGCCGTCATCAGTCAGTTCGTGGCGAGCGGCGAGACGTTTGAGCTCCGCGACCGCAGCGGCACCGTGGAGAGGCACACGGTCTCGGGGCAGCACGCGGCGCCGACGATTCCTCTGGTGGTGCTTGTCGACGCCAACAGCGCATCGGCCTCCGAGATCGTGGCGGGATCGCTGCAGGTGCACCACCGCGCGCAGCTGGTCGGGACGGTGACCTTCGGCAAAGGCTCGGTGCAGCAGGACTTCGTGCTGGCCGACGGCGCGGACATCCACCTGACGGTGAAGCGGTGGTACCTGCCCAACGGCCAGACGATCGACCACAAGGGATTGACACCCGACGTCCCCGTGACGCTGGCCAGTCCCACCGACGTGTTCGACGTGACGGCGCCATCGCAGGGCTATGCAAAAGACGCTCAGCTCAACGCTGCGCTCGCGCTGCTCCCTGGGTAGACTGACTTTCCCGAAATCGGCCGGGCGGTTAGCTCAGTTGGCCAGAGCGCCTCGCTTACACCGAGGAGGTCGGGAGTTCGACCCTCTCACCGCCCACCACGGGATCGTGCCTCCTGGCGGTCAGAGGCGGCCCGCCGCCGTCTTGGCGAGCTGCTCGATGGCGGTTGAGCTGGTGGTCGGCGTGACCGCGATCATCAGCACGACGTTGGACTTGAACACAAAGATGACGATTCCCTCGGCTCCCGCGTTCGTCGCGCTGTATTCGATCGCTTTGTCTCCAATACCGCTCACAGGCTTGGCGTAGGCGACTCCCGCACCGCTCACGTTGATCGCGGCCGCGATTTGCTCTGGCGAGACGGCCGCGGCGCTGGCGGCATCGGGGTATGCCTGTGCAAAGACCAGGACGGTCGTCCTGCCGTCGGAGCTGCCGTAGAAGCAGGCCCCCGGAACCTGGACACCGCTCGCGCCGCCCAGGTTCGCGACGGTTGTGCCGGCGGCGGCGGATGCCTCCGTTGCCGTAACGAGCGTGCACGCATCGACGCTGGTGATCAGCTTCGGTGTCGGCGA
>DAITQH010000014.1:0-34379 GCA_036833175.1 Candidatus Dormiibacterota bacterium
GGTTCGTATTTGGATCGCGACGATCAGGACACCGTTACCGTGACGGCGAGAGAGGACCCGAGCGGAGCGGGCCGGGCTTAGCCGGCCGAGGGAACCAGTCTACGAGGTCGGCACCCTTAACGTCTTTGCGCTCACGATGTTTGAGCGACAAATGAACGTCCTCGTCACTGGTGGCACAGGCGCCCCGGGGGCGCCACGTGGTCATCCAGCTCCGCAACCTGGGACATCCCGCCCGCATCCTCACGCGCCACCGAAAAGGCCAGGTTGACGCGGATCTCGCCACCGGCGCCAGGCTCCTCAAGGCGGTCTCTGGGATGGACGCGATCATCCATGCCACCTAGGCGACCTTCCAACCCACAAGACTCCTGCCGTTCCCGTAAAGCCTCAGCCAGTCGGTCCGAGCGAAGTGGCGGCCAGCTTGATCGAGGCGGTCACAAAAGAACCGGCCGGGCGCCTGCCGGATTTCGGCGGCCCCGAGCCGAGAACCTTCAAGAGCATCGCGGAATCCTGGCTCAAAGCGCGCAAGCTGAACAAGCGCGTGGTCCCTCTGCCCCTCCTGTTCAAGTTCAGCCGCCAATTCGCCTCCGGCTGCCTGCTGACCCCTGATCACACGGCAGGAAAGATCACGGTCGAGCAGTACCTCGCGGAGAAGTACCCCCAATGAGGAGGCTGGTCGAAAGCTACGGACGCACCGGCGCGGCCGCCATAACGAGCGTCATCTGGTTCGTGCCGATGGCCGCCTGGGCGGGCTCGTCCGACCTCTCGCCCATCGACCAGACCGCCTACCCTAAGGTCGCCCTGGCGATCGGAGTCGTGATGCTCATCGTCTGGTTCGCTCTCCTGACCCGGATCGCAAGGGCGCCGGTCACGCCACGCACCCGCCGCCTCGACCTCGGACAGATGTCGACCTCGGAAAAGCGCTGGACGCTCGCCCTCGTCGCATTCGGCGCCGGCCTCATCGCCTGGCTGAACGCCGCCGCCACGGTCGACTGGGCACCCCTGCCGGCGGCCGTAGGTTCCGGCAGGCTCGGCGCCATTTTGTTCGCTGTTGCGCTGGCAGTATTCCTGCTCGCCATGCTGGCCGGTATGTGGGTGAGCTGGCAGAAGTCATCGCTCGCCTACCGCCAGAGGAAATCGACCTCAGCTGTAGCCGGAGAGAAGGAGGGCTCAGCGCGCGTCGCCGGGTAGGCATGGCTTG
Source organism: Candidatus Dormiibacterota bacterium (assembly GCA_036833175.1). Classification (GTDB taxonomy): domain Bacteria; phylum Chloroflexota; class Dormibacteria; order Dormibacterales; family Dormibacteraceae; genus Palsa-870. Next base: position 1,199 of record DAITQH010000014.1, read on the forward strand.
GGCGGGCCCTCCCTCCTCCTGCCCGGTCCTCCCCCGCCGGCGCTCCTCGCGCGACTCTAGAGCGCTGAAACAAGGGCAGTCAAGCCAGCCTGTTAAGAACACCCAAGCCGCCTGGAATAGTTGCTTGCGCAAGCAAGTACCACTGATATCTCACTTTTTCCAGGAGGAAATTAATGGTCAAGTACGAAATCGATCAGGCGCACACGCATCTCGGGTTCACGGCCAAGCATCTGGCGGTGTCCACAGTGCGCGGACGCTTCAACAAGTTTGAGGGCGGGTTCGAGAGCCCCGACGACGACTACACCAAAGCCAGCGGCAAGGTCAAGGTCGAAGTCGCAAGCCTCGAATCGCGAAGCGACCAGCGTGACACCCACCTTCGCGGCGCGGACTTCTTCGACGCCGACAAGTACCCCTACATCACCTACAAGCTCACGAGCATCGAGCCCGTCGACGCGGAAAACTTCCGTGTCAACGGTGAGCTCACCGTCAAGGACTTCACCAAGCCCCTGACTCTCGAGGCAACCATCGAGGGCCGTCTTCCCGACCCCTTCGGCGGAAAGGAGCGCGTAGGCATCACCGCCCGCGGCCAGATCAACCGCAAGGACTGGGGCCTCAACTGGGACGGACTCGCCGGCACCGTGCCCTTCGCGAGCAACACCATCAAGCTCGAGGTTGACGCCGAGATCGTCGTCAAGGTCGGAGAGCTGGCGCAAGCCCAGTAACGACCCCGCAACGAGGGGGGACTGAAATGGTCCCCTCTCGTCCTTCTATATCTGTGAACCAATGAATAGGATTACCCCCGTGACCCGACTCACCGCCAGCAAGACCGTCCTTCTGTGGGAAGTCATCGCCCGCGCCCACTCCTCCATGACCGCCGCAATCGAGAAGGAAATGCTCCCCAAAACCGGCATTCCCCTCGGCTGGTACGAGGTCCTCGCCCACCTGCGCCGCGCCCCCAACGACATGCTCCGCTTCCAGGACCTCGCGCGCATCGAAGGCCTCACCGACAGCGGCGCCTCGCGCCGCTTGAACCAGATGATCAAGGCCGGCTTGATCGACCGCCACTCATGCCCGACCGACCGCCGGGGCGTCTACGCGCACCTGACCGAAAAAGGCAACGCCGCCTACGAGAAAGCGCACGCAGTGTTCCTGCGCAGCCTCGACCGCAACCTCGGTACGCTCCTCGAGCCCGGCGAAGCCGAAGCCGTCAGCACGGCGCTCGCGCGGCTGGCCGTAACGCCAGAGAGCTAGAAGACTAGAAGACTAGCCCGCCTCCGCCAGCTTCATCTTGTGGTGCTGGCCCGCCTTGGTGTTCATGATCCCCTCGCTGCCCTGGACGAAGCCGCCCGTCCAGTCCATGGTCGAGACGTTCGGATTCCACTCGCCCCACGTGGACATGTCCGACCAGATCCTCCACACCTGCTCCGGCGAAGCCGAAGTCTCCACCGAAGAACCGTACTCAGCCATAACCCCTCCCCAATCCAAACCCGAATAGCCCCATCAAGACGCCATTTATAGTCCCGTTGTGACCGCGCGTCCACTCGGGTACGGCATCGACTTCGGCACCAGCAACAGCGCCGTCTCGATCGCCTACGAGGATCGAGTCGATGTGGTGCCTGTCGGCCCCTCGCGCTCGAGCATGACCCTCCCCTCCTTCGTTTACCTGCATCGCGCCGGCCGACGCGCCGCCGGCGACCAGGCCATCAAGACCTTCCTCAAGTCCGGCCACGAGAAGACCGACTGCTGGAAATGTCCGCTCGCACCGTATGGCTGGGATACCGACTGCCGCCAGTACCGCAAGGGCGGCGGCTGCAGCGACGCCCGCCTGCTGTCTGGCGTGAAGCACGAGCTCGCGAAGCTGGGCTTCGTCGGCACCAACAGCTGGGCGACCGATTTCAGCGTCGGCGCCCTGGTCAGCGTCGTGCTGAAAAGACTGAAGGACGAGGCCGACGCGGCCGGCGGCCACCCGACCACATCGGTCGTGCTGGGACACCCGGTGGTCTTCGCCGGCGCAGACCCGGACGACCGGGCAACCTCTGACAAAGAGGCCTTCCGCAGGCTCGAAGAGGCAGCGCGCAGCGCAGGTTTCGAAGAAGTGGCGTTTCTCCCCGAACCCACCGCAGCGGTCATCGGCGAGGCGACGCACCATGGGGTCGAGATCGCGGTCGACTTCGGCGGCGGCACCTTCGACGTCGCGGTGATGGACTCACGCGATGGCGAGCCAAGGATCGCCGGCATGTCGGGCGTCGCGGTCGGCGGCGAGATCCTCGACGGCGTCCTCTTCGAGACCAGCGTTGGACCCGCGCTCGGCCTCGACGTGCTGCCGAGCTGGCTCTTCAACGAGCTGCGCACCGCGAGCTCCGTCCGGCTGCTCATGGCCGACCCCGGCATCCCATCCATCCTCAGCCGCATCGGCGGCACCGAAGCCGGCCTGGTCCACGCACTCCTCTATGACGGCCACGCGTACGACTTCTACAAGGCGATCGAGTCGGCCAAGATCGCCCTGTCAAGCTCCGATGAAACAGAGCTGAGATTCCCTCCGCTGGGCCTCGCCGTCACGCTTCAGCGCAGCGCTTTCGAATCCATGATCCGCCCCGAGCTGAACCTCGTCCGGGACGCGATCACGCGTGCCCTAACCGCGGCCAACGTCAAGCCACCCGAAGTGGGCCGCGTGCTGCTCACCGGCGGCTCGGCCTACATCCCCGCATTTCGAGCGGATCTCGCGAACCTGTTCGGCCCCGAACGGTTGGAGCAACGAGACGCGTTCACCGCAGTGGTGCACGGGCTGGGCGTGCGCGCCCAGCAGCTTTGGGCTAGCCCTCTGCGGGCTTGAGCGAACCGTAAGGCACGGTCACCGGCGGCGCCTTCTCCTTCGACCAGTTGAGCGCAACGATCACCCCCATCAACAGGACCGTCCCGACGATCTGCAGCGGAAACAGCGGCTGGTTGAAGCCCCAAGGCGGCGGGGCCGAAGCGATCAACGTCGCCGCCACCGGGTAGGCCATCTCCGCGATGGTGGCAAGCGAAGCCGGCGTCTTCGACAAGGCGCGGTAATACAGCAGCAGCGCCAGCAACCCCGGCACGATGGCAATCGCCAGAAGGTTGGGCACGAAGTCGGCCACGGTGTAATGGCTGAACCCGCCAAAACCACTCTGCACCAGCACCACCGCCACGAGCACAGGGAACGCCAGGGTGAAACGCAGCGCGGTCACGCTCCAGAAGGAAATCGACCCTAAAGCGAACCGGCCCAAAACCGTCCCAGAACCCCACAGCGCCGCCGCCCCGAGCGCAAGCAGTCCAACTTCGAGCCGCCCGTTGCGCAGCGCCGACACCGGCGACAGCGGGTCCGACGCGAACAGCACCATGTACACCGCGGCGATGGCCACCACCGCCGCCGGCCAGAACCACGGCCGGCGCCGCTCCCCAAGCACGATCCACGCGAGCACGATCGCGATCAGAGGCTGTGTCTGCTGCAGCACGAACGTCTCCGCGAACAGCTGGTGCTGCGCAGCGATCGAGAAGGAGGCGGTGAAGAGAATCGTCGCGAGCGCCTGAGCCCCCGCTGCGATGATCGCCACCGCCGTCCACCCGCGAGCCCCCAAAAAGGACAGCTCGCGCCGGTTGCTCCACAGCACCGGGAGCAAGAACAGCATCACCAGCCCGTCCTCCGCCACGACGATCTCCGGTGAGCTGAGGTGCTTGACCAGCTGGTTGCGGAAGTAAGCGTCGGAAGCCCACATCGTGGCCGCCACCGCGATGAGGATCACGGAGTAGCGGTCGACGCCGGCCCGGCTCGGTCTTGTGCTCACTGGATCAACTACAACACTAGAGGACGCCAATACCTTCCCTAGGCGAGGACTTCGTCGGCCGCGACCACGGTCTCGAGCGGCACCTCGGCGTGTTGCAGCACGTAGATCTCCTCGGGCCGCTCGTGGCCCTCGAGCCGCCGCTTCCCCACGCTGACGAGCTGGATGTCGTCGCGCAGGATGTCCGCCACGATCGAGTAGGTGGTCTCCGACACCAGGACCTGGTTTCCCACCGCGCGGCGCCGCAGCTTGGCGCACCGGTTGACGGCCGGCGACCGGTAGTCGCGGTCCTGCGCGTCGGCCTCGCCCGTGAGGATCGCCATGCGCACGTTGATCTGGATCCGGTCTCTCCAGGGCTCGGCCAGGATCGCCTTCTGCGCCTCAAGCGCGGCGACCACCGCATCCGTCGCCCGCAGGAACACCGCGAAGAAGCTGTCCCCCTCCCCGCGCTCCTTGATCACGATCCCGCCGTTGGCTTCGATCGCAGCGCTGAGCAGCTGGTCGTGCCGCCTCATCGCCGCGTACATCTGCGCGCGGCTGTGGATCCACAACACGGTGGACTCGACCACGTCCGTCATGAGGAACGTCACGATCCCGTCCGGCATCGAGTTGGCCGTCTCGACCCCGATCGACGCCGGTGGCCGCGTTCCGCGTGCCGCCTCCAGCCCATTCTTGGGCCCGAGCGTCGCCGCCACGCCCACGTAATCGTCGATCGCGTTGACGCGCCGGAAAAAGTGGACGTTGTAAGAGGGGAGAAAGCTCCACGACGAGAACGCCGCGCCGATCTCGACATCGCGGCACACCTCCGGCGACGCGGCCAGCAGCCGGCCCAGCTTGATCGTAGCCAGCTCGTCCAGGCCCAGCTCGCGCACCACCTCTTCGCTCGTGAGCCGCCTGTTCTCCTGGTCCGCAGCAACCGCCAGTCGCACGGCCTGCACGAAATTGTCGAGGTCGCGCTGCGTGTCCCGGCATCGGTGCAGCTGCTCCAGGGTCAGCGTCACGTCCGCGTCAGCGCCAACCGCGGCGACCCCGCCGTTGGACCCGTTGCCTACCGGCGCGGGCGCGAACATCGCCGCCACGCGCTCGAAGCTGTCCTCCACCGCGAGCTCGCGCGTCATGCGCTTGTACACGTCGCCCAGCGTCGGCCACCGTCCGGTGGCGACAAAGTTGTAGGCCACCATCTGCTCGAACAGCCACGCCGATCCGCCCAGCGCCAGGTCAAGGCTCAACGCCACCTGCAGGAAGTCCACAGTCGTGCGATACAGCTCATGGACAAACGTCATAGGGGCCACCCCGACGACCTGGATCTCTCGGTCAAGGCCAAGCGACGGGTTGCGCCTTGAGGTGCCGTCCGCATAGGTGAACGCCTCGACCGCGACGAGGTCGCCGTGGTTGCGCAGCTTGATGCGCGTCTGCGAGACTCGCGGGCCCGGCCCCGTGACGTTGGGACTGTCCGCCACGTGCACGTGCCCACCGGCGCCCCACGCCTTCTGGATGGGAGAGCGTAGATCGGACACCAGCGAGTAGCAGCGCTGGATGAACACCAGCGCTTCCCGTCCCGCAGCCATGTCGTACCGATCCTGGCGCACGGCGCGCAGATCGTCCTCCCAGGCGGCGGTGATCGCTCCCCTCAACCCGACAATGCCTGGTTGCACCGATTATTCCTTTCGGCCTGGTCGAATTCTCCCCGTCGCCCCCAGGCCCGGCTGCAAAGAGTAGCCTCCCCGGCCACTCGCTGAGCCCCCTTTGAAGAGGGCTTCTGGGTCAAACTTTCCGCCGTGACGTTCGACCCCGCGATCGAAGCTCATACGAAAGAACCAACGTCCGCCGGCGTCCACCGGGTCGCCGCGGATCGCAAGCCGAAGGGTCCGCGCCAAGTTCGAAGCGCGATCAACGTGCTCGCGGCCCTGATCGTCAGCGCCGCCGTGCTCTATGCCGCTTTTGCAGGCGCCGGGCCCCTCCCCGCACTTGGTCCCGCGTTCAACCCGGTCACCGGCGCCTGGACGATGGCCGCCGACGCCGCAACCAGCAGCCAGACCCTTCACCTGGCGGGGCTGCAGCAGCCGGTGCAGGTCACGCTCGAGAGCGACGGCACCGCCCACATCGTGGCGCAGACCGACCACGACCTCTTCCTCGCCACGGGCTACATGCACGCCCGCTTCCGCCTGTTCCAGATGGACCTCCTGCGCCGCCAGGGCGAGGGCCGCCTCTCCGAGGTCGTGGGCAAGGGAGCGCTGGACAGCGACCGGTTCGAGCTGCAGCTAGGCCTGCTGCGCACGGCGCAGCTCGAATGGAACGCCGCATCGCCCCGGTCGCACGAAACAGGCCTCGCGTACGCGCAGGGCGTGAACGATCGGATCACCGAGGCGGAGGCGGCGCACCAGCTCCCCGCGATGTTCACGCTGCTCGGCTACCAGCCGAAGCCGTGGACGCCAATCGATTCGCTGATCGTGAAGGGCGACATGACGCAGACCCTCAACTTCACCGACACGCCGCTCGTGATGGCGCTGCTCAACAAGTCGCTCGGCCCAGACCTGACCGCGCAGTGGTTCCCCATCCTTCCTACGAATCCCCAGTCGCCATATGACCCGGGCCCGTACCCGGCCCAGGCGCCGCCTGCCCCGATCGCCACCGTGGCGCAGGTCACAAACTCCGAGGCCGTCGCGGCCGCCGACGTGTACCAGCGCCTGTCCGCGCTGCCGGCTGGTCTCGTCGCCACCGGCGGCGACAGCAACAACTGGGCGGTCGCCGGATCCCGCAGCACGAGCGGCGGAGCGCTCATGGCCGGCGATCCCCACCTCCACCTCACGCTTCCCGCGATCTGGTACCAGATGAGTTGGGATTCGCCGAGCTACCACGTGAGCGGCGTCAGCATCCCCGGTACGCCGGCCATCCTGATCGGCCACAACCAGCACATCTCGTGGAGCCTGACCGACGCCCAGAACCAGCAGACCTTTTTCTATCTCGAACACGAGGACTCCGCCCACCCGGGCCAGTACGAGTGGAAAGGCGGCTGGCAGAAATACGACACCGTGAACTACGACATACCGGTGCTTGGCGGCCCCACCGACCACCTCACGGTGAAGCTCAGCGTGCACGGCCCGGTCATCACCGAACGCGGCCAGACCACGTCGGTGTGGTGGGCGGGCAACATCCCCTCTCAGGACCTTGACGTTCTGCTCGGCATTGACCAGGCGAGCGACTACCAGTCTTTCCGCGACGCGCTGCGCGGCTGGTACTCGCCCACACACAACTTCGTCTACGCCGACGACAGGGGCAACATCGGCCTCATATCGGCCGGCTACTACCCGCAGATCAACGGCGGGCAGCCGTGGCTGCCGATGGCCGGCACGGGTGAGTACGACGTGACCGGCACCATCCCCTACGACGACATCCCGCAGGTATACAACCCGCCTGACGGGATCATCTGGTCGGCCAACCAGCGCCAGGTCACCGCGGACTACCCGTACTACATCGGCACCGCGACGAACTTCTTCGACCCCGGCTACCGCGCCAACGAGATCCATCGCGTGCTGAGCCAGGGCACAAAGCTCAGCGCGGCCGACATGATGGCGCTGCAGACCGACACGCGCGACTACCTCGCCTCGGAGATGGTGCCGATCCTCCTGCAAGCGATTCCGAGCTCGCCGTCTAAAGACCTGCTGGCGAGCTGGGATTACCGGATGGACATCAACTCACCGGCAGCCACGATCTGGTGGACCTTCTGGCAAACCTACATCGCCCAGAGCTTCGACCCGTGGTGGAAAGCCAAAAGCGTGACCGTCAAACGCTCCGAGCTCAACGACGCGCTCGGCCAGGACCTCGAGTCACTTGCCCTCGCCGGGTCTACCGTCTGCCCGACGACAGGCTGCGTGCCGGCATTGGATTGCGCTGCTCCACCGTGCCCACAGGGCGGTCTGAGGGGCGCCATGAGCAAGGCGTTCCAGGCCACCGTTTCAAAACTGACCACGCAGCTCGGCGCCGACTCGACAACGTGGACCTGGGGCAAGGTCCACCAGCGCGTGATCGAAAACCTCGCGCAGGTGACCGGCCTCAACTACGGCCCGCGGCCCGACGGCGGCGACGCCAACACGCCTCTCGCGGCGCCGGACTTTCCATCCAGCCACGGACCGAGCTGGCGGATGGTCGTGGACTGGGGCGCCGGCACGTTCCAGGCGATCTACCCCGGCGGCCAGAGCGAGAACCCAGCGTCGGCCTGGTACACCGACCGCATCGACAAGTGGTTCAACGGCAAGTACGCAACGATGCTGACGGCCGACCAGGCCGCCACAGCCCCCGGAAACATCGCATGGCACCTCGACCCATGAGATGGGTCGGCGGACCCATGTGGTGGACCGGCACCGTGGTGCTCTTTCCGATCCTGGCCACAGTCGGCGTGATGCTCGGTGCCTGGTGGGCGCCCTTTGTATTTGGCGTGGCATTCGGCATCATCCAGCCCCGTGCCCGAATCGCGGTCCCGGTCGGCGCCCTCATCGGATTGTTGGGATGGGGGATCCCGCTGGCCGCCTCAGAATCGCGCTTCGGTATCGGCCCGGCCGCCCAGAGCCTGGCGGCGATCATGGGCTTCGGCCACCAGGCCGCCATCCCGATCGTCCTGACCCTGGTAGTCGGCCTGCTCCTGGGCCTCACGGGAGCATGGCTGGGCTCAGCCGGCAGGAGCCTGTCTCAGCCCGCAATCTCCCGGTAAACCGCCTCCGTTTCATGCGACGGTCCCACTCCCAGGTCCCGCTTCAACAACCGCCCAAGTTCCTGGTAAACGCGCACCGCCTCCGCCCGCTCACCCGTGCAATCCAGCATCCGCATCAACCGCCGATAGGCCGACTCGCGGTACGGCTCCATGCGCACCACCTCCCGGGCATGCGTCAGCGCGAGCTCGAGCTCGTGGTTGGCGGACAGCGCCTCGACCCTGCAGTCCAGCGCCCTGACCAGGCTCGACATGAGAACTGCCCGCCGCTCGTCCACCCAGGCTCCGTCCTGTCCGGTGAGAAACGGTCGGCGCAGTACGGTGGTCGCAATGAGCGATGGTCCATAGGCCGCGCCAGGATCACCCACAGCGATCGCGCCCTCGGCTGCATCGATGCCGGCAAGCGCAGCCTCCACGTCGATCCACACCTCGCCCGCGGGAGAAAACTGGTAGCAGCCGAAAGCGCTGGCGATGGTGCGATTGCGGGCCATGCCCAGGCCGGCCAATCGTGATCGCAGCCGGCTCACGACGGCGCTGAGCGCGACCGTCCAGGACGGAGGCAGGGTCTCGGGCCACAAAGCCTCGGCAAGCTCGCCCTGCGTCACGGCTCGCTTGCGCTCGGTCACGAGATAGGCGAGCACGAACCGGCCCTGCGGTCCGCCCAACTGCGACTCCCGCAGCAGGCGCGCGCCGTTCTCGACCTGCACCTCCCCGGTCAAGTAGATCCTCAGCATCGACGGTCTCAGTCGATAATCCGCAGCGGGATGGGCGACTGGAACGTCTTCTTCGCCACCAGCGCCGGGAGCGCGGCCACGCTGGTCGGGCTGTTGTTCGTTGCAACGCAGCTGCATCTCGGCGTATTTGCGGATCCCAAGAACCGCTGGGCGGCGTTGGCACAGAGCACGCTGACCATTCTCTCCGTCAACTTCGCTCTGTCGCTCTTCTTTCTCATGCCAATACTCGGCCCGCAGATTCGGGGCGAGGTCGTCGCGCTGGCTGTCGCCGTCGCGATATGGCGAGGCGCCAGGATCTGGGGCCGGTGGTCAGGATCACAGAATCCGGCCGGCGCCACAGGCTCGCACAGAGCTTCTGGTTGCTGGTTTTGCCGGACATCGTCTACCTCTACCTGCTCACGGGGGCGGTGGGCCTGCTTCGCGGCGATACCACTGCGCTCCTCAACGTAGGCGGTGCTTTGCTGAGCCTCTTCCTGGTATGCCTGCGCAACGCCTGGCGGCTCGTCGTCAATGTTGAGCAGGAGAGCCGTTGAACCGGTTCCAAAGATTCCCCAAACCTCCCCGGTCAAGATGGCATCGCCAGGCCGGGCAAGACAAGGAGACAACATGAAGAAGCGAGTCGAATGTGAATGCGGTTGGGTGCTCGAGACTGACGACGAAGAGAAGCTCGTGAAGGGCGTGCAGGAGCACGCCAGCGAGGTTCACCACATGCAGGGCGTCACGAAAGAGCAAGTCCTGGCCCAGGCCAAACCCGTCTAACCCGCCGCACCCGCGGCGCAAAGGAGTCGAACGTGAAGTACCTCTACCTTCTCTATGCCGACGAGTCGAAGATGCCCGCCCCGGGCAGCCCCGCGTTCAACGCCCAGAACGACGCCTTCAACAACTACTTCGCCGAGATCGATGGCAAGGGCATGTTCAAGGCCGGCGACCCGGTCCAGCCGTCGAAGACCTCGAAGACGGTACGCGTCCGCAACGGCCACACCGAATCGACCTCAGGCCCATTCGTGAAAACCGGCGACCAGCTGGTCGGCTTCTACGTGATCGAAGCCAAAGACCTGGACGAAGCCGTGGAGTACGCGGCCAAGTGTCCGGCGGCCCACGTCGGCGCCATGGAGGTCCGCCCAATCGTCCAGATGTAGTCAAAGCCCCGAGGGTCTGGCCTTCACCTCCCCGCTCGCCGGGGAGGTCGGCCTGGCCCGCTCCGCGGGCCCGGCCGGGGGGGGGGTGCCTGACGTCGCCGCCGGGTAAGAATTGCCACGTTGCGTCAAGCGCGCGCGTTGACGCAACGTGCACCAAGTGATAGCTTCGCCCCCACTTCTGTAACAAACGTTTCGGGGCGGCGCAAGCCGAGGGGGGGGTACCACTTGGAGGAGCATGCGCACAGCGCGGACGTTCGAGACCTCGCGAGGTTCGGGTACCAGCAGGAGCTGAGGCGCGCGCTGGGGGTCTACTCCAGCTTCGCCGTCGCCTTCTCCTACATCTCGCCGTCGACCGGCATCTTCACCCTGTTCATCCTGGGCATCGGCCTGGCCGGCCCCGCGTTCTTCTGGAGCTGGCCCATCGTGGTCGTCGGGCAGTTGCTGGTAGGCCTCAACTTCGCCGAGGTCAGCTCGCACTTCCCGGTCGCGGGCTCGGTGTACCAGTGGACCAAGTACCTGTCCAACAGGACCTACTCATGGTTCACCGGCTGGATCTACCTGTTTGCGGAGTGCTCACGATCGCCGCCGTGGTGGCGACCGTACCGCTCGTGCTCATCCCGTTGCTCAACAACCTGGGCATCAACATTCCGAACGCCCCGGATGCGCAGCGCAACACGGCGGCCATCGTGCTGTTGAGCACGACGCTGCTGAGCATCTTCGGAGTCCGCCTAGTGGCGTTTGTCAACAACACCGGGGTCGTGTTCGAAATCCTCGGCATGGTCGTCTTCGCCCTGATCCTGCTGCTCTTCTATCACCACCAGTCGGCGTCCGTTTTCTTCGACGGCAGCTATCTCGGCTCCGGCTTCGGCAACCAGAGTGGCGTATTCCTGGCTGCCATGTTCATGTCGCTGTTCGTGATCTACGGATTCGACACAGCAAGCACGCTCGCCGAGGAAACGAAGAATCCGCGGCGTGAAGCGCCCCGCGCGGTCATCGCGTCGATCATCGGTGCGGCGATCATCGGCGCCATCTTCCTCATCGCGGTCATCATCGCTGTCCCGGGCGACATGAGCAAGTTCGTCTCCGATACGAATGCCGCAAAGTTTCCCTCGGGCCCGCTTGTCGCCATCATCACGTCGAACTTCCCGGGCTGGGCGGCCAACCTCTACCTGTTCGTCGTGTTCGCCGCGATCTACGTCTGCTGCCTCGCCATCCAGACGGCAACCATCCGCCTCGCGTTCGGCATGGCGCGTGACGGCAAGCTGCCGCTCGCCCGCGTCTACAACAACGTGCACCCGAGCCTGCACACCCCGATCGGCACCTGCATCGTCATCGGTGTCCTGGCCGGTCTGCCGCTCATCTACTACGCAGGCGCCGGAACCATTGCCATCGGCGCGACCGGGATGATCTACCTGTCGTACATCCTGGGCAACCTTGCCATCCTCATCGCGCGCCTCAACGGCTGGCCAAAGGAGTCGGCACCGTTCAAGCTGGGCAGCTGGGGCACCATCGTCAACGTCCTTGCCCTGGTCTGGGGCATCGCCATGGAGATCAACTTCCTGTGGCCGCGCAACGCCTCCGTTGGCGGCCAGAACCCGCCGCTCAGCGCGCTGCCCAACGTCACCATCGGCGGGCCGATCGGCAACATCCCAGTCTTCGAGTTCACCCTCGGGCTGATCTTGCTCGTGGGCGTCATCTATTACGTGATCGGCCAGCGCAACGCACCCGAGACACCAGCGATCCAAGCGGCTCAGTCTCCGGCCTAGGAAAGCTCCGCCCAAATTCCCTCCCCCGCAAGGGGGAGGGCTAGGGTGGGGGGTCGTGAAAGTAAGTTGAAGTCGCACGCGCGTGCCGTCGTCATCGGCGGCGGAGTCGGCGGCGCCGCCATCCTCTACTGGCTCACCCGCCTGGGCTGGACCGACACCGTCCTCGTCGAGCGCTCGCGAGTCACGAGCGGGTCGACCTTCCACTCCGCGGGCCTGGTCGGCCAGCTGCGCGGCTCGCTCAGCCTGACCCAGATGATGATGAACTCGGTCGAGCTGTATCGAGCCCTCGGCAAAGAGGTCGGGCTCGAGACCGGCTGGCACGAGGTCGGCTCGCTGCGCCTCGCCTCCAGCCAGGAGCGCATGGAAGAGCTGTCGCGCCAGGCCGGGTGGGCAAAGACCTTCGGCCTGCCACTGGAGCTCGTGTCGGCCGAAGAGGCCCAGCGCATGTTCCCCCCGATGTCGACGGACGGCGTCCTCGGGGCCGCCTTCCTCCCCACCGACGGTTACATCGACCCGAGCCAGCTCACCTTCGCCCTGGTCGAGGGCGCGCGACGCCGCGGCGCGGAGATCTGCGAGGACACGCGCGTGACCGGCATCGACGTGACCGGCGGTCGCGTACGCCGCGTGCTCACCGACAAGGGCGACATTGAGACAGAGTTGGTGGTCAACGCCGGTGGAATGTTCGCGCCCGAGATCGGCCGCCTCGCCGGCGTCAACGTCCCGCTCATCCCCATGGCCCACGAGTACCTCATCACCAAGCCCTCCGGCCTCCCCCTCGACATGCCGACGATGCGCGACCCGTCGCTGCTCGTCTACTACCGCCCGGAATCAGGCGGCCTGATCATGGGCGGCTACGAGCGCGACCCTGCGCCATGGAGCCTCGACGGCGTGCCGGCCGACTTCAACGGCCGCCTATTGGAGCCCGACTGGGATCGCTTCGAGCCGCTCATGACGAACGCGATCGTCCGCACTCCGTCCATCAAAGACGCGCAGGTCGTGCGGCTGGTCAACGGTCCGGAGGCGTTCACGCCCGACAACGAGTTCATCCTCGGACCCACGGAGGTGCGGGGCTTCTGGGTCGCGGCCGGCTTCTGCGCGCACGGGCTGGCGGGCGCCGGTGGCATGGGAAGGCTGGTCGCCGAGTGGATCGTCGAGGGTCGCCCGGGTCTGGACGCCTGGGAGATGGATTCGCGGCGATTCGGCCGCCACCACATCAGCCGCGAGTACACGCTGGCGCGCACGGTCGAGGTGTATTCGACCTACTACGACGTCAAATATCCCGGTCACGAGCGCAGCGCCGGCCGGCCACTCCGCCTCTCGCCGGCCTATGCGCGCCTCACCGAGCTGGGCGCGGCGTTCGGCGAGAAGTCGGGCTGGGAGCGCGCCAACTGGTTCGAGCCGAACGTGGCTCGCGGCGATGAATCGCTGCGGCCTCGCGGATGGGCTGGGCGCCTGTGGTCACCGGCGATCGGCGCCGAGCACAAAGCGTGCCGGGAGTCGGCCGCCATCTTCGACTTCACCTCGTTCGCGAAGATCGAGATCCGCGGCCACGGCGCCGCGTCATTCCTGGAAGGACTCACCGACAACCGGGTGGCGCGCGCCGTCGGCGCGCTCACCTACACGCAGATGCTCAACGAGGGCGGCGGCATCGAGTGCGACTTCACGGTGACGCGGCTGGCCGAGGACCGCTTTCGAGTCATCACGGGCACCGCGTTCGGGCAGCACGACCTGTTCTGGATCAGGGACCACGCGCCGGAAGACGGCTCGGTGTACATCGAAGACGTCACGTCCGCGTACGCATGCATCGGGCTTTGGGGTCCGGCCGCGCGCGAAATCCTCCAGTCGCTGACCACAACGAACGTGAGCAACGAAGCCTTTTCGTTCATGACCTCACAGCAGCTGGCGGTCGGCTCCGTGCCGTGCCTGGCGCTGCGCGTCACGTACGTGGGCGAGCTGGGCTGGGAGCTGTACTGCCCGTCGGAGTTCGGCCTGCGCCTGTGGGACACGCTGTGGGAGGCCGGCCGCCACAAGGGCCTGGTCGCCGGGGGCTACAAGGCAGTCGACTCGTTGCGCCTGGAGAAGGGCTACCGGGTGTGGGGCAGCGACATCGGCCCGGAATCAGACCCGTACCAGGGCGGCCTGGGCTCTTTCGTCAAGCTCGACAAGGGCGAGTTCATCGGCCGCACGGCCCTTTTGAAAAAGCGCGACGCGTCGGCGCCGACAAAGCTGGCGTGCCTGGTCCTGAACGATCCGCGTTCAGTCGCCCTGGGCTCAGAACCGGTGCGAATCGGAGGCGAGGTGGTAGGGCGAGTGACAAGCGGGGGCTACGGATACACGGTGGAGAAATCAATCGCATACGCATACGTACCATCGAACGCCTCAGTCGGAACACCGGTCGAGGTAGAAATCTTCGGCACATGGGTCCCTGGGCAAGTGACCAAAGAGCCTCTATACGACCCAACCGGAACAAGAGTGCGGGCCTAAGATCCCCTCTCCCCGTTCAGGGGCGAGGGTCAGGGAGCGCTCGGATTTCGCGAGGGCGTCCACTTCGAGGACAAGCAACTTGCTCCGAGGCGATGCGAAGCACGCCATGCACGTCAGGATGAAGAACCTGGCCGACGTAAATGCGACCGCCCTGAAGTACTACATCAAACAGGCGGCCAAGCTCGACAAGGCCTGACGCCTAGGGCACCGTCCCGGTCGGCAGCACCTCGAGGTTGATCGTGCTGGTGTGCTTGCCGCTGGAGCTCCATGACAGCGCGAATGTCCAACACCCTGCCGTGGGAAGGTCCACGATGCTCGAGCCGCCGGCGATGGTCATGACAGGCTGGGTCTGGCCCATTGGATGGGCATCAATCGCGACCCCGGCACCTGACGGCAAGTCTTTGGCTTCCCAAAGAATCTTGTTGTTCGTGCCGTTCACCCTGGGGCTGGCGCCGGCTACCAGCTCAGTCGCGAACACGTATGCGACCGTGTCTTTGCCCGTCCCGAACGCCCAGGGCACCGGCCAAGGAGCGGCCGGCTGGTTCCACCCGCCCTGCGCCCACAACGGAGGAAGGGCGTCGGTCAGCGCAGTGCCGGCGCATCCGCCGGCAAATGAATGCACGGCGACCCTCGGGCTTGGATGAGCTTGCGCCGTCGAGGCTGGAGACGGCGTGCAAGCGGCTAGAAGAACGACCAGCGCCGCGAGTCCCTTCATGTAATCCGTACACCCGTAGCTTCGCAACGGTTCCATGCCTCACGGTTTATCGGATGCCGGCACCCCGATCTGAAGCACGAGGAGCCAGCTCGCGACGATGCCGCTGGCCAGCATGATCACGCAGGCCAGCGCCAGCATTGCGAACACCCAACCCTGCTCCACATCGAGAAGCGAAAAGCCGCCAAGGCCGGCAAGGACAAACCCGAAGATGTTCCCGGCGGCCCGGAACACGGTGGCCCCTGGATGCGGCTGCTGAAACACTCGCTGGCGGGCCGTTCTCACAGAAAGGAGGACAGCTCCCGCAAACCCACCTACGCCCATGATCGCCGCCGCCACCGTGGTGAACGGCCTGGGCGTAAGGACCGCGACACCGATGAACATCACGCTCACGAAGCACCACACGGCGCTTGATGCGCGCAGCCGGAGCAGCGGCGTGCGCTCGATCTGGCGCGGATCCAGGGCGATGGCCACGAAGGTCAAGCCGGTCAGCGATGCGCCCGCTCCGACCATCCCGATATAGAGGTCGCGCCACCCGGCCGCGGTGTTCGGATCCATGGCGCAGAAGGGTAACTCCGCTCATCCATCCGGGCTTGACGAGGCGGCTGACAATGCGTTTTTCATCAACATCAGGTAGGGGACGATCACGATCAACGAAGCGATGGCCGTGGGATTCATCAATCCACCCACGCCCGCGGCGCACGAGCTGGCCGTTGAAGCGAGAAAGCATTCGGAGACCCCGCCGAAAAATGCGATGCCGGCGGTCACCAGAGCCACGGCGGAAAGAAGACCAGCCGACCACATTCCAAGAGACGCGAGCCTCTTTGCCTCACGCAGGCGCCCTTTACCGGCGAGCCGGCTGGCTGCCATCGCTAGGGCCGCCGGTAGAGCGATGGCGACCACAAGCGGCAAGATCACCAATGCGGCCAGCGGCCAGAACTGCGATGGATGGGTCATGGCGCCAGTTGAAAGATCGCCCGAAGTAGTTGCCGCGGAGCAATTGGCGAAAAGCAAGACGCTCACGCCGATCGCGAAAAGTGAGCTCCACCTGACGCCCCGCGCCGCGACACGCACCACCTCTGGCGAGTCCGCAACACCTGCGAGGGCCCGCCGCTCGTTGCGGCTTAACACAAGGACCGCGATGCAAGTCCCAACAGTGAATACGAGCAGAGCAATGGCCACGACGCCGGCCAGCGGGCTGCTTGGGACCTCCCAACCCGTTATGAGGTCGTAAACCGCCACCGCGACCGCTGCGCCCAGAGCTGCCAGCACCATCCACCGCCAACCCGCGCGGTTGGCGACAACCAGCCGTTGAGCCCACCCCGGCACCGAGGCTTTGGCGCGTGAATCTGCATCCATGCCGGGCAGCTTGCTACGAAGGCGGTGTCGAGTCCAGTCCCATCACAGTCTCGTTTTCCGTATCGCGTCGCGGTTCGCGTGCTGTTAAGGGCGCTGGTCCCACCTGACCCTTTCCGGTCACAATCCCCGAATGGTCTCAAGCGCAGAGCGAGTCCTTCGCGAGGTCTTCGGGCTGGACGAATTCCGTCCCGGCCAGGCAGACGTCGTTGCCGCGATGCTCGCCGGACGCGATGTGCTCTCGGTCGCTCCCACTGGGTCCGGCAAGAGCATCAGCTACTGGGTGCCGGCCGTCGTCGAGGGCGGTCTGACGATGGTCGTCTCGCCGCTGATCGCGCTGATGAAAGACCAGGTCGACCGCCTCACCGAGCGCGGCGTGGCCGCAGCGTTCATCAACTCGTCGGTCGAGCGTTCGGAGCAGGTCGACAGCCTCCGCAAGGCAATCGCCGGCGAGTACCGCCTCCTGTTCCTCGCGCCCGAGCGCCTCGGCCGTCCTGGGTTCATGGAGCGGCTGTCCGAGCTGCACGTGCGCCGCATCGTCGTGGACGAGGCGCACTGCATCTCCACCTGGGGACATGACTTCCGGCCCGATTACCGTCTCCTAAGCGCTGCCATTGCCGCCTGCGGCCGCCCACCGGTGGCAGGCTTCACAGCGACTGCGACGCCGCAGGTTCGAGCCGACATAGCAACCACGCTCGACCTCAAGGATCCGTTCATCTCGGTCACCGGATTCCACCGGCCCACGCTTACCCTCTCGGTGGTTCGCTGTCGCGGCGACCGCGCCAAGCGCGAGCAGCTCCGCAGCCTGCTCCCCGGCGGAGGACAGCAGGCGCTCATCTACGTGGGCACGGTCAGGGCTGCCGAAGAGGTCGCCGCCGACCTGGGCGTCGCCTGCTACCACGGCCGTCAAGAGGCGCTGTTGCGCCGCCGCATCCAGGAGGACTTCACGGCCGGGCGCACCAAGGTCGTGGTCGCGACGTCGGCCTTCGGCATGGGGGTGGACATCGCCGGCATCCGGCGCGTGATCCACTACGACATGCCCGGCAGCCTGGAGGCGTACTACCAGGAGGCCGGCCGCGCAGGACGCGACGGGCAGCCGGCGGAATGCACGCTTCTGTACAGCCCGGCGGACCGCGACCTCCAGGCCTTCTTCATCGAGCAGTCGGGCCTGGAGGACGGCTCGCCGCTCAAAGACCATGCCTACGCGCGGCTGGCGCAGATGATGGCCTACGCCGAGATGCGCCAGTGCCGGCACGCGCGCATCGCGGACTATTTCGGCGAGCAGGGCGTGGCGCGACGTTGCAGCGCCTGCGACAACTGCCTCGCTGAGCGTCCACCGGAGCAGGCGGTGCCGGCCGACGCGGTGAAAGCCGGGCTCGCGGCGATCGCACGCTTCACCGGAAAAGTTGGCCTGGCCAACGTGGCCGCTGTCCTCGGCGGCCGGCGGACCAAGTGGTCAACAGCCCAAGAATGGGTGCGCGAGCTTCCTTTCCACGGCACCCTGAACAAATGGAGTGATGCGCGAGTCAGGCAGCTACTGGCCGAGTTGGTTGGTGCTGGTTACGCCCGCCAGAGCTCGGGCGAGTACCCCGTCGTCGAGCTCACACCGGCGGGTCGCGAGGCGGTGACGAAGGGGACGCCGCCGCCACTCACGCTGCCAGCCGAAGCGCCGAGCGCAAGCAACCGCACCGCGAATGGAGCCGACGCCCCGGTCGAGACGATGGACCGCCTGCGCCGCTGGCGCCTGGAAACCGCGCGCGCGGCGGGCGTTCCGGCATACGTAGTGTTCCACGACTCCACCCTCGCGGCGATCGCGGTCGCGCAGCCCGCGAGCCTGAACGACCTCTTACGAGTGCCGGGGGTGGGAACTTCGAAACTGAGCAAGTACGGCGAAGAAGTGCTGGAAGTGCTCCGCGGGCCCGCCTGAAGCACATTTGCGCTGCAATGTGCTACAAAGTGCTACATGCAAAGGGTCGGAATCAGAGAGCTTCGTCAAAACGCAACCGCGGTGCTGCGTCGCGTGGCGGCGGGCGAGGTCATTGAGGTGACCGACCGTGGCCGCGCCGTCGCGCGCATCGTACCCGTGCACGAGGCAAGCCGGCTCGAACAGCTTCTGACCGAGGGACGAGCGAGTCGTGCGACAGGAGATCTACTAGACATAAAGCCTATTTCGCCGATCAAGGGAAAGCCGCTTCTATCAAAGATCCTGGCTGACATGAGGGCAGATGAGCGCTGAGGTCGCCTACCTCGACACCTCGGCGGCGGTGAAGCTGTTGATGGTCGAACCGGAGTCGCCTGCTTTACGTAGGTGGCTGCGTGGTCAGCCAGAGCGCGCATCAGCGGCGCTGTTGCGAGTCGAGTTGGTGCGAGCTGTGCGCCGTGCAGGCTTGCCCCGTCTGATTCCAGAAGCCCGCAGGCTCCTGGCCGGCGTCCATCTCATCCGACTCGACGACGCGCTCCTTGACCGTGCCGGAGACCTAGATCCCACCGAGCTCCGATCGTTGGACTCGATCCACCTGGCGGCTGCAGCGAGCCTCGGAGACGACCTGGCAGCGGTCGTTTCCTACGACGATCGTTTGCTGGCCGCGGCTGCCTCTCTCGGGTTGCCGACAGCAAGGCCGTCCTGACTACGCGCGAAGACGAGCAAATGGGCTGCTGCATCCCCCTGTCCCACTCGCCGGTGGTCCTGAAGAGTCAAGCCTGCTGATTTCGCGACCGCGACCACATCATCCACCGGGCGCAGCCGGAAACCGAAAGGGGTCATCGGCATGCGCGCCATCCAGCGGAGTTAGCTAGGGTTACGGAACTGGCCCGGAGCGTCACCAGGCCCGCCCCACTGAGCGAGCGGCACCCCGTTAGACGAGAACTTCTGGATCCGATGGTTCCCGGACCCAAACGGGGCTGGCCAGGTCCCCACCAAACCGCAGCGCTATGACCGCGCGATGACGCGAGGAGAGTTCGCGGACTGCGACCAGGACCTCCTCAGTCCTCAGCTGGTCGCCCAGGTCGGCGACCTTTTCGTCCGTCGCCCAGCGATCAGCCAGAAGCTCGAAGACAAGTCGTTGCCGGCCGGCGATCCGGCCGGCGTCCCGGCCGGCGTTGACCACGATTCGCCACAGCCAGCCCTCGATTTCACCCCTGGCTGGATTGAACGTATTGAGCCCTCTGAGCGCGCGCTCGAGCGCGTCCTGAGCGAGGTCCTCGGCATCTGTGGAGTCGGTCGAGACCAGGTGCGCGAACTTGTAGACCCGTCCGGCGTAGGTTTGACAGAACGCGTCGGCAGTCAGCGGAGCGGTGGGCGCTATCCCGTCGCGCTTGTCCACCAGCAGTCCGGTGGAAGCGTTGTCCACATCAGATCTACGGTCTGGTGCCAGAAAACCTAACGACCGCCCGACAGACCGGCCCACGGCGCGTACATCATGGTCCCTGCAGAGCCGCTTGCCCTACCCTCGGAGATAACCCTCGAACTCAGATTCCACTGCAGTCCTCTCCATGCGGTCGAAGTGTTTTGCCGCATAAGCGTTGAAGTCGAAGTCCAACTCGGAGATCCCGCTCTGCAGCACGCCCCACATCGCCTCGCGAAAGTCCGACATGAAGCGCATCAGCCGCAGGGCAGCAAGATCTGAATCGCGCTCGGTCCCGAAGTAGGCGGCCAGCAGCCGCCGGTCGTCCTCGACCCCGAACTCGTGGTTCACGGAAAAGTTCGCGAGGTCGAAGAACCGGTCGCCCATCCCCGCGTACTCCCAGTCGACGATCCGGATCGCGCCGTCGTCGAGGAAGTTGGCGTTGAGCAGGTCGTTGTGGCACGGCACCAGCGGCTGCGGGCCCCGCGCCGAGCGAATCCGCTCCGCCACCTCGTGCGCGCTGCCAAAGGCGGCGGGGATGGTCACTCCGTTTGCTTCAGCCTCAGCCCGGTACACATCAACCACCGCGTGGGCGTCGAAGCGACCCGGGATCGCCCGCGCCGCATGTAGCGTGCGCAGCGCACCCGCCACGCGGGATAGGGTGGACGGGCTGCGCATCTCCTCGAGAGGGATGGGGCGGCCGTCGATGAACCGAGTCACCAGCCAGCCCTCCGACGCGACGAAATCCGCCACCGGCGGCCCGACCCCGATCTCCTCCGCCCGCAGGCTGGCGGCGTGCTCGACCGCCCGGTCGATGCCCAAGAGGCCCGTCTTGGCGCCCCCCATCCGCAGCACGTATGCGGCCCCGTCGACCTCGATTTTGAAGTTGTGGTTCGTGATGCCCCCGCCCAGCACGGTCACGGTCGCCCGCCGCCCTGGCCAGAGCCGCTCGACGGCTGCGCCGACGCCCTCCACAGTCGCGGATCGTATCTGCTTGAATGACCCGGTGAAGGTCGAGAAGCAAAGCCTGGAGTCGGAGTTGACCGAGCTTCGCGCCAAATACGTCCCGCGCGGCATCACATCCGCCCACCCCCTGGTCGCGGACCGAGCCAAGGGATCCGAGCTCTGGGACGTCACCGGCCGGCGGTTCGTCGACTTCGCCGGCGGCATCGGAGTGATGAATGTCGGCCACGGACATCCCCACGTCATGGAGGCCGTCCGCGCCCAACTCGAGCGCGCCACCCATACCTCGTTCCAGGTCGTCATGTACGAGTCCTACCTCCGCCTGGCCGAGCGCCTCTGCGAGGCTGCCCCACTGGACGGCGCGAAGAAGGCGATCTTCTTCAGCACCGGGGCGGAAGCGGTGGAGAACGCTGTCAAGATCGCCCGCGCGTTCACCGGCCGCCCGGCCGTGATCAGCTTCCGCGGCAGCTTCCACGGAAGGACGCTGCTGACCCTCAGCCTCACCGGTTCGGTGAGCCCCTACAAGCAGAACTTCGGCCCCTACGCGACCGAGATCTACCAGTCGCCCTTTCCCTATGAGTACCGGGGCTGGAACACCGATCGAGCCGTCGCATCGCTGGAGAGCGTGTTCGACTCGGAGGTCTCGCCCAAACGCGTGGCCGCGGTGATCATCGAGGCGGTCCTCGGCGAAGGCGGCTTCGTCCCGGCCCCGCCCGATTTCCTGCGCCGGCTCCGCGAGCTCACCGAACGCCACGGCATCCTCCTCATCGCGGACGAGATCCAGTCCGGCTTCGGACGCACCGGCAAGTTCTTCGCCATCGAACACTCTGGCGTGCAGCCCGACCTGGTCACGGTCGCCAAGAGCCTGGCCGCGGGGTTCCCACTCTCGGGAGTCGTCGGCCGCGCCGACGTCATGGACGCGCCAGACCCAGGCGGACTGGGCGGCACCTACGGCGGCAATCCCATCGCCTGTGCGGCGGGGCTGGCGGTCATGGACGTCATGCGCGACGAGAAGCTGCCGGAACGCTCTGCGCGCATCGGGTCCATCCTCGAAGAGCGCATGCAAAGCTGGAAAGCCGAGCACGACATCGTCGGCGACGTGCGCGTGGTGGGCGCCATGGCGGGTATGGAGCTGGTCCGCGACCGCGAGACCAAGGAGCCGGCCGACAAGGAGACCGCGCGAGTGCTCGCGGTGGCGCGCGAGAAGGGTCTCATCTTGCTCCGCGCCGGCACGCACCACAACGTCATCAGGACGCTCATGCCGCTGACCATCCCGGACGAGCATCTCCACGAAGGGCTCGACATCCTGGGCGTGGCACTGAGCGAGGTCGCCGCCGAGACAAAGTCGTTACGCAAATAGGGAGGGGAAAGTGAGCACGACGCTGAAGCGCCACGAGATGTTCATCGGTGGCCATTGGGTGCCCGGCACCGGCGACCAGACGCAGGAGATCGTCAACCCGGCGACCGGCAAGGTCATCGCCCACGTGCCCAAGGGCACCGAGCAGGACGTCGACCGCGCCGTGACCGCGGCACGCAAGGCTTACGACGAGACCTGGTCCGACAGCACCCCACGCGATCGCAGCGAGCGCCTGCTCAAGCTCGCGAACGCCATCGAGGAGCACGGCGACGAGCTCGCCCGCATCGAATCCGAAAACGTGGGCAAGCCGCTCGCGCCGACCAAGTCCGAGGAGATCCCGCCCATCGTCGACTGCTTCCGCTTCTTCGCCGGCGCGGCGCGGACGCTGGAAGGCAGGGCGGCCGGCGAGTACATGCAGGGTTTCACGAGCTTCCTGCGCCGCGAATCGCTTGGCGTCGTCGGGTCGATCGCGCCCTGGAACTACCCGCTGATGATGGCCACCTGGAAGCTTGGCCCGGCGCTTGCGGCCGGCAACACCGTGGTGCTCAAGCCATCGGAATGGACCCCCCTCACCGCTCTGCGGCTCGCCGAGCTCGCGGCCGACATCCTGCCTCCCGGCGTCCTCAACGTGATCACGGGCGACGGCGAGCCGGTGGGCGCCGGCCTGGTCCGCCACCCGGGCGTGGCGATGGTCTCGCTTACCGGCGACGTCGCCACCGGTAAAGAGGTCGCGCGCGCGGCCGCCTCGACGCTCAAGCGCGTGCACCTCGAGCTGGGCGGCAAGGCGCCCGTGATCGTCTTCGACGACGCCGACCTCGAGAAGGTCGTCGAGTGGATAAAGATCGGCGGCTTCTTCAACGCGGGCCAGGACTGCACGGCCGCCACGCGGATCATCGCCGGCCCGAAGATCCACGAGAAGCTGCTCGGCGACCTGGTGCCGGCGATCAGCTCGCTCAAGGTCGGAGACCCCATGTCGGACGACACCGAGATGGGCCCGCTTGTCTCGGAGGAGCAGGCGGTGCGCGTGACCGGGTTCGTGGACCGCGCTCGCAAGGCAGGGGCGGAGGTGCTGACCGGCGGAGCGCGCATCAAGAAGGCTGGCTCGTGGTACGAGCCGACCGTCGTGGTGCCGCGTGGTCCCCAGGACGAGATCGTGATGAAAGAGGTGTTCGGCCCGGTCGTGACCGTGCAGCGCTTCAGCGATGAGGAGCAGGCCCTCAAGTGGGCGAACAGCGTGGACTACGGCCTAGCCGCATCGGTGTGGACTCGCGACGTGGGCCGCGCGCTGCGCATGGCTCGACGCCTGCAGTTCGGGACTGTGTGGATCAACACGCACATCCCGCTCGTCAACGAGATGCCGCACGGCGGCTACAAGCAGAGCGGCTACGGCAAGGACATGTCGATCTACTCGCTCGAGGAGTACACGCAGATCAAGCACGTCATGGCCTCCCTCGACTGAGCGACACAGGGCGCGGACGGGTCCCCCCGGCTGCGCCCCCGCCGAACCCGCCGGCCCTGCGACTTGAAGGGATCCGTAAGAACTACGGCAGCGTAGTCGCGGTCGCGGGCGTCGACCTGGTGATCGAGGAGGGGGAGTTCTTCACCCTCCTGGGCCCGTCGGGCTCGGGCAAGACCACGCTGCTGCGCATGATCGCGGGCTTCGAGCGGCCGGACGCGGGCCGCATCGAGCTGCGCGGGCGCGACGTCACGTCGCTGCCGCCGCACCTGCGCGACACGAACACGGTGTTCCAGGACTACGCCCTGTTCCCGCACATGAGCGTCGCCCAGAACATCGGCTACGGCCTGCGCATCAAGCACATCCCGGCCGCGGAACGAAAGCGTCGGGTTGACCGAGCGCTGCGCATGGTGCGTCTGGAAGGCCTCGAGAACAGACGCCCGAACCAGCTCTCAGGCGGCCAGAGGCAACGCGTCGCCCTCGCGCGCGCGGTCATCAACGAGCCCGAGGTCCTGCTGCTCGACGAACCCCTCGGCGCCCTCGACCTCAAGCTGCGCCAGGAGATGCAAATCGAGCTGAAGCAGATCCAGAAGGAGGTCGGCATCACGTTCATCTATGTGACGCACGACCAGGAAGAGGCCCTGACCATGAGCGACCGCGTCGCCGTCATGTCCAGCGGCAAGATCGAGCAGATCGGAAGTCCCGTCGACGTCTACGAGCGCCCCGCCTCAGAGTTCGTGGCCGGGTTCATCGGCATCTCCAACGTCCTGCTGCGAGACGGCGTCCGATTCGTGGTCCGCCCCGAGAAGATCCGCATGCTCACCGAGGGCGAGCAACCGGAGCCCGGCATGCGGGTGGAACCCGGCACGGTAGAGGAGGTTGTGTACGTGGGCATGTCGACCCGCTACGTCGTCCGGCTTGACCGCGGCGAGCAGCTGATCGCGGTGCGCCAGAATTTGGACGCCGCGGGCGACGCCGCCAAGTTTCAGGGCCGGCCGGTGAGGCTGGCCTGGACGGCAGATCACACGTACGTTCTGGAAGCGAAGGAGAGATAAGGAAGATGGATGTGAGAAGTGCCGGTTGGATCCGGCTCGGAAGTTTCGCCGCAGCCGCCGTGCTCGCGGCGACGGCTTGCGGATCGACCAACACGCCGACCGGTTCGACGCTAGCGCCGCCGCCCACCGCGACCATGAAGCCACCGACCACCGTCGGAGCCGGCGAAGGCCAGCTCAACCTGATCGCGTGGGAAGGCTACGTGGACGACTCCTGGGTCAAGCAGTTCACGGCGCAGACGGGATGCAAGGTCAGCGCCAAGTACGCCGGCTCGTCCGACGAGATGGTGAGCCTCATGAACGGCGGCGGGGGCGGGCAGTGGGACATGGTCTCGGCTTCCGGTGACGCGGACCTCCGCCTCATCTACAGCGGCGACGTCAAACCGATGAACACCGCCCTGATCGCGGACTTCGGGAACTTCCAGGCGTATTTCAAGAACCCGCCGTACAACACCATCGCCGGGATCCACTATGGGATCTCCCTGCAGTGGGGCCCGAACACGCTCCTCTACAACACGAAGAAGTTCGTCAACCCACCGACCAGCTGGAGCGTGATCTACGACCCCGCGAACAAGGGCCTGGTCACGGTGCCCGACAACCCGATCCAGATCGCGGACGCGGCGCTCTACCTGAGCAAGACCAAGCCGAGCCTGGGGATCAAGAATCCGTATGAGCTGACCAAGGCCCAGTTCGACGCGACGGTTGCACTGCTCAAGCAGCAGCGGCCCCTGATCAACAAGTACTGGGCGCTGGCCTCCGACGAGATCTCGCTGTTCCAGAACGGCGACGTCACCGTCGGCGCGGCATGGCCGTACCAGACCATCCAGCTCAAGGCAGCCGGTGCGCCGGTCGCCGACACCATCCCCAGCGAGGGGGCGACGGGCTGGGGCGACACGTGGATGCTCGCCACCAAGGCGCCGCACCCCAACTGCGCATACCTGTGGACCGCGTACGTGAGCACGCCGCAGGTGCAGGCCGAGCAGGCGCTGTTCTTCGGTGAGACTCCTGTCAACACCAAGGCGTGCGCCGCGATGGAGGCGCTCCAGGCAGGCTCGTGCGCGCAGTACCACGCTGACGCGCCAGGCTCCTACTTCAACACCGTCAAGTTCTGGACGACTCCGATCGCAACGTGCGATGACGGCAGCCAGAACTGCATCCCGTACGACCAGTGGGTCACCGCCTGGACCTCGATCAAGGGATAGATGACGGCAGAAACAACCGGACGGCCTCGCCCCAAGGGGGGCGGGGCCGTTCCCGCATACAGGGCCCTGCTGTGGCGGCTGCCCTGGCTGCGCCCGCTCCTTTTGCTTACCCCTCCGCTGGCCTGGTTTGTGCTCATCTATCTCGCCGCGTTGGTCTTGCTGCTCATCACCGCGTTCTGGTCGATCGACCCCTTCACGACGCAGATCGTGCAGGTCTGGAACACGAACAACTTCCAGCTCATCCTCACCGACCCCACCTACCACAACATCATCGGGCGGACCGTGCTGATCGCGGCGCTGGTGACCATCACCGATGCTGCCCTAGCCTTCCCCTTCGCCTATTTCATGGCTCGAGTCGCCACGCGACGCGTGCAGACGATTCTCTTCGCGGCTGTGCTGCTGCCGCTGTGGGCGAGCTACCTGGCTCGCGTGTACGCGTGGATCCTCATCCTCAACCACAGCGGGCTGCTCAACTGGAGCCTGCAATCAATCGGCCTGCCACCCGCGAACATCGGCTACACGAACGTGGCGATGTGGCTCGTGTTCTCATACATCTGGCTGCCGTTCATGATCATCCCGGTCTACGCAGCGCTGGAGCGCGTGCCCGAGTCGCTGCTCGAGGCGGCGGCCGACCTCGGGGCGCGGCGCTGGCGCGCGGTGCGGGACGTCGTTTTGCCGCTAGCCCTTCCCGGGGTTGCCGCAGGCTCGATCTTCACGTTCTCGCTGACGCTGGGCGACTACATCACTCCGATCCTGGTCGGCGGGGCAGGTTCGCAGTTCATCGGCAACGTCGTGTACGCGAACGTGGGCATCGCGAACAATGTGCCGTTCGCCGCCGCGCTGGCCACTGTGCCGATGGCGATCATGGCCGTCTATCTCTTGATCGCCCAACGCCTGGGGGCGTTTGAGGCGCTGTGACAGAAGGGTTCTGGACGAAGCTCGCCCTCCGGCTGTGGGCGGTCCTGATCCTGCTGTTCCTGTTCATCCCGATCGTCCTGATTTTTCTCTACGCGTTCAACACGTCGAACATCGAGAGCTGGCCTATCCCCGGCCTCACCACGAAGTGGTTCAACTCGACGTGGAACGATCCGGACATCCACTCGGCCCTGCTGCTGTCGCTTCAGGCGGGTCTCACCGCCACCGCCCTGGCTCTGTTACTGGGCTCGTGCGCAGCCTTCGCCATCCATCGCCTTAACTTTTTCGGACGCGAGGTGGTGAGCCTGATGTTCGTGCTACCGCTCGCGCTGCCGGGGATCATCACGGGCATCGCGCTGAACTCATTTTTCAGCTTCAACGGAATCTCGCTGTCGATCTGGACGATCGTCATCGGCCACACCACCTTCTGCATCGTCGTGGTCTACAACAACGTGCTGGCGCGGCTGCGACGAACGCAGGGATCACTCGTCGAAGCCGCAAT
Source organism: Candidatus Dormiibacterota bacterium (assembly GCA_036833175.1). Classification (GTDB taxonomy): domain Bacteria; phylum Chloroflexota; class Dormibacteria; order Dormibacterales; family Dormibacteraceae; genus Palsa-870. The sequence continues at coordinate 28,692 of DAITQH010000014.1, forward strand.
GGACCTGGGCGCAAACGGGTTCCAGGTGTTCCGAGACATCACGCTCCCGCTCATCTCGACTGCGGTCGTAGCCGGAGCGATGCTCGCGTTCGCGCTGTCGTTCGACGAAGTCATCGTCACGACCTTCACCGCGGGCGCCCAGAACACTCTGCCACTGTGGATCTTCGGCGCCATCCGCCTGGGCCAGCGCCTGCCAGAGGTGAACGTCGTGGTGTCGTTCGTAATCCTGGTCACGATCATCCCGGTGGTGATCGCCGCGCGCCTAACAGGAGGAGGGGGCACCGCAAGAGTCCCCGCCGCGCGCTAGGACTGGAAAGAACTCAAAAACGCACGGTTGACGCCAAACGTTCGCATCAAGCACCTGACAAGAGCGCGGCCGGTGCCAAACGTGCGGAAAGATGCGCCCTAGGTGATGAACTGAGGAATCACGATCGAAGCGGCCCAGAGAGCCAACCCGACAGCGATCAAGCCGATCTTCTTGTAACCCCAGCCGATCGCGGCGAGCACAAATGCGATGAAGGCGAGGAGCAGCAGGACCACAGCCAGGGACAGGTGCCCCAGGCGTCCGTCGATCAGCAGCGAAAGCACCCACAGGGCCAGGCCTATAGCGATGAGGTCCGTCTTCCCCCAACTCCAACCGACCGCGGCGACGATAAATACGATCAGGGCAATGATCTGCAAAATCTCACTCAAGCTCATGGGCGCTATTGTCGCGTAATGTCGGGCGATCGGACGGCCGAACTTAATCTCGTCGGGAACGCCCTCCAGCCCGGCACCCAGCGAAGCTGGTGGCTTCGCGAGGCCCTCGCTCACGAGACCGGCCCAGATTGCCTCCCGCTGAGAGAGGACATCACAGCCGATGTCGCGATCGTAGGGGGTGGATTCACCGGCCTCTGGACCGCTTACTTCCTGACCGAGATCAGACCCGACCTCGGGATCGTGGTCCTCGAGCAGGACATCTGCGGCGGCGGGCCCAGCGGCCGCAACGGCGGTTTTGCCAGCGGCTGGTGGGACGAGCTGGATGGCCTGGTCGCGCTCTACGGCGCGGAGGCCGCGGTGAAGGCGTGCCGCGCGATCTCCGAGAGCATCAATTCGATCGGCCAGTTCTGCTGGACGAACGGCATCGGCGCCTCGTTCAAGCGCGCCGGATACATGTACGCGATCACCGCGGACGCGCATGAAAAGCTGTGCAAGGAGATGGTCGGGCTGGCCCGTGAGGTGGGTGCGCCCGACGAGCTGCGCGAGCTGACCGCGGCCGAGGTCCGCGCCCGCTGCGAGTCGCCGGCGTTCCGCGGCGGCGCGTTCATGCGCGACGGAGCGTCGGTGCAGCCCGGGATGCTGGTGCGCGGCCTCCGCCGCGTGGTCCTCGAGCGCGGAGTCAAGATCTACGAAGGAACGACAGCGACAGGCCTCGAGGCCGGGCCGCCCGCCGTCGTGACCACGCCGCGTGGCAGCGTCCGAGCGAAAAACGCCGTGCTGGCGCTCAACGCCTGGGCGACCGGCTGGCCGCAGCTCGAGCGCAGGCTCGTCGCCTGGAGCTCGTACATCGTTCTGACGGCGCCGGCGCCCGAGCGCCTGGCGGCGATCGGCTGGACCGGCGGGGAGCTCATCTCCGACTTCCGAACCTCGCTGCGCTATTTCAGGACGACGCGCGACGGCCGGATCGCGTTTGGCGGCGGAGGCGGGCGCGCCCGGCCGACGATCGATGACGCATTCACCCACGACGCCCGCGCCGTCACCGAGGCCGCGCAGGGCTTTCGCCTCATGTTTCCGAGCTTCGCCGACGTCCCCCTGGAAGACGCGTGGGGCGGACCGATCGACGTGTCGCCTACGCACCTGCCGGTGTTCGGCACCCTCGAACCCGGCAACCTCTTCTACGCGCTGGGCTACACGGGCAACGGCGTCGCGCCGACGCACCTGGCGGGACAGGTCCTGGCCGACCTGGTGTTGGGCCGTGACACCGACACGGCCAGGCTGCCGATGGTCAACCCAGCACCGCACCTGTTTCCGCCGCAACCATTCCGCTCCTGGGGAGCGGCCGTCGTGAGGCGAGCGATGATCGCAAAAGAAACAGCAGAGGAACAAGGCCGCCGCCCCAACCCGCTGGTCGACCAGATAGCAAAAATGCCACGCCGAATGGGGTATTTACTAGGGCATTAATCCTCCCTCTCCCCCACAGGGGGAGAGGGGCGAACAAAGCAGTTCAGCCCTTCGTGAAATCTCCAAGCAAATGCACGCCCCAGCCCTTGGGCATCAACCGCTCCGCCATCACCGAGGTCGTGAACATGAACCCGTTCACAGCGAGGTACGTGGGGTCAGGGACCACGCGCAGCTCCGCCACCTCGAGCCCGCTGGCCGCCGCCAGCGCCCGCAGCGCCTCCACCGTGTTGGCGCGGTACTGGACCGGAAAGGTATCGGCCTCCCGCCGCCCGTAAAACCGCGACACGAGCCGCGTCTGCACCAGCGGCAATGCCTTGCCTACCCGGTTCAGCACCAGGAGCGGATTGCGCAGGTTGGGAGTGAGAAACACAAAATGCCCGCCCGGCTGCAGCACCCGCCTCACCTCGTCAAACACCTTCTGCGGCTCTTTCAGGTGCTCGAGCACCCACACCGAAACCACCAGGTCAAACGACGCGTCGGCGAACGGAAGCCGCTCCCCTACTGCACGCAGGATCGGCATGCCGTGCGCGCGGTGGCCTATGAGGGACGGCGGATCCGGGTCGATGCCCGCCGCCAGCTTCACGTCCCGCCAGAACAGCTCCACGACGCCACCGCGGCCGCAACCGAGGTCCAGCACGCGGCTGTCCGGCGCCACATAGCCCCGGACGATCGCTTCGAGCTGGTCGCCGCTCGTCTCCCATCCCGGCCGCATGGCGCGATAGCGCGCCCGGTAGCTGTTCTGAAGAGTGAGTGGCAGCAGACCCGCCGGCGGCTGGTCGCCCGCCTCAGCTGCGCCCATGGAGGCGCATTCTGACGTCAGCGGTGCGCGGCCGCAACCTTCAACGTCACCCTAGAAACGCTTGAATGGACCCGAATTTGGGCATAAAAAGAGCGTGGCAAAAGGTGATTTCGTAGAGGTTCTGGTGGACGCGGGCGCAGGCGCCGCGCGTGAGTACATCGTCGAGGCGACCAAGGCCGGACGCACAGTCGAGGTCCGCAGCTCCCGCACCACGGTCGAGGTCCGCGAGATGACCCGCACCGGCGGAGTGGTCCGGACTGCGCGCTTTATAGCGCCAAGAGTGCTGGCTGTCGTCGAGCATCCCCGCGACGACAGAGGCCGTGCGCGACCGAGAGCCGCAACGCGCCCGCGCGCCGCCTAAGGCTGGACCCTACGCCTTCACTGGTTTACGTGCCCTGATGTAGGCGCTGCCCACCTTGCCTTTGACACCCGGCATCGTCTGCGTCGCGTGGACCTTGAAATCCGGATCCGCAAACCCCGCCGCGAGCAGCGCCCCGCGGTACTCCTCGATCGGGATCGTCCCCGAGATGCACCCGGCCCACGAATCAAGCTGCGCCTTCAACTCCCGGTCCAGCGTCTCGAGCTCGACCATGTCCGCGACCGCGAACAAGCCGCCCGGCCGCAGCACCCTGAACGCCTCGTTGATCACCGCCCCCTTGTCCTCCGCCAGGTTGATCACGCAGTTCGAGATCACGACGTCGACTGACGCATCGGGCAGCGGGATGCTGTCGATCGAACCCTTGAGAAACGTCGCGTTGGCAATCCCCGCCTTCGTCTTGTTGCTGTTGGCCAGCTGCAGCATCTCGTCGGTCATGTCCACGCCGTAGGCGTGGCCCCCCGGCGCAACTCGCCTGGCCGACAGCAAGACGTCGAGGCCCGCGCCCGACCCGAGGTCCAGCACGACCTGCCCTGGTTCCAGCTGCGCGAGCATGGTGGGGTTCCCACAGCCAAGGCTCACCGACTCGCTGAGCCCGATTTCCTGCAACTCATCAGCCGAGTAGGAACCGGAGCACCCGCAGTCGGGCCCATCGGCCTGGCAGCAGCCGGCGCTGGCGTCAGGCTGCACCACGGTCAGCTGCTTGGCGATGCCCGCGTACCTGGATCGAACCGCTTCTTTCACGTCGCTCATTGGCTTGGGCTCCTCATATCGATAATCGTCGATCGGTTTATCCTAGCGCATCCATCGACAAATGTCGATGGTTTACGTATGATGTTGATGTGGCGATCAAGGAGCTTCCGATGGTCAGAGAGCGCGGGGCGTGCTGCGACCTGCCCGTCGTCAAGGAGAGCTGGGCGAACGAGACCTCCGACTTGATGAAGGCGCTGGCCGACCCGACGCGCCTCACGATACTGGCGTCGCTATGGAAGTCGGACGATCCGATCTGCATCTGCGACTTCACTGCAGGCCTCGGACTCACCCAGCCGACCATCTCGCACCACATGGCGAAACTCAAGGCGGCAAGGCTCGTTGAGTCGGAAAAGCGCGGAATCTGGATTTATTACCGCCTGCGCAACAAGCTCGCGCCCTCGACCCGCCAGGTGCTTGGACAACTGATCCGCTAGCGGATACCGTTACCGGCGTGCGCCTGAGCCCGGTGATCGTGGTGGCAGCCCTGGCGCTCTCCGCGTGCGGCGGCGCGGCGTCAACCGCCAACCACTCGCCGGCCATGAGCGGCCAACCGCCCAGCGGATCCGCGGCGCCATCTTCGAGTCCCGCATCCACCGGGGGCGGGACATCGCTGGTCCACTGCTCTACAGCAGTGCCCGCCGGCGACAACCTGGTGATTGGCGCACTCAACGGCGACCCGACAGTGGTCGTCCGCGACATCCAGGATCCCGCCAACGCGAAGAATCTGTGCACGTTCGACGCCGCGGCGACGAGCCCGCGATTCGTGAGCGCCACGCAGGTGGCGTACGAGACGGCGAGCAACGAGCTGATCAAAGCGGATCTGTCCTCTGGCAGCACATCTTTGATCGCAACCTTCGGCGCCGGCCTCGGCTCGGGCCAATATTCGGTGAGCCCCGACGGCCTCTCCTTCACCTACCTCGACGGCAACGCGTGGCACCTCGTCTCGGCCTCGGGAAACCGCATCTTGACCACGCTTCCGGCCGTGCCCGGACGCGGCGTCAACCCCGACGAGGACGACATCTTCCTCAGCTACTCGCCGGACGGCCTCTACATCGCCCTGGTCCAGACCTTCCACGTCGGTGGGACTGGCGCAACCGCGCCCGACCAGGTGCGCAAGGCCGGCGATGGGTCGCTGGTCTACTCCACCTCGGACATGACGATGGGGGTTTGGGCCTCTGTCCCCAGCCGCCTGTTCTTCAGAGATGCCGGCGGCACCGTGCATCGATGGGACCCGAGCACCGGCCTCTCTACGATGCTGGCGCTGCACTGGATCGGCCCCAAGGCATCGCCGGACGGCCGCTGGATCGGCTACACGTTCCGGACCTCGGGCGGGATCGGCGGTGTGGGTTTTTACAGCGTCCAGTCGAACAGCATTTCGAACACGTCGCCGCCCGGCCGCTCTGGCGTGAGATTTCTGACCAACGACCTGGTCTGGTACGTGGGCGAGAAAGCGTGCTCTACGTGCCTGGGTGGCCAGCCGACGCCGACAGGAGTGACGTACATCTACGACATCGTAGGGACGTCGGAGGTCGTTTCACGCCTGTCGAACGTCTACGACAACTGGCCGCATTCAACCCCAGCGGGCCTCTGACCGGCTAGG